>JBLIOL010000272.1:0-7710 GCA_047639615.1 Planctomycetota bacterium | reverse complement strand
CCAGGAAGCAAACCTGCGAAACATCCTGCGCCCGCCCTTCCTGGTGCCCGAAACCAAACCGGTTGCAGACTTGCTCAAGGAATTCCGAGCGCGCCAGCAAAAGGTCGCTGTGATCTTGGACGAATACGGCGGGACTGCCGGATTGGTCACCCTAACGGCCGTTCTAGCGGAAATCGTCGGTGAGTTCCCCGACAAGGAAGACCCGCCGGAGGATGCCATTCGAACCCTGGACGGTGGTGTCTACGAAGTGCCCGCCGGCCTGCACGTCTCCGAAGTCAACGAGAGTCTTGAGCTCGACATTCCTGAGGAGTCGGACTTCGAGACCCTAGGTGGTTTCGTCCTGGCACAGCTCGGACATCTGCCCAAGCAGGGCGAGGGGTTCCTCCACGAAGGAACCCGCTACCGCGTGCTCGAAGCCAGCGACCGGCGCGTACTCAAGATCAGCGTGCAGCCCGCGCGCAAAGCCTAATAGGCCCATGGCACGCCTTAAGGATCGCGCGCTGCTACTGCGCCGCACGCCCTACGGTGAGTCCTCACTTGTGGTGCACGCCTTCACCCGGCGCCACGGCCGCGTGCACCTCCTAGCCAAGGGCGCCTACCGGCGTACCTCGCGCTTCTTCTGCGTGCTCGATCTCTTCCACAGTCTGGAGCTGAGTTGGACCACGCGGCCTGGCCGTGATCTGGATCCCCTGGCCGAGGGCGATCTAGTGCAGCGCCGACGGCGCCTGCCCCTCGACCTGGAAGCCTTCGGCGCCGGCAGCGCAATCCTCGAGCTCTTGGATCTGGCGTCGCCCCAGGGCCGCGTCGATACGGGCCTCTACGACCTGGCTGAGCGCGCCCTCGATCAGCTCGAGCAGGGCGAAGAGGCCGGCAATAGCATCCTGCTGCGCTTCCAGCTGCAATTCCTGGCCCAGATCGGCATCGCGCCGGCCCTGAGGGTCTGTGCGTCCTGTGCAGGAGCGGCCCCAGCGGTGGATCCGGAGGGCCTCCGCGCAGCCTTCTCCGCGGGAGCCGGGGGAAGGCTTTGCACGGACTGCGCAAGCGAGACGCGACGAGGAGGGGGGCGCGTAGGTACCCTACCGGTGGCCGTTCTCGAAGCGACCGTCCGTGCCGCCGCCGGCCCCTGCTCACCGGAGCTCGGCGTCGAACTCCGCACACGCTGCCTCGACCTGGTTTCGCGCTTCCTCGACTACCAACTCGACGCGCGGCTCAAGAGCCAACGCAGCTTCCTGACGGCCGCCAATCGCAACGCGCCGCGTCCAACACCACCGTCCACCCACGCCCACTGATGCCCGCCCCGCGACTTCGCCTGGTCCTGACCCTCGCCATGGCCCTTGCCGTCAGCGCTTGTAGCTCTGGCCGCCGGCGGCCCGACGTACCCAAGAGCCTGACCCCCGCCGAGGTGCCTGGCGCCATCGATTTGGCCCGTGCGGAGCTGGATCAGGCCGACGGCCCCGAAACCGCAACGGAACGCCTGCGGGTTGCTGTGGAAACGCCCGGGCTGGAACACGGCCTGCGCACCCGCCTGCAGCGCGAGTTCGAAAATGTGGTCGAGCGCCGCATCGAGGAACTGGAATCGGCCGCTGAGGACCCCGAGGCACTCAAGGAGCTGTCGGAGCTCGAGGTCGCCCGGCGCTTGGCCGTACGAGCCGGCGTCAGTGCCGCGCGCATCTGGTTGGCCCAAGGGGAGCGCGTCAAGTGCTTCCGCCACCTGCGCAGCCTCGACGAGCGCTTCCCCCTACATAGCCAGCGCACGGAAGCCGGCGCCCTGCTTGCCAAGGCGGGCCTGTCCCTGGCCAACGATCCGGACAGCTATGGGTTCTTCTTCACGTACCGCGCCCTGGCCCCGCAGATCCTCGAATACCTGGTGACCGAATACCCCTCGGACAGCAGTGGCCCCGAGGCCCTGGTAACCCTTGCTGGCCTGTATGAGGAAAGCCGAGAGTACCTGCTCGCCCAACAGCGTCACGAAGACCTGATCCTCTACTTCCCGGAGGACTGGCGCCTAGCCGGTTCCCAAGCGGCCATTCCGCGCCTGCGCCTCGACCGGCTGACCAGTCCGGAGTACGACCGCACGCTCATGCAAACCGCTCGAGAGGAGCTGGAAATCTGGCTAGGCAACTACCCTGATCACCCGCTCCGCCCCGAAGTGGAGACCCTGCTGCACGACGCTCTAGGTCGCCTGGCTGACAACGACCTGCTCGTGGCACGCTTCTATCGCACGGTTGGGAATCCCACGGGAGCAGAATTTCACGCCCGGCGCGCCATGACCATCGCCCAGGAGGCCGAGAATCCGGGCCAACTGGAAGAGGCCAGGAAGCTGCTAGAGGAGACCACGGCCATGCAACCGCAGGAGCGCTCGTGATGGCTCGCGGCCTGCTACTGGCTGGCCTGTTGGCCCTCTCGGCCTGCGGCTACCGAATGGGTCTGGTGCTCCCGGAAGGGCAGCACAAGGTCGGTGTAAGTTTCTTTGCCAACGACAGTCCCCTACCTGATCTGGAGCGCGAGCTGCACGCGGCGGTCACCAGCGCTCTGCGTGATCGTACGGGCGCCGAACTCGTCCGCCCGGATAAGGCCCAGGTCCTGATAAGCGGCCGAATCCTGGGCTACCGGCGCCGCTCGGGCATTCGAACAAGAGAGAACCAATGGCAGGAGGCCGCGGTCATCATCGAAGTGGAATCCAGCCTGACCGATACCAAGGGCGGAAAGGAGCTCTCTCGCACCCGTGCCAGCATTAGCGTTGGCTTTACCTTCGGAGTGAACGGTGGCGAGCAAGAAGCGGCCCGGCGAGCCTTGAATAACTTGGGAGAACGCCTGGTACTGGAGCTCTTCGTCCTGGCAGAGCGTAAACACACCGGAACCTAGCCCACGGTCTCAGTACCACGTCCGTATCCCCAACGTATCCTCATCTAGCCCCCCTCACGGCGGGCCTCACCAAGTCCGGCCCACGAGGCCAGTCCAGCGCTAGCACCGGGAACCCCGGTGCTATTACAATTAGAGCATCGCTTCGGAGGGCACGAGCCCTGGAGGATTAACCCTCACCGGGCGATAGATAAGCTATGCCGGAGAGTCCCACTCCCCAAGGCGATCGCGATCGCCGTCAACGCCCCTTCGGGCCCTTCTTCCTATTCCTGACCATCCTCGTGGTGGTTCTGGTCGCGTTTGGCAGTTCCCATCTGCAACGCCCGCGCAAGATGACCCAGGACGAGTTCTGGTGGAGTCTCTACACGGGCCGCATTGAGAACGTTGAGATCAAGGGCAGCAACGAGGTGATCGGCGTGCTCTCCGGTGGAGAGAAGCTGCCGTTCCACGTGAGCTTCGCCCACCTGGAAGGTCTCGAGAGCCACATCCAGCAGATCAACGCCGAACCGCGTCCACGCCGGATCCCAGCCGAGGCCTTCGCCATGGCCCGCGAGCGCAAGCTCTTCCAACCGGAGCTCGTGAGGCACCTCACCAGTACCAAGGAAGACAGCCAGCCCGTCACCGAAGGCAGTGAAGCGCGCTACACCTCGCGTATCCAGACCGACGTGCTGCTGGTGCGCGGTACCGCCCTCGCGGGCGACAACTGGGGCTCCCTCGCCGACGAAAACCTGGCCGATCTGAGGGCCGGTTCCGTTTGGTTCGAAGTGCGCGATGCCGGCGAGATCATGAGCCTCAAGGCCGACCTCGCTGCTGCGGGTACGCCGATCGAGAGCCTGACATTCGATATCACGCCAGGCCAAGGCACCCAGCACAGTCGCGCGGACACCACCTTTGGCTCCCTGCTAATCTTCTGGGGTCCGTGGATCCTGATCTTCCTGGTGTTCATGATCTTCATGCGCCAGATGCGCAACCAGGGCGGCGGTGCCGGCGTGATGAGCTTCAGCCGCAGTCGGGCAACGCTCTACAACAAAGAGAACCACACCGGCGTCACCTTCGATGATGTAGCCGGTGCACAGGAAGCCAAGGACGAGGTACGCGAGGTCGTCGAGTTCCTGAAGAACCCCGGCCGCTTCACGCGCATCGGTGGTCGCATCCCGCGCGGCGTCCTGCTCGCCGGGCCGCCAGGCTGCGGCAAGACCCTGCTGGCCAAGGCCATCGCCGGCGAAGCCGAAGTGCCCTTCTTCTCGATCTCCGGTTCGGACTTCGTCGAGATGTTCGTGGGCGTCGGCGCCAGCCGCGTACGCGACCTGTTCAAGCAAGCTAGGGAAACCTCCCCCTGCATCATCTTCCTTGACGAGATCGACGCCGTCGGTCGTCGCCGTGGAAGCGGCATGGGCGGCGGTCACGACGAGCGCGAGCAGACCCTGAACGCGATCCTGGTGGAGATGGATGGCTTCGGTACGGATGAGGGCATCATCGTGGTCGCGGCCACCAACCGCCCCGACGTGCTCGATCCGGCCCTCTTGCGCCCCGGTCGCTTCGACCGCGAGGTGACCATCGACCTGCCCGACGTGCAGGATCGCCAGGCGATCCTCAACGTGCACCTCAAGCGCGTGAAGCTCGGTGACGACGCAGATCCCTCGGTACTCGCGCGCTCCACGCCCGGATACTCCGGCGCGGATCTCGCCGCCATCGTCAACGAGGCGGCCATCATGGCCGTGCTCGACAAGGAAGAGGAGATCTACATGCGGCACCTCGAAGAGGCTGCCACCAAGATCCGCTACGGCCGCAAGAAGGTGAACCGCAAGCTGGAGCCGGAAGATCTCGAGATCACCGCCTTCCATGAGTCTGGCCACGCCCTCGTGGCCGCCAAGCTCGACAAGGTCGATCCGCCCCACAAGGTCACGATCGTGCCCCGTGGTCGCGCTCTGGGAGCAACCATTATGTTGCCCACCAAGGAAACCGATCACACCCAACGCCAACGCCTGCTCGGCCAACTAGCCACCCTCTTCGGCGGCCGAGTTGCCGAGGAAATCTTCTGCGGCGACATCTCCGCCGGAGCCAGCGATGACATTCGCCGCGCCACGGACATGGCGCGCGCCATGGTCACGGAGCTCGGCATGAGCGACAAGGTCGGCCCGATCAACTACGCCGAGCGGCGCGGTTCGGACTTCCTCGGCACCGAGCTCATGGGCAGCAAGTGGCACTCGGAAACCACCTCCGGTCTGATCGATGAGGAGATCTCGCGCATCCTGCGCGAGGCCTACGAGACCGCCACCAGCCTGATCAAGGAGAACGACGGAGCGATCCGTCGTATGACGGCCGCGCTGCTGGAGTACGAGACCCTCAATGCGGAAGAGATTCAGGCACTGATCGATGGCGCCGAGCCCTCGAGCCTGCGTCCCGAGAAGCCTGAAGAGGATGACGAGGTCGCCGAAGTAAGCGCGCCCGATCGCACGCCCAACGCCTCCCAGACTCCGCCGGAAGAAGACCCCGGCTTGCCGGGCGGGGCAGGACTCTCCCCCGCCTGATCCGCAACGCCCGTGGCAGCTACCCGCTTGTACGGTGACATGGCCCGCGCCCTCCAGGTGCGGGCCTTGCCATTCCCTCAGGGGTGCCGGCCCGGCGGCGTGGACCGCCGACGCTTCGCCCTGGCCAGTGCGAGCTTGAGAGCCGCCCCTGGCGCAGTCCTGCTCGACTGGAGTTCCACGGCTGCCAGCAGCTCGGAAGCGGGTGCGTTCGAGACCTGCCTGAGCATGGCCGCCACGGAACTCGCCGATCGCACGGCAGCCGGCGATCCCCTAGGACTGCTGCTCACGGACACCTGGGACGCCGCCTGCACCGAGCCCAAGCGCCCGCTCCTCATGGGCGTCTTGAACGTGACCCCCGACAGCTTCTCGGATGGCGGCCGCTACCTGGCTGCGACGAACGCCCTGGAACACGGCCTGGCCATGGAGCGCGACGGCGCGGACATCCTGGATGTGGGCGGCGAATCCTCGCGCCCCGGAGCCAGCCCGATCAGCGCCGAGGAAGAGCTAGCCCGCGTACTGCCCGCGATCCGCGCCCTACGCGAGCAAACGCAAATCCCCATCAGCATCGACACGACCAAGGCCGTGGTAGCCGAGCAAGCTCTGGGCGCCGGCGCGAACCGGGTCAACGACATCAGCGCCGGCCTGGCGGACCCTGCCATGCTGCCCCTGGTGGCCAGGCTCGGAGCCGGATTCGTAGCCATGCACAGCCAGGGCAAGCCCCCCGAAATGCAGTCCGACCCGCGCTATGTCGACCCTGTGGCCGAGGTTCTCGAGCACCTGCGTGAGCGCGCGGCCGCCTGTTTGGACGCCGGCATCGACCTGGACCAGCTTTGGCTCGATCCCGGCATCGGCTTCGGCAAAGCCCTAGACCACAACCTAGCCCTCCTACGGCGCCTTCCTGAGCTACGCTCACTGGGCTGCCCGCTGCTTTTGGGAGTGTCCCGGAAGTCCTTCATCGGACACCTCAGTGGTGCCGAGAAACAAGAGGACTGGCGTACGGCCAAACGGCTGGACCAGCCCTCCAAGCGCCTGGGTGGCACGGCCGCTGCTCTGGTCGCCTGTATTCAGGGGGGCGCCGAGGTCCTGCGCGTGCACGATGTGGCGGTGATGGCCGAGACCATGACCGTCGCGCTGGCCCTACAAACCACCGATCAAGCTTCCCCCTGCTGCTGACCTAGCGTGCCCTCCTTCACCTCCTTCGACCTACTCCAGATTCTGATCCTGGCCACCGGGATCTACCTGGTGCTCAGCCTGCTGCGCACCACCCAGGGCAGTGGACTTGTGCGCGGTCTGGGCTTTGGAGCGCTGGTCTTGGGCGTGGGCATGTACGCCCTAGTGGATGCGCTCGAGTTACGCGAGCTCGAGCAGGTCCTCGATGCGATCCTCGGCGTGGCCACCATCGTGCTAGCGATCCTCTTCCAGCCGGAATTGCGCCGCGGCATCCTCAGCCTTGGCGAGCACCAATTCTTCGGCCGCTTCCTGAGCAAGACCGGACCCGAAGCCCTCAGCCAGGTCTGCGATGCCGCCATCGAAATGGCACGCAAGCGTCAGGGCGCTCTGATCGCCTTCGAGCGCAAGACGCCGCTCGACACCTACGCCGATGCCGGCGCACGCATCGACGCTCCGGTCAGCGCCGACTTGCTGGACAGCATCTTCCACCCGGGCGCCGCCCTGCACGACGGCGCCGTGGTCCTGCGCGAGGGCCGCGTGGTCGCCGCAGCCGTGCTCTTCCCGCTCTCGGAGAACGCCGACCTGTCCAAGTCCACCGGCACGCGCCACCGCGCAGCCCTGGGCCTGACCGAACAGACCGACGCCGTGGCCGTGATCGTGTCCGAAGAAACCGGCGCCCTCTCCATCGCCGTGGACGGGGTCATGGAACGCCGCATCTCCCGCGAGCGCTTCCCCGACGCTCTGGCGGAACGCCTGGGCCTCAGCCGTTCGAAGGATCCGGAACGCGCCGGTCCAGGCGTCATCCTCGCCGGCATCACCCGCAGCCTGTTCACGACCCACATAGCCCAGAAAGCCATCGCGCTGGGCCTGGGCTTCGCGCTCTTCCTGGTGGCATCAAATCAGGTCACAATCAGTGCGGAATTCGCCGTACGGCTCGCTCCGCAGCTTAATCGCAGCACCCTGGGCCCGCCCATCATCGAGCAGGTCGCGATCATCGCGCCGCCTGGCGAAGACGGCATAGTCTGGCGCGTCTTCCCGGTGAATCCGGTGAATCCGGACCGCCTGTATCGCCTGCGCGTGCAAGGTCCGCGCGAGGTCATGCGCCAGCTCGAGGAAGGCATCGGCGGCAACATCGCCCTGGATCAAG
>JBLIOL010000271.1:0-7718 GCA_047639615.1 Planctomycetota bacterium | reverse complement strand
GAGCGCAAGGCCGCCGATCTCTTGGGCGCCGTCGACTCCCTCTTGGGCCGCCGCGACCTAACCGGCTACGAGGTCTACTTGGAGCCTGTGGCAGCCCCCGGCACCCTGGGCGGACCGATTCCGCGCCGCGTGACCCTGGCCGAGGACGGTGGCTTCACCGTTCAAAATCTCGTGCGCGGCGAGTACTACATGCGCGTCCTGCCGCCCTATGCCGTCGGCGGCAGCTGGCCCAACCTGCTGCGCGCCCTGGACCAGGCGCCCCTGACCCACTTCCACGAGGGCACCCCCAGCGGCATCCAACTGACCATGCGCGCCGGCGAACTGGCCGGCAGCGCCCTGGCGCGGGCCGCCATCGGGGTCGACCCCCTGCCCCTCTCCGGCGCCCTGATCCACGTGGAGCCCATCACGGATGCCGGCGGGGACGCGCGCGATTCGCGCATCTTCCCCTCCGTCTCCAGCGACGCGCAAGGCCTCTGGCGCGTGCTCAACCTGCCCGCCGGCCGCTACCGCGTATTCCTGGCCTCCGGCAGCGAAGGCCGCGACGTGAGCGTGACCATCCCCGAAGGCACCAGCGTCGATCCGGGTCTCTAGCTTGGGCACCCGGCTGTGATTCGGCCGCGAGGGGAGCACTCGCGGTGTCCGCTGGGTTCTACTGTGCCCTGCGATGAATAGGACCACTGCTCTGCTGGTTGCCTTGGGCGCTCTCGTAGCCCACACCCTGGCGATCCACCTCGGCCCCGCAGGGCACTTCGGCGATCCCTACGACAGCGCCCATGTGGCCTTCAAACTGGGCCGCAACCTGGCCCGCGGAGCGGGCGCCGTCTGGATCCCTGGTGGCGGAGCCGGCGCCGGCGGGCTCGAGTCCTACCCCTCGCCGCTCTGGGTCGGCTTGTGCTGGGCCATCGAATACGTGAGCGCCTCGCCTGTGCGCTGGACGCAGATCAGCTGCCTGGTCGCGGCCCTGCTCTCGGTCATGGTTAGTGGTCGCGTGGCCGCCAAACGCTTCGTGGGCGTGGTGCCGCCCATGCTCCTGGTGCTCTCGGGCGCCTGGGCAGCGGCCTCCGCCAGCGGCACGGAGCACACCCTCACCGCCTTGGCCCTGACCGTAGCCTTCGTAGCCGGCGAGCATCGCCGCGCGATCGCCTTCGCCGCGGGTCTCGCCCTGCTCGCCTCCGCGCGCCCCGAGGGCATGCTGATCGCACTACTGCTAGGTGGAGGCTACGTGCTCATGCCCCGCGCTCGTCGTGGCACACGCTCGGCCCTTCCGCTGATCACGCTGCTGCCGACGGCCCTGGTATTCCTCGGGCTGTGGCTACACAAGGGCAGCGACCAAACACCCTTGCTGGTCTCACTGCTCGAGCCCTTCACCAGCTTCGAGCGCACACCCCAAGGCTTCTCCTACCTGCGCAACTTCGCCAAGACTTCGGTCATTCCGGCGCTGCTCTTCGTGCCTCTGGTTCCGCTTATGGCCGGGCGCCTCTCGAGCGCCGGCGCACGGGCGCTCTTCGTAGCATTGGTCTGGGCTGGACTTGTGGTGCTCTCCGGCGGCGGCGCCGCTCCCTTTGGCTTGGCACTCGTGCCGGTCCTGCCCCTGGCCGCCATCGCCATCCAGGAAGGTCTTCTGGGTGCGCTCGACACGGGCGAGATGATCTTCGAGCGGGCCGCCTGGGTCTTGCTCAGCACAGCCGCTGCGGTCTCCCTAGTGGCGAGCCGTTTCCCTGGCGATCTGGGACCCGTGCCCCTCAAGGAAGTGCACGAAGTTTGGATGGCCGTGGAAGAACCGCCCGCCTACGGCATCTCGCCCATGCTCGGCCGTTCGTGCCTCGAGGACGAAGTGCGCATCGCCGGCCGCATGCGCGCACTAGGCATTTTCCTGCGCGATGAAGTCGGTGCCGGCTACTCGATCCTAAGCCCTTGGCCCGGCGCACTCGGCTACCTCTCCGAACTGGACGTGCACGATTGGTTCTCGCGCACGGACCATGCGCCCGGCGTTGCGCCGGTACCCAGCTGGCTCAGTTCGCCGGCCCCGATCGTCGACCTACTCGCGCCGGTTCAAGAACTTCCGGACTTCATTCTTCCGGGTGTCATCTCCGCACAAGCCGCTTCCCACGGCGACCTCGGCACGGGCATCGATCAGGCTCTCTTCGACCTGGATAAGGATCCCAGCACGGACCGAGCGCGCCGCTTGCAGGCACTTATGGACGGCTACGAGTTGCTGACCTTACCGGTGGAGCCTCCCGGTCGCGGGACTCCCCAGCCCTTCTACCTGCTACGACGCAAGGACCTGAATTGGGCTCCTAGCCTTGAAATTCGGCACTCTGCTGGAGAAGTGCTGATCGAATTACGCATGGGCGCTAGTCAACTCGAGCCTACGCCTGGCCATCGTCTACTGGCACACATTGAGGTCGAGATACGGGACGCAGCTGGCGACACCTGGTGGCTGACTCCCAGCGGCGAGCTCAGCGCGACCGCTGCGGTAGTGCGACCCAACCTGCTGCTCAATCCCAAGGGTGAGCAGCCTACGGAGCTTCTTCGTTGGAACAGTCGCACGTCGCCTAATGAACAAGCGATCGTCTCCATGACCGCGCGCATCCTGAATCCAGGCGTACGCATCCGGCACCAGCTCGCTGAAGTCGGCGAGCCGGCGATACTGAATTTCTAGACTCAGTCCAAGCCCAAGTGCCGCAGTTTGCGGTAGAGGGTGCTACGACCGACCTCGAGCAATTGTGCGGCAGCGACCTTGTCACCGCGGCAGCTGGCGAGGGCGCGCAGGATTACTTTGCGCTCGTAGACATCGAGGCTGATGGGGTCATCGTCGGTGATCGACCAGGGTGCGTCGCACCACTCCTTGGCCTCCATGCGCGAACCCGATGAGAGTTCGGTAGGCAAGTGCTCGACGCCGATCGTCTCGCCGTCGGCAGCTTGAATGGCGCTGCGCAGAGCACGTTCCAGGTCCTCGAGATTCTCGGCCAACTCGGCCCGCTGGAGCAGGTTCATGGCCGCGGCATCGATCGTGGGCAGAGGCTGGGTGAAGCCGCTCGCGATAAGCACCTCGCGGGCCAAGTCAGGGATGTCCTCTTGGCGTTGACGCAGGCTCGGCACACGCAGCACAGTGAATCCCAGGGCCGCGGTCAGCTCGGGGAGAATGCCCTCCATGTCCACGTTGGTGGTCACCATCAGGCGCGCCTTCAGGTATGTGTGGTTGCTCGGATTCATGCAAGCAGCCAGACGCTGCTGGAGGACGCTCGGCATGCACTCGATGTGATCGATCAGGAGCGTGTCGGCCAAACTGAGGCTAGCCAGGGCACCGCGCGGTCCGAAGAGCTCACGCTCGAGGCCCACGTCCGAGAAGGCAGTGGCGCGAATCTCTACCAAGCGCCCCGCCATGGGGTTTTCGAAGTGCACGCAACGGGCGATAGAGGAGCGGCCGACGCCGATCTCACCGGCGATCGTTAGCGGAGTGCGACTTTGCGCGTGCTCACGAACTTCACCGCGGAGCTTCCTACCCGCCGCACTAGAAGAAAACACACGGCTCGCTCCCAGGCTGCGGCGTGCTCGCGCAATGGTCTGCATCCAGGTGGCCGGCAAACCAGGACCGGGTGCCACGCTGCGTGATTGATTGGGGTTGAGCTGATGGAGCAACACGATCGTGTTGCCCCCACCCACTGGAATGAAAGTCGAACGCAGGGTGAGAGTGCAGCCAGCTCGCTTCGGGCTGGTCTCGAAAGGCTCTCCCTGTGACTGTGTATGGCGCGCTCTTCGAAAGGGAACGAGCAGGGCACCCGCGGGTGCCAAGTCGCCGAGGCTCCAGCCGCCGGGCTCATGCCCGAGCAGTTGGCCAGAACGCAGATCCGAGGCGATCACATCGCCGTGCCCGTTGACCACGAGGCAGCCGCAGGGCTCCTCTTCTATGGCGGGCACATGCGGGGTGAGTTCCTCGTCGGAAATCACCTCCGGGGTACGCAGGGCACTTGCGGCGTTGCGCATGTGCTCGGCTCCTTCCGCTAGGCGTCGAGCCTGGCGCAGGCTGGATTCCAGCGCCGGCACCAGGGCCTCGATGTGGGCGCGGTCCACGAACTGGTCCGCACCCGAGATGAAGGCGTCCTTACCGGCATCGGGTTCTTGAGCCGGTGACTCAAAGACCAGCAGGGACGCGGTCGCTCGCCATGGCTGGGAGCTGACCCGGTCAGCCAACTGGGTGACGAAGGTGCCTGATGGTCCCCGGGACGGGGTCACAATCGCATCCCATGGGTAGGCGAGCACCTCGTCAATGCCGGGCTCATCCAGGTCGTGGATGGATGCCTGGTGGCGCGCTTGGAGTAGATTCGACCCGATGATCGCTGCGTCAGCAGGATCACATCCAATTAGAAGAACGCGACTCATGCTTTACGCCCTGCTTGCTTCCGAGAATTCCTCATAACAAGAGGACATGTCGACCGCGGAGGGCTCATGACTCGCCGAACGGAATTGTAACCCGCCGGCCCGAAGCACTAAAAAGGGCTCTAGGAGGTGGACAAGTCCCGGGAGCGGGACGCCATGAGCCGATATCCCTCACCCACCACGGTCTCGATGGCCGGTTGTGACCCAGCGCCCAGCTTCTTGCGCAGACGCGCGATCTGGACCTCGACGATCTTGGTCCCGGGATCATGCTCCATGCCCCACACATTGCTGAGCAGGCGATTCTTGCTGACTACTCGGCCTTCGGCCCAGATCAGCTCCAGGAGCACGGCGAACTCGCGCGGGGTCATGTCCAGGCGTTGCTCGCCGCGCATGACCAATTGACGGGCGGGATCGATCTTGAGTTCACCCAGGGTGTAGGTGGGGATCGACTGGCTGCGGCGTGCCACAGCTTCGATGCGTGCGATCAGTTCTTTGGACTCGAAGGGCTTGGCGATGAAGTCGTCCGCGCCGAGGTTGAGCCCCTTGACGCGATAGTCCACCGCGCCGTGACCCGTAAGGAAGATCACGGGCACCTTGGAACCCTCCTTTCGGATGTCCTGCAGGAACTCGTACCCACTGCGCCCCGGCAGGGAAATGTCCAGCAGGATCAAATCCCATCCATCTTCGCTGGGCTCATTCAGCAGCTGCATTCCCTCTTCATAGGAACCGGCTGATTGTGAATCATGGTCATGTTGAGCTAGAACCCGAGCGGTATATGAACAGACGCTGGGCTCGTCATCGATGATGAGAATCTTCATGGATACAACTCCTTGGGCTGGGCGCCGGTCTGGCAAACGAGGTTCCGAATAGCACTTAGCTGGTTAGCCTGCTGCCGCCAGCATCACACGCCGAATTCGAACCCCGTAATTGGTAGGGGGAATTGAACTCTTCTCGAGAAAAACAGGTGTACTGATCAGAACCCGAAACGCCGCGTACGACAAGGCTAGAAAACGTCAAATACGTTAGGGTTGCCCAATACGAGTATTCACATTGGTCACCTCACCGCCCAGTCATGCCCTGGGCACCGCCTGTTGGAGAATCCCCCCCTTGCAATCGCCGGCTTACTGGACCCCGCTCCGGTAGCTGGACTGCTAATTGGCGCCCTCACCGTGGGCGTTGCGTGGTGGCTCAGTCAGCGCTCTAACAAGCGCCTGGATCACTCCCCTACGGCCCCTGAGTACACCCTGACGCCGCCCACGCCCCGTGGGGGCGGTGTCCAGGCGGCTCAGGTTGGTCTCTGGGTTTGGGAACCGGAACAGGAGCGCCATTGGTGGTCGAGCGACCTCTACAAGCTGATCGATGTGCCGCCGTCGGTCCCTGCGGACTTGGCGGTACTGCTGCAGGCCGTGCACCCCGCGGATGAGTCCGCGCTGCTCGCAACACTCGAGCGCGCACGCTGTCATCACGGCCAAGGCCACTGCGAGGTGCGTTTCCAAGTGAATGGCATGCAACGCCGCATGTCCCTCGAGTTCGCCGAGCGACCGGGCCCGGAGGGCTCGGGACCACGCATCGTGGGCAGCCTGCATGACGTGACCGATCAAGTCACCGCCGTGCAGGTCGAACGCCAGCGCGCGGAACGCGAGCAACGCTTTGAAGCTGCGATGCTGCATGCGGTGCGCCTGGAAGAAGTCCTGCTCGCCGACACGCCGCGCGCAGCCCAACGACTGTGCGCCACCGCCGTCCAGATGCTCGACTGCCAAGCGGTCAGTTTCTGGTCCATGAACAAGAGCAAGAGTGCGCTTGCCAAAGTAGCCGGCGTGCCCGAGTGCTCCGAAACGCCGCCGCTCTGGACCTGGAAGTCCCTGAAGCTCGACGCGCAACCGAAGAGCCTCGTCTTCGACAAGCTGCATTCACCGGAGACCCGCGACCAAGTGGGCCCCGCACTGCATGTCGACAGCACCAGTTGCTTGCTCGTTCCGTCCAACGCCTCCGGCCAGCAGATCGGAACCCTGCGTTTGGAACGCGCGGATAACAGCGAGTGGAGCGAGGACGAAAAGCGCTTCGCAAGCGAGCTCGCCAAGCTACTAGCCCAAGTCACCGTCGTGGCAGAGAACAAACTCCTTGAGGAGCAGCTCAGGCAGAGTCAGAAGATGGAGTCCGTCGGTCAATTGGCCGGTGCTATCGCGCACGACTTCAACAACATGCTGACGTCGATTCTTGGCTACTCGGAATTGCTCTCGGGCGAAATCCCCAGCGATAGCCCGCTGCAGGCTGACATCAAAGAGATCGTGAACTCCGGCGAAAGCGCCAAGAGCCTGACTCGCCAGCTATTGGCTTTCAGCCGCTTGCAGCCCATGGATCAGACCACGGTGCAGTTGAACGTGCTCGTGGCCACCATGGAGAAGATGCTGCGACTGATGTTCGATGAGCGCATCGAGTTGCACCAGGATCTGCAAGCCAGCACATCCCTTGTGCGCGTGGACGTGGCCTTGATCGAACAGGTGGTGCTCAACCTCGTGCTCAACTCGCGCGATGCCATGCCGAGCGGCGGCAACATCTGGCTCCGCACGCATCTGGAGCGGCCGGCCCTCGGCGCACCTGGGGAGAGCATCGTGGTGCTCTCGATCAGCGATGACGGTAGCGGCATTCCGACGGAGGCACAGGACCGCATCTTTGAACCCTTCTTCACGACTAAGGACAAGCACAAGGGCTCGGGCCTAGGCCTCTCCACGGCCTACGGCATCATCAAGCAGAGCTGCGGCGAGCTGGCACTAGTTTCGACCTCCGCACGCGGCACGACCTTCGAAATCCGGCTACCCCTGCACGTGGGCCGCGAAGAAGCCGAGACCGTAGTCCTCAATACGAGCACCGGCGGCGCCATTCGTGGTGAGACGATCCTGGTGGTCGAGGATGAGATGAGCGTGCTCAACCTGGCCATTCGCGCGCTCACCGAGGCAGGCTACGACGTGCTCGAAGCCAGCTGCGGAGATGAAGCCCTGGAGGTGAGCGCGGGCTACGACGGCCCGATTCATCTGCTGCTCTCGGACGTGGTAATGCCGGGTCTTTCGGGTGGCGAGACGGCCGACCGGCTGCTCGCGACGCGCCCCGAGCTCGCGATCGTGTTCATGTCGGGCTTCAACGACGACCCGCAGGTGCGTGAGGCTATCGATAAGCACCACGCAGATTACCTGCGCAAGCCGTTTACGCCGTCTGAGCTCTCGACGCACGTCAGCCGCGCGCTAGTGCGCGCCAGCGACAATACTGAGCCGCACCAAATGCCGCCACTTGGCGCCAAAAACTCTACTTAGTCGAACCAACGGGCGCCAAGTGGCGGCTTT
>JBLIOL010000270.1:0-7852 GCA_047639615.1 Planctomycetota bacterium | reverse complement strand
TCATTCAAGGTTACCGACAACGGCTCGCCTTGGTGGGGAGCGGTGGACTCCCACTCGGGATTCTGGTTCACCCCGGGTCCTGTTCCTGGCGGGGTAAGTGGCAACCCCGGATTCCGCGGCTTCATCGATACCTTCCCTAGCTTTGATGTCACCGACGGCAACATACTTGTTAAGGGCTGAGCGGTGAACTTAGCCTTGCTTGCCCTGCTGGCGGCGAAGTGCATCGATAGATGCGCGCGCCGTGCTAGCTTAGGTAGGCCGTTAGGTCTACTTTGGATCTCTAGCAGGCCGCTTTAAAAACAGCGACTTGTCGCTCGGCTCCCACGAAGCGCCTAGCAGCGTTGCCAGAACCCCCAAATAGCCACCACTATGGGGGGAACCTCTCGCCTTGCCAGACGATCCGTGGAAACCAATCGACAGGCCGCTGTTGTTAAAGCGGCCTGCTAGGCACAGGTTTGCTTGAGACCGATACTTGCTAATGAGGGCGCATCTATGAACGAGAAAAGCGAAGAGGATAAGATGGACTTGGATCGTAGCGAGCCCGGCTTAATCGACATCGGATTGGCCGCAGCTTTCGGTGGTGCTGGATCGGGATCTACAAACGATAGCGTGATTCAGATGCTGCGGCAGCGCACTCACTCTGCGCTTGATCTGGAACTCGATTCACCCGAATCCAGCGACCCTCCGATTAAGGTGACCGAGGAAGCCAAGCAACTACGCGATCCATCGGGACGTTATCAGGTGCTTGGTGAAATCGGTCGCGGCGGGGTGGGCGTCGTCTACAAGGGCCGTGATCAGGACCTCGGCCGTGATGTGGCGATGAAGGTTCTGAAGGATGAGTACGCCGAGCGTCCGGATGTGCTGGCGCGCTTCGTGGAGGAGGCGCAGATCGGTGGGCAGCTTCAGCACCCGGGTCTGGTGCCCGTGTATGAGGTCGGGCTGCAGAACGGCCAGCGTCCCTACTTCGCCATGAAGCTGGTCAAGGGCGAGACCCTAGCCGCGCAGCTCGCTCGTCGCAGCGATCCGGCCAGTGAGCGCAGCCGGTTCATCGGCATGTTTGAGCAGATCTGTCAGACACTGGCGTACACACACTCACGCCGGGTGGTGCACCGCGACCTGAAGCCCGCCAATGTGATGATCGGTGCGTTCGGCGAGGTGCAGGTCGTTGACTGGGGCTTTGCCAAGGTGCTCACGCGATCCAACGAGGATGAGGAGCGCGCGCATCAACAAGCGGATGATGGGCACAGCCTGAGCGTGATCGAGACCCTGCGCAGCAGCGCGGACTCCGGCTCGGGCTCGGCCTCCATCCCTGGATCGCTGCTCGGTACGCCGGCCTACATGTCGCCCGAGCAAGCCCTCGGAGACCTCGAGAGAGTAGACGAGCGCGCCGATGTCTTTGGCCTGGGCGCCATCCTGTGCGAGATCCTGACCGGGTCTGCGCCCTACACCAAGGATGAGGGCGACCTCATCGATCAAGCGAGGTACGCGCGGCTCGATCCTGCACGCTCGCGCCTGGCGGCCTGTGATGCAGACGCGGCGCTTGTGGACCTATGTCTCGAGTGCCTAGCTCCGGAGCGCAATCAGCGCCTTAGGTCGGGCACGGAGCTCGCCAAGCGCATCAGCGCCTATCTTGCCTTGACCGACGGCCGGGCGCGCAGCGCTGAGATTCGTGCCGGGCAATGGCGCACGGGTCTCTTCGCTTCCATCATCGGAGCCGTGGTGATCATTCTTGGCTTGGGGATGTGGGCCAAGTCCGTCAGTGCGGCCGAACAAGAAACCCGTCGCGAGTTGGCACGCGCTTCGGAGATCAAAGGACTGATGATCGACATGCTCTCGAGTGTCAGCCCCGAGCAGGGTGGCACAGCTGACTTGGCCTTGCTCAAAGGGGTCCTCGCGACGGCGGCTGAGCGGTTGAAGTCCGGCGCGATCGAGGACGGGATCGTCGCCGCAGAATTGCAGACTGTGGTTGGCCGGATCTACCTCGAAATCGGCGACGAGAAGAACTCAGAGATGCACTTGCTGAAGGCCATAGGGATTTGCCGCGAAGAGCTTGAGCCCGATGATCCAGCCTTCCTGGGGACCGCCTTTCAACTGGCGCGTTTGTACGGGAACACAGGGCGCATGGCTGATTCCGAGAAACTCCTGCTGAGCATCGTTGAGGAGCGCACTAAGGACCTTGGTTCGCTGGCAGAGGATACGCTGGAAGCGCGCATAGCCCTCGTTCGATGCCACCTTACGCAGGGAAGAATCGATGTACTCGAAGGTGAGGCTATGAAGGTAGCAGGGGACGCTAGGGCCGGACTCGGAAACGACTCGGTCCTAACTCTTGACGCGATCTTCCTACTCGCCGCCGCCAAGATGAGCATCGGCAGGATGGCAGAGGCTGGGGAGTTGCTCGAGGAAGTTTGTGAGGGCTACAGGACGCTTCCCGGTCAGGCCTCACCGCGCATGCCCACTGCGTTGGTCCAGCTGGCCGGGATTCGTGCCCGCGAGGGTCAAGCCAAGGAGGCTAAGGAGTTGGCCTATGAGGGGCTGGCCATCGCGGACCATGTGTTTGGCATTCACAATAGCCGTCGCCTAAATATCGCGAGCGGCGTTGCTGGGGTGTTGTTCTTCTTAGGGTGCTACGCCGATGCCGAGATCGCTTCGGCCCAGGCCCTGCTCGACTACCGCGGTTATGCCGGGTCCGAGAGGCTGGCACCACCCGGTCCGCAACTTAGCTACGGGGTTTGCCTGCTGGTGCAGCGCAAGTATCAACAAGCTCACGAACTGTTCGAGCCCTTGCTCGTAGAATTATCGGCATCGGAGGATGCGCTTGAGCCTGACCTCCGCAAGTGCATGAGCGGGCTGATCGGCGCCTGCCAAGGGCTGGGGCTTGACGAGCAATCGCGCACCATCCGGCGACGGTTGCAGCCGCTTCAGCTTGTCGCGGCCGCAATACCCAGTGCTGGGCCTGCTGTGAGGCACCGTGCTGCGAGTAGCTTGTTGGCACCCGAAGATCCGCAGCTACACGATCCCGTGCGTGCGCAAGCCCTACTGGAGCAGGCCTGCGTTCAGGAGGAATCCGTAGGTCGCTCCAGGCTCTGGTGGTTCCTCTCGACCCTAGCTAAGGCTCAGTCCCTGGCAGGTGATTCAGTGGCCGCTCTAGCTACGTCACGTCGCGCCCTGGCGGCCATTCCAGAGAGTGCGGACGAGTTGATCCGAGACCTGATTCGATCCGATATCGAGAAGTACGCCCGGTGAGAACCGGTTGGCTCAGCCCCAAGCTATGGCGCGCGGCCTTCGCTTGGGGCGGAGCGACTCGCTGACGGCCTCAGTCCTTGGAGAAGCCAACGGTCTTGAGCAGCAGCTTCTTGGCAGCCTCGATGGTCGTGTTGGCCGTCGGGCTGGCGCAATTGGTAGCGACCATGATCGTCAGGTCCCACTCCGGAATGGCAAAGACCAAGGAGAGCCAGGTGTTGTCGCTGCCGTTGTGGGTGATGGTCTTGGCCTCGCCCCAGCTCCAAATATGATGCCCGAGTCCCCAGCCCGCGGCGTACTTGCTGCCGCCGTGATCCGTGTGCAGCCGCTGGTAGTTTGCTGCCGTGAGTAGACCGTCGTCGCCGCGTTCTCCGGCGAGGTGCTCGGCCACGAAGATGCCCCAGTCCTTGAGGTTGCAGTGGGCCAGGCCGGCAGGTCCCATAGCTTCCGGCAGGGCTCCGCCCGGTCCGGGAGGGAGGGCCTGATAGCTGCCGTCTTCGAAGGTGTGGCCTACGGGGACATGCTCACCGCTGGGTGAGCCGATTCCGGCTGAGGTCATCTCCAAGGGGCCGAAGAGCTCTTTGGCCATCAGCTCCTCCCAAGTGGTTTTCGTCAGGGTCTCGACCATGGCGCCCGCGACCATGTACCCGAAGTTCGAGTAATCGAAAGCCCCCTCCGCTGAGGGCGAGGGCGGGGTGGAGAGCACCTGGGCGAGGACTTTGAGGCGTACCTCTTGGGGTGTACCCTTCAGGCTCTGGAGGAGCCCATGATGGGCTGCAATTTCCGGACGTCGGCGTTCCGCGATGCCTGCCTGGTGCTTGAGGAAGGTCTCGATGGTGATGTCGTGGTAGCCCTCGTCCACACCCCCTGCGAACTCCGGCATGGCCTGCGCCAGAGTCGTCTCCCAGGTGAGTACCTCCTGTTCGATCAGGTGCGCGATCATGGTCGAGGTCATGGCCTTGGCGCAGGACCCCATGTGCACGGGATCGTCGATCGTCATGGGATCCTCTGAGCCCTGAGCTCGAACCCCAGCGGCTCCCCAGGCGACGACCTCGCCTTCTTGGAACGCCATGCAGACGATGCCAGGCAGGCCGGCCTTGGCGCGCAAGCCCTCGAGTGAAGCTGAGACGTCCTCGCCTTCAATCTTGGGCGTTCCGGCGTGGACGGGGATTAGGAGCAGGCCGAGCGCGAGGGCGGCGCAGCAGCGGGCTGGACTGGGGAGGAAGGACATGCTTCGTGGGGGGGGAGTTGGAACGACTGAGGATCTGGGTCCGTGCCCATGCGCCTAAATAGGGTCGGCATTTGGTGGAATCCTATAGCTTGAGGCTGACGGCGCGGTGGCCCTAGCCGGTTCCGGAACGTCTCTTACTTATGTTGTGGCTGAAGTTCGGGTGCGGTGATTGCGGGCAGGGTATCTCGGAAGGCTAGCTGTCCTTTCAGCATGCCTGCCGCGTACCCGACTAGTCTTAGGTAGAAGTCGCTTGGTAGGCCTTCGTAGGTAAGCAATGCAGCACCCTCTGGGGGCGTGTTCGTGCATTTGAAAATGGCCGTGCCCTCGTCGACCTCATCGAACATGGCGACATAGAGCATGTCGCACCCGGCTCGTTGCGCGCCCACCACTTGGGACCATAGGAACTGGCCCTTGAGCCTGGGAATCGCAGCGAGTGCTTCACCCTTGAGGTTGCTCCAGCTGAAGCCGGGGAAGGCTACGGGTAGAAAGTCGATCCCTTGTTCGAGGCACCACACACGGTCCGCTTGCCAAGTCTCGGCGGCATGGCGTTCGGCTTGCGCAGGTGTCCGGTAGCGTCCTATAGACCAGGGGCTGACGATGTCGGCGAGCTCTAGGATGGAGTGGAGTAAGGGATCCGACGTGGCGTCGCGTGTGCCTTCACGCCAATAGGATGGGACGCCTAGCATGACGGCGCAGCCTTCGGACTTGAACCACTCCACGAGCTGGAGGCATTCGGCTAGCGCATACTTGCGGCCGTCCGTGAAGCCGACGCCCCAGATGGCCACGAGGGGGGCGCCCGCGTGTTGCTGGTAGGCGTTGTCTTCGGCGAGTTTCCATTCCGTCTGCAGGGCAGACCAGTCATCGCGAACGCGGTTGACCCCGCCTGCGGGTAGGCCACTGAGGTCGTACATCACGGCGAAGCTGCGGCCGAATTGGTTGGCGCCGGCGCGGGCGTGGGAGAGCACGCGGTCCTTGTGCTGCTTGGTGGCTGGCCGTGCTAGACCGTTGGCAAAGCGCTGAATGAACGCGCCGTCGATTCCGTAGTCGCGCATCCAGCGGAAGTGGCGCAGGACGGTTGCACGATTGCCGCTGCTGAAGACTTCGGCCACGCTGCCGTCTGCGTGCTTGAAGCCGGTTGCATAGCGCTCGTCCGCATCGAGCTCGGAGACGTCGGGCCACAGGTCGACCGTGATGTTGTCCGGTGCGAACGGCTTACGGCGGTTTCTTGCCCAGTGGGTCCAGCCCAGGTCCGCGCCGTCGCCCTCGCAGTTGAACCAGCCTTGGTAGCCGACCATCAGCTTGCCCTTCAGGGTGCTTCGGTCCACGGCCGCGATGGGGGCGGGGCTTGGCTCGCCGCCGACGATGCCGTTCAAGCGAGCTTGCAGACGCTTCACGATCTGCGGCTGGGCCTGGTAGAGGTTGAGCGTCTCGCTTGGATCCTGGGTCAGATTGTAGAGCTGGCCAGTGGGGCCTTCGGGTTCAGGCGTGATACGGCCCGGCTTCGTGAAGCCCCCGGATCCGAGCCGGTCGATCAGCTTCCAGGGTCCGGAGCGAATGCTGAAGGCGCCGCCTGCTGAGGGAGTAACCAAGGGGCCGCGGATGGGCTGTTGCTCTGGCTGCTGGCCCAATAGCACCGGCAGCAAGTTGAAGCTATCGAGCTCGCCTGAAGGCAGCGGCGCTCCGCTGGCCGCCGCAAAGGTTGCCAGCAGATCCGTGAAGCAGATGGTCTGTTGGCTCACGCTGCTCGGCTTGACCTTGCCTGGCCAGCGCACAATGAATGGCATGCGATGACCACCCTCCCAAGCGTCGCCCTTCATACCACGCAGGCCGCCTGAGGAGTCGTGGCCGAAGCGTTCGACGTCCGTGTCGTACCAGACCGGACCGTTGTCCGAGGTGAAGACTAGCAGTGTGTCATCGGCCATGCCCGCAGCATCGAGAGCCTTGAGCACACGACCGATCATGGCGTCGACCATAACCAGGAAGTCGCCGTAGCTGCCGGCGCCGCTCTTTCCGGTGAACTCATCTGAGGGCAGCCAGGGTGTGTGCGGCGCGGGATAGGCGAGATAGAGCAGCAGGGGCTCTTCCGATCCGGCGTGGGTTTTGATGACCTCGACCGCTTCGTCGGTGAAGCGCGGCAGTACGTCGGCTAGCTCCAAGTTCGGCGCGATGCCGCCAGCGCGCCAGAAGGCGCCTTGGATTGGGGACCAACCGGCGCTGCTGTTGGCGTCGATCCGATCGCTGGGTGGCGCGACGGCGCGATCGCCGCGAATGTAGAAGTAGGGCGGTATGTCGGTCGAGGCGCGGATGCCGAAGAAGCTATCGAAGCCCACATCTACGGGGCCGCCGGGCAGCGGCTTGTCGTAGCCATCTTCGGCGAAGCCCAAGTGCCACTTGCCGACCATGGCGGTTCGATAGCCCTGGGACTTTGCAACGCTAGCGATTGTGGCCTGGCCCGCTTCGATGACCGGTTTCCGGCGCCAAACCGAAACGTCCGTGCGGAAGGGGTGGCGGCCGGTCAGCAATCCATAGCGCGAGGGGTGGCATAGAGCACCTGGTGCGTGCGCATCCGTGAAGCGCATGCCGTCGCGCGCGAGCCCATCGATGTTGGGCGTGGGGATCTTCGAGTCTGGATTGAAGCAGGCGGGATCGCCGAAGCCCATGTCATCCACCAGGATGACGACGATGTTGGGCTTGCTAGCGTCCTGGCCGTAGGCCTGGGGTGCGGCGAATAATGACCCTAGGAGCGCCAGGCAGAGGTTCTTCAGACGGTGATGGTCTTGCAGCATGAGGGAATCGAATTCGGTTGGTTCTGCTAGGGACTCCCCTGGCTTGATTCTCACTGTCCGTAGTTAGCTTACACGTGCGCGGGTGATTTCAGGGCTGGGTTGGGCCTTGGGTGACACTAGCTCTGCTCCTCGGAAGGGCGGATCCGCTAGGCTGGTCGAAGCACATCAATGCTCCGTCACCTCAACAGGCCTTGCTCGTGAATTGCAGAAATCGAATCCGTTCCGGCCTGATGGCCATGTTGCTTGGATGGCTAAGCGCTTGCTCAAGCGATGAGCTCTCGGCAATTCCCGAACCGGCGGCTACACCGGCAGGCCGCTGGCAGCAGGATGTGCGCTATGTGTTCGACAACGTGGCGCGGCTGCATGTGGATGCCTTCCACCACGCGAGCGAGCAGGAGTTCGAGCAGGCGACGGTAGCACTGTTAGGCAAGGCCCCGGGCCTCACAGACCAGGAGCTTGTGCTGGGTATGGCGCGGGTCATGGCCTCGCTCAAGGATGCGCGGGCGACCGTGGAGTTTGGGGCGGAGCGTTTTCCTGCGCTACCCTTCGAGCTGGCGTCCATGTCGGATGGCTACTACTTGGTGGCCGTGCCTGC
>JBLIOL010000269.1:0-7863 GCA_047639615.1 Planctomycetota bacterium | reverse complement strand
CTAGACAACATTCGCAAGCGGTCGAAGAGCTTGAGCGAGGAACAGGTCGAGGGTTTGGTCGCGACCTATGACGGGGGGGTACGCCACGTGGACGCTGTGCTCGAAGAGTTGATCGAAGGCTGGCGCGCGGATGGCCTGCTGGACAACGCGATCTTGATCATCACCTCCGACCATGGGGAGTCCCTAGGTCAGCGCTATGGCCGCATCAAGGGCCACGGCAAGATGTTCGAGGATGGCCTGCACGTGCCTTTGATCGTGCGCTTCCCCGATGGCTTCCGAGCCGGAGAGCGCGAGGCTGGCCGAGTCAGCTTGGTCGATATTGTCCCAACCGTGTTGGAGGCGGCCGGCCTGGAGTTGGATGCGCGCCTGCCGGGTGTGTCCCTGCGTCAAACGCCTTCGCCCGAGCGCTTGATCATGGCCAGCCGGCCCCCCAGCCGGGCCTACTACAGCGGGCCGTGGAAGGTCGTGACCTTCGACAAGGACCCCTCCATGCTCTTCAACCTCGATGAGGACCCTCTCGAGTTGGACGCGCCCAAGCACGCTGGCCGGGCGGAGGGCATGGGCCTGGAGCTTGAAGCGGCCATACAGGCCCGTTGGGCCTCTAGACCGGCTTTTGACGCTCCGGCAATCCCCGCAGGTGCGTACGAAAAGCAAATGCGTGCGCAGTTGGATGCCTTGGGCTACGCAGGGGATTGAGCCAGACTGGGTATAGGTCGGGAAAAAAGCCGAAAGAGCGGGGGACGGATGGCCCTGATGGGTCGTCGTTATAGCAGTGCCGGGTACACTCGGCACTTCGCCCAAAGCTTGTCCGATGGAGGACCCTTCGATGTTGACCCTGACCCTGCTCATGGCCGCTGCCGCGCCTGCGCCGCCCACGGCCGTGGAACTCTTGGACCGAGTGGAGCTGCAGGACCGTTCTCTACGCAGCTTCGAAGTGCAGCTGCCGGCGGACGCCTGGCACAAGCTCTCCGGTGAAATCCCGGTGCCCCACGCGGGTGGAACGGGATTCACCGTGCGCCCGGAAGGCGTGGGCCTCGCCATCGACACGAACGGCGACGGTCAGACCGATCGCCTGATCGAGGGCAAGATCGACGAGGTCACGAAGGCCCGCAGCGCCTGGGTGCGCTTGGAAGCTAAGCGTGCGAACGGCGAGAGCTTCGAGTACGCGGCGCGTTTGCAGGACGCGGGCAAGGGCTGGCACTGGGCCGCCTCCGGTTGCGTGCAAGGCATGGCTGGCAAGACCAAGGTGCGCGTGCTCGACCTGGACGGCGACGGCCAGTACGACGGCTACGGCAGCGATGCTGTGATCCTCGGCACCGGCAACATCGCGAGCTACCTCTCGGAGGTGATCAACCTCGACGGCGAGCTCTACACGGCGCAGGTTGCGGCCGATGGTTCCTCCATCGCGCTCGAGGCCTACACCGGCGAGGTCGGCACCATCGACGCGAAGAGCGCCCTGGAGACGGACGGCAAGTTGCTCTCGGCAGTGGTGCGCAGCGCAGACGGCAAGCTCTGCTTCGACCTGGCTCGCGCCCGCGGCCCCATGAAAGTGCCCGCCGGCGAGTACAAGATCCTCTCGGGCCAGCTCGGCCTGGGCGACGCGCGTCTGATGGTCGGACCCGGTGCGGCCAAGTCTCTCACAATCAACACCGGCGCGAACCTGAACCTCGAGTGGGGCGGCCCCGCCCGCGCCGAGTTCAGCTACGAGCGCATGGGTTCCGAGATTGCCTTCTCACCGGACAAGGTCTGGTACTACGGCAAGGCCGGCGAGGAGTACTTCGGCTGGGACCCCATCGGCAAGAGCCCCGAGTTCAGCGTCAAAGAGCGCAAAGCAGGCGTGGAACTCGCCAAGGCGCTCTTCCCGGGCACCTGCTGAGGCCGCGGTTTTGTTCCGGTCGCCGTGAGCGTACCGGCCCTTGCCGAAGTTGAAATCAGCATGACCCACAAGAACTGGGCATTTGGAACTCTGACGGGCGTCCCGCGTAAGTAAGCGCCGCCCCAAGCCCCCCCCCACACACCGATGGCTCCGCACCGCTTCCTGGCGCGGGTCATCACCATTCTGCCGCTCCTACTGCAGGCCACCACGGCCCGCGGTCAGGAGTTAATAGGTGGCCAGGTTCCCGTAACCGTGGTCGACCAGCGCTTGGTGGTGTCCTGTGATCTGTCCACACCTTCGCGTCGTATTCCAGTCAACCTCTTCGTGGAGTACGAAGGCGCCTACGGGCTCCAGCTCCACAACAAGGCGGCTGATGGTCTGAAAGCTGAGACCGCGGACGGTCAAGCCGTTCCGATCACGATTCACTTCCCCGGCTTCGGCGTGACCGTGCCGCGCCGGGAGATCGGCGACGAGGAATATCTGGAGGAGTTCACCAAGTACCACTCGGTGGAGTTGGGCGAGAACGCCATCGTTGGGTCGATCGGGGCGGAGGTGCTCGCGCAGTACAGCGTCACCTTTGATCTGGCCGCCGGCATGTTGGGCCTGATGCCTCCCGGCGAAGCGCCGCAGGTGCCGCTGGGCGAACCGCTGCGCGGCGAGGATGGATCCTGGACCGTGCCGATCTCCGAGTCCTCCGGACTAGCATGGGTGCCGGTGGTCTTGGACGACGGCACGCCAATGGCCATGGCCTTGGGATGCGCCCACTACGACACGCGTATGGAAGCGCAGTTGGCCGACGAGCTGGGCGCACCGGCGGGCGACGTGGGCGGCTTGCATCTTGGTGGCTTCGATCTTTCCGAGTACGTGGCCTTCCGACCGGAGGAGTTGGTGCTCGTGCATCCCAATGGAGCCTTCGGGTCCTTGGGCGTGAACCTGCTCGAGCACTTCCGCGTGGAGATCGATCGCGTGGCGGCAACGGCACGCTTTACCCAGGTGAAGTCCGCCGCCTTCCCGGTGGCCGACCTGGAGTTCTTCCAGGCGCGGGTCAGCGAGGATCGCGATCACCTGGAGGCCTACCTGGATGTGCACGGCGAGACGCGCCTCGGACATGAGGCCGCGGAGTTGCTCCTGAATTGGTGCTTGGAAGAAGGCGCCAAGCCCGAGTCCAGCGCCAAGGCCGTGCGTTGGATGTACGAGACGACCATCGAGGACCTGCGCAGCACGCGCATGCTCGACCTGATGAAGGAAATGGCCGACGCCGGCCAACCCAGCGTGGAGCTGGCGGCGGGCGAGCTTGGGGTGGAGAGCGGCCGGGACGATCGTTACCCGAACGCCGTGCACTTTGTGCACGGGCGCATGGGGCGCGTGCTCCTCGACCGCGACGAGGTTGACGAGTCCTGGCGGCATCTTCTATCTGCGGCCTTCGGACTACCGGGGGACGGACGCATCAATCTCGACCTTGGTCGCTGTTACGAAGCTCAAGGCCGCATGCGGCGCGCCTTCTCGCGCTACATCCAAGCGGTGATCGTGCCCGAGACCGGGCCCGAGGCGATCGCCGCCTTGGAGCGTGTGCAACCCCAGATCGAGGACGCGGAGCCGCTCTCTGTGGACGTGATCGAGCGCATGATCGCCGGCAAGGTCAAGAACTTCGGCGCTGCGTCGACCTTCGTGCCTTCAGACGAGAACCCGGCCAAGCGCGTGACGCTTGCGGAGTTCTTCACCAGCGCACACCTTGGCGATGGTCGCGCCGGTGCCATCGGTGGTGCCCTAGGCAATGAGGGACTGGTTGGACACTTCGCGCCCGAGCACGTGGCCTTCCTATCCTGGCACTTGCCCGAGCCTAGTCTGAGTCCCCTGTGCACCGCCGCCGCTGCAGCGCGCGCGGCGACCCTAGGACTCGATCAACCGACCGTACACATCATCGACGGTGTGGTCACAAGCCCCGGCGCCGCGCGCTCGCGTCAGGCAGAAGCGGTCTACAACCGCGTGCGCCGCGACATCCTGCGGCGGCTCGGTCTCGACACAGGCTACTTGATGGAGATGGAAGCACGCATCGAGGGCGATAAGCTCAGCGGCGAGCTGCTGGTCAGCCACCTCTACGACGATCGGGAGCGCGACATGGTCGTGCGCTTGGTGCTGGCGGAGAAGGGCGTGCTCTTCCCCGGCAAGAGCACGGTGGTCGTGCACCGCATGTTGGGTCGTGCCTTCCTGCTCGAGTCGGACGGTTCCGGCCTCGATTTCGAGCCCGATGATGACGGCCTGGAGCGCTTCGCCTTCGAAGTGTCCTTGCAGGACATGCACAAGGCACAGGAGAGCTACCTGGACGAACAGGAAGTCGCTGGCAATGGCTCCGTGCCGCGCATGGGCACGCGCATCGACCCGGAGCAGGTGCGCTTAGTCGCTTTCCTATCCGACTTGGATAGCGGCGAGGTACTGCAGGCCGTGATGCTGGATCCTAAAGGACCCGAGGAAGAGCAATAGTGGTGGACGTCTCTCAACTGCAGCAGAGCTTGGCCGAAATCGAAGCCCGCTCCGCTGCCGCACTGTCCCGTGGGCGTGCCTCGGACGGTTGGCTCTCAGGCTTGCGAACAGGCAGTCAGATCGCTCTGGCCGTGCCCTGCTTTGGGCTTGGTCTCGCGCTGCTCTCGCACCTAGCGAGCATCGGCGTGCCGGGCTTCTGGACCCTGCTCGCTTGGGTGCTCTTGGTGACGGCATTGACTGGCGCTGTGCAGGCGCTACGCGGCTATCAAACCGCTCCCGGCCGGCGTGCCTTGCTCGGTTTGGTGGACGATCGCCTTGGCCTCGAAGATCGTCTTGTGGCTGCGGATGAATTTCTGGCCATGCCCGGCGCGGGACCTTTCCATAAGGCAGCTATCGCGGATGCGGCTGGCGTGATCGGTACGGCTCGTGCCGCCCAGCTCGACTACCGCCGCAACCATGAGCCCTTGCAGCCGCACCTCTTGCGTATGGGTGCCATGGCCTTGGGCCTGATGTTGCTCAGCGCCTTGATCGCCACCACCCGCGTGTCCGATGAGAACGCGGGTCTGCAGGTCGCAAACGCCGGCGGCGGCGACGCGCTCGCGCCTACGTCGGATGACCCCGATGGCGGCGACGACTCCAGCAGCAACGATCTGGTGGTGGTTCCCTTGCCCCAGGAACGTCCGCCCCAGAGCCCGTCGGGTGCCACGGACGGATCCCAATCCGAAGCCTCCGAACTGGACACGGAAGAGAAGCCATCCAGCGGCAAGGCCAGCCCCGGCCGCGGCGGCGAAGCCAAGGGCGCAAGCGGCGCCAGCCAAGCGCGCGGCGCGCCCACGGGCAAGACGCCCGAGGCAACAGACCCCGCCAAGCGCAAGCCAAAGACTTCCAAGCGTCGCGAGCAGAAGCCCGGCGACGAACCCGAGACCCAAAAGAAGCCCGAGGAGGAAGACTCCGGCTCCACCGCCGGCAAGGGCTCTTCGCGCGGCTCGAACAAGAACCCCGTGACCTCCTCCTGGAAGAGCCGCGACCAGGTCTCCACCGAGGACAACTCCGAGGTCGAGGACGACTCCGACTCCGAGGATGAGGACGAAGAACAAGAGCAGCGCGGCGGCGTCCAGCCCTCCCTGCGCGATCGTCGTCCGCCCGTGAGTCGCGACCTGCAGATTGGCTTCGGCAACCGCCCGAGCCCCGATGCGAACGGGCGCGGCGGACCCAGCCAGCCCAAGAAATCGCGCGGTGTGGCCAGCTTGGTGCTAGGCGTGCCGATTCCCGATCGCGTCAAGGGCCGTCCCGGCCCTGGACGAACCAAAGTCACCCAGGAACGGGTGGAGCCCGAGGCTGAGGAAGCCCCGGCCACCCCCGTGGAAGAGCGCAATGCGCGCCGCGGACCCAGTGGCGGCCCGCCGCCCATGGACTTGGATGCCCTAACGCGCGCCGTGGTGCGCGCCTATTTCCTGCGTGCACGTAGCACACCCCAAGAGTAGCCCCCCCTCATGAGCGATCAGCAAAGCGCGGAAGTAGCCGCCGAAGAATTCCGCAAGATCTACGAGACCGTGCGCGCCCAGGTGGCGCGTGCCATGGTCGGCCAGGAGGAGGTCGTGCGCGGTGTGCTAACGGCGCTCTTCGCCGGCGGCCATGTGTTGCTCGAAGGCGTACCTGGCTTGGGCAAGACCTTGCTCGTGCGTTCTCTGGGCGAAGCTCTCGAGCTCTCCTTCAGCCGCATTCAGTTCACCCCCGACATGATGCCCGCCGATGTGTGCGGCGCGCAGGTCTTGGTGGAAGGCGACGGCGGAGGCACCAAGCTGGTCTTCCAACCGGGCCCGATCGTGGCCAACCTGGTGCTGGCTGACGAGATCAACCGCGCCACCCCGAAGACGCAGTCCGCGCTGCTGGAGGCTATGCAGGAGAAGCAGGTCACCGTGGGCGGCAAGACGCTCGTACTCGACGAGCCCTTCTGCGTCATGGCAACTCAGAACCCGGTCGAGCAGGAAGGCACCTATCCCTTGCCGGAGGCGCAGATGGACCGCTTCCTGTTCAAGCTGGTAGTGGGCTACCCGAAGGAGTCTGAGTACAAGGAGATCCTGCTGCGCACCACGGGCGATAAGGATGAGGCACTCAAGCCCGTCTCCAACGCCGCCGAAGTGATCGCCCAGCGTCACACCGTGCGCAGCGTGCCCGTGCCGGAAGCGGTCATGGACTACGCCGTGCGTCTGGTGGTGGCTACGCAGCCCGGCAGCAAGTACGCGCCCAACCTGGTGAACCAGTACGTCGCTCTCGGCTCCTCGCCGCGCGGCGCGCAGGGCTTGCTGCTGGCTGGCAAGGTCTTCGCACTCTTGGGCAAACGCTTCTCCGTCTCCTGCGATGACGTGGCCATGGCAGCCAAAGACGTCCTGCGTCACCGCCTGCTGCTGAGCTTCGCCGGTCAAGCGGAAGGCATCACGGCCGATCAAGTGGTCGATACCGTGATCGCAGCCGTCGAAAAACCGCACGTACCTGCCTGATGGCCGGAGCGGTCAGCTTGGCGGAGCTAACGGACCCCGCCTTCCTCACTCAAGTCGGGCGCCTACGCCTGGTGGCACGCAACGTGCCCCCGGGCGGACGCTTCGCGGACCAGCGTTCCAACGAGAAGGGCGCCGGAATCGAGTTCTTGGATCACCGCGGCTATGCCCCCGGCGATGACCTGCGCAAGGTCGATTGGCACCTCTACAAGCGCCTCGGCAAGCTCTTCGTCCGCCAGTTTGAAGAGCTCGAAGACCTGCCCGTCTACCTGCTGCCCGATACAAGTCAGAGCGCCTTTCACGGTGATCCGCCGCGCGCGCGCGCCGGCATCTTCGTGGCCGCGGCGCTGGCTTCGGTAGCACTCTCCCAGCACGACAAGGTGGGCGTCATGCCCTTCGCGCAGGAACTTGAGCTAGGCATGCCACCCACCGCCGGCGCTGGACGCCTGGTGCAAGTCATGCGCACGCTCGCTGACCTGAAGCCCGCAGGCGGCACGGATTTGGTGGCGAGTCTCAAGCGTTTCGGCGGCCTCGGCCTGCGCCGTGGACTAGCGGTGGTCATCTCGGACCTCTTCGATCCGGCCGGCGCCGAGGCCGTTACGCGCGCCCTCAGTGGCCTGCGCCATCGGGTGTTGGTGGTGCAGCTGGTGCGCGCCACCGATCGCGATCCTGGTCTCAGTGGCGAAGCACGCCTGGTGGACTGCGAAGGCGGCGGCGCCGCCGATGTCTCGATCACACCTGCGGTCCTGGCGCGCTATCGTGATGCCTACGATCGCTTCCAGCACACCATCGCCAGCTTCGCTGGTGATCGCGGTCACGGTCTCGTCCAAGTGGATGCGGACGCACCCGTGATAGGGCAGCTCACCAACCTCTTCCCGGGTGGGAGGCTGCTCGTATGAGCTTTCTGAATCTCTCACCGGCGGCCTTCTGGCTAGGCCTTGGTGGCCTTGTTGCGGGCCTCTACGCTCTGCAGCGCCTGCGCGTACGCCACCGCGAGGTGAGCGTTCC
>JBLIOL010000268.1:0-7956 GCA_047639615.1 Planctomycetota bacterium | reverse complement strand
CGGTGCTGCTGAGCGGCGGGCGCAGCAAGGGCGAGCGGCGCAGGTCGGAGGAGCTACTGGCCAGCGGTCAGGCCTCGGTCGCTTTTGGAACGCATGCGCTCTTTAGCGAGGGCGTGAAGTTCCGGCGCTTGGATTTGGTGGTGATCGATGAGCAGCACCGCTTTGGTGTTGGGCAGCGCGCGGCGTTGGCGGGCAAGGGTGTGGAGGCGCACCTGTTGCTGATGACGGCGACGCCGATTCCGAGGACCTTGGCGTTGACCCTGTATGGCGACTTGGACGTTTCGATCCTGCGCGATGCGCCGCCCGGGCGCGGGAGCTTGCGCACGCGCTGGGTGCGCGGGGCGGAGCGCGCGAAAATCGTGCCGTACTTGAAGCAGCGGCTCGCGGTGGGGGAGCAGGCCTACTGGGTCTGCCCGCGTATCGGCGAGGCTACGGGCGAGGGCGGCGGCAGTGGCGAGGGCGCGGAGGCGCGCTATGAGGCTCTGGCGAGGGACGCGCGGGTGAAGGACTTTGGGGTGGAGCTCGTGCACGGGCGGCTGCCGGCGGAGGAGCGTGCCTTTCGTTTGGATCGCTTCCGGCGCGGGGACATTGGGCTCTTGGTGGCGACCACGGTGATCGAGGTGGGGGTGGACGTGCCCAACTCCACGACGATCGTGATCGAGGGGGCGGAGCGGCTGGGTTTGGCCCAGCTGCACCAGCTGCGCGGGCGGGTGGGGCGCGGAGCCCAGGACTCCTGGTGCATGCTCTTGGGCCCGGGCAAGGCCGCGAAGAAGTTCCAGCTGCTGGAGCGCTCGCGGGATGGCTTCGAGCTGGCCGAGGAGGACCTGCGCAAGCGTGGGATGGGCGAGCTGGGGGGCCTGCGCCAGTCCGGCAAGGCCGATGAGGGCGAGGCGGATCCGGAGCGGGACTTGGACCTATTCCTGGCCGCTCGGGAGCTGGTTCAGGCGGATCCTGGCCTGGCGGCCCGCTACAGGGCCCGCGTGGGCCCCGAACTGACCCCCTGAGCAGGGGTTGGGCCCCAACCGCCGCACGGATCGCGTATCCTGCCGCGATTCACCGGGTAGGCAGCGGACGCGCATGAGCGCGTGTACTCGCTCCCCCCGTGTCGTTCCCTGCTAAGCCCAATTGATGCTGCGATTCCCCATCGGCGCCCTCGCTTTCCTGGCCATCACGGCCCAAGCCCAGGCCCAGCTCGATCTGCCCTCCAAGAAAGGCGGCAAGACCGAGACCCCCGCGAATAACTCCAAGAAGGCTGAGCGTGCCCGCAATGTGGCCTCCCACTTGGAGTGCATGGTCTGCGGCGAGCGCAACTTTGTGGCGCGTTTCGATGAGGCGGCCAAGGACAGCATGCAGGATGCTCACTGCCGGGTCTGCCAGACCACGCGCACCCACCGCCAGAAGGCGGGGCGTTTGGCGGCGAAGGGCTTGGACCTGCCCTCTGGAGGCCGGCGTGGGTCGGGCGCTCAGGGGCAAGTGATGCCCCAGCAAGCGATCGCCGGCGATCGCGCCGGTGGCGTGGACTTGGCGCTGTTGCAGGCGGCGCGCAATGTGCTGGATCAAGTGGCATTCGAGAAGCACCTGGATAGCTCGGTGGTCAAGAACGCACCCGACGCCTTGCTCTCCCTTGGACAGGGCGGGCTGGCTGCCGTGCGTGTGGCTCTGGCCAGCGACCACGCGCCGACCATGATCGTGTCCCTGCGCACGCTCCTGCGCGCGGGCCTCCCGCAGGATGCCGATCAGGTTGTCCTGCGCCTCGGCACGCGCATGCCCACACGCGCGGCTTCGGCGGCGGTGAGCGAGTTGATCATGCGCGATCCCGTGCGCGCCACACCGGAGCTCCTGTGCCGCTTGCTCGCACACCCCCAGAGCCCCGTGCGCAGCGCGGCGGCGCGCGCCCTGCAGGATGGCAAGGCAGCGCCCACTTCGGAGTGGCTGCCCTACTTGCAGCCCGCACTCGCTTCGCGCAGTGGCGATTCGCGCATGCGCGCCGTGGATATCCTCGCGCAGATCAAAGGTCGCGAGGCTCACGTGCTGCTGCTCGAGCACCTGGACGATCCGCGCGCCAAGGTCGTGCGCCGCGTGGTCGGGATCTTGGCACGTACCGAAGATAGCCAGGTGGAAGGGGAACTGCTCAACAAGGCCTTCGGGGAGCGCTGGATCGTGCGCTCGAATGCTTGCGCACTGCTGGCCTTGATCGAGCGCGAGGATCGCAGCCTTGAGCCGATCTTGCATGCGGATCACACCACGGCATTGCTGCGCGGTTTGGTTTCTAGCGAACCGCTGGTTTCCGGCGTGTGCGCAGCGGCTTTGGCCGGTTTGGGCTTCCGCGATCCGGGTGCGGAGACGCCCAGTTGGTTGACACGCGAGGTGCCGCAGCGACTGGTGTCTATCACCGCGGGCTTCCGCTTCTTCGACGACCACGAGGCTATCGCTCCTGCGGCCCTGCGCCGACTGCGCCAGATCACCGGGCAGCCCTTCGGCGCCAACGGTCCGACCTGGGCCGAGTGGTGGCTCGCCAACGAGACGAACTTCAAACCCTCGCGGGCGGTGCTCGCGGCGACCCTTGAGGATGCCGGACGCATGGCCATCAGCTGGTCGGATCCGGCCCGCGGCTTGGGCTTCCGACTGCAGGGCTCGCGCTTCACGGCTACGGCCGGCGGCGATACGGGGCTCGAGCGCTTCTACCTGGATGAATTCCAGGCGAAGGAGCTCTTCCTGCGCCTCGAGGAAGAGGGCGTCTTTGGTGCTGATTGCTTGCCCGGGCCGCGTGGTTCCCAGCTGGGACGGTCGCGCAGCCTAGTGATCGATCTCGGTGGGACGACCAAGTCCTTCCTCTATGGCGGATCCTCCTCGGATCCCTGGTTTGAGCGCGTCGCTACAGCGGTGGAGAGCCTGCGCGGCCGCAACCGCTGGCAGCGCTTCCCGCACCCGGAGAAGCATGGCTCACAATTGGCCTTGGTTCAGGAGCGCGGCGATTGGTGGGCTGCGCATCCGGATCCCGGTGAGCGTGGCCGCGCCATGGCCGAGCTCGTTTTGGATTGGATGGGTGCCACGCCCCTTGCCCAACGGGACTTGGGTGTGCTCGAGCTCGAGCGCCTCTACGCTGACTCCGAACTGAGCGTCGCCCGTCAGGCAGACTTCAGTTCGCTGCTGGTGCGCGTGCGTGAGGAGACCTTCTTCGCGGATCGTGCCGTGCGTTTGGTGGGGCTGGCCTTGCAGGCAGCCAAGCTTGGCACCGGCAGTGCGGCGGCGAGCGAGATATCCATGGACCTGGGTCGCGAGTTGATCGCGGTGCTCTACGAGCAGTATGAGGTGGACGCAGCGGCGGCCATCGCGGACGTGCTCGAGCGCTTAGGGCCGCCGGCTGTGCTGAAGGCGGTTTCCGATGGGCGTCCCCTGTTGCGCGCCTTGGCTGCTTCGCTCCTGTCGGAGAACCCGAACCTGGCCGAGACGGCCGCGCTGGTGTCGCTCTTGGACGATGCGGATCCCGATGTGGAGATCGCGGCCGTGCAAGCCTGTGGTCATGGCAAGGTCATGGCAGCTCTCGACGCTCTAATGGTTCGAGCGCGAGTGGGCGAGCCCGTAGTGCGGCGCGCGGCTCTTGAGGCCATCGGCATGCTCGGTGGAGACCAAGCACGCGAGGTGCTGCTGACGACGTTGACCGAGCCGGATGGGCACTTCCGCGTGGATGCCGCCCGTGGCTTGGCGCGCCTAGGCGACCCGCGCGTGGCGAGCGTGTTGGTGGGCCTGCTGCGTGAGGGCCGTCGCTCCGAGATCTTTGCTGCGGCCCGCAGTGGCCTGTTGGAGCTTGGAACCGGCGCATTCGACAATCTGTACAAGGCCATGCGCTCGGAAGAGCCCGAGGTGCGTCGCGAGGCGGCCCTCTTGCTTGGACGCCAGATGGAGCCGGCAGCCGCTAGCTTCCTCGTGCGTGTGCTGGCCGAGGATCCCACCGACCGCCACGTGGCGGCGGAGTTGGCGATCCTCTCCTGCGTGGACTATCGCTCGGCCGCCGTGCCCCAGGAACTCTGGTGGAGCTGGTGGGATAGCGTTAAGCACGACGAGGCCTTGCCGTGGTTCCTGGCGGCGCTCGAAGTGCGCGGACTCTCCGCGCCGCAGCCCATCGCAGATCACTTCGGCGAAGAGCTGAGCCGCGACGCGTGGTTGTTCCTGGCTGAGGCCTTGCGCCAGGAAGAGCCCTGGCTGGTGGAGCGTGCGCGCCGCGAGATCGAGATTCGCAGTCAGCGTGAGGTGGGGGATGTCCCCACCGGACACGAGGACCGGGAGGCTTGGATCGGGGCCCTGGTCGAGTTGCTGTTGGCTGGAGCCGAGTAGGGCGGCCAATCATGGGCTTGCCCAAAGCCGGGCGCCGGCGCGCCGTCTTCGCGCTGGTGCTCGGCATCGGCCTGGTCCTGGTGGGTCTGGCCGGCCTCTGGCGGCGCGGGCCGGTGGCTCCGATCGTGGCAGCCGTGCGCGATCAGCTGGGCATACGCCTGGTGGAAGGCCAGGCCGAGCATCTGCTGCTGGCGGCGGAGGAATCCGGGGTGGACGTCTATCTGCTGGCCGGGATCATGTATTCGGAGAGTCGCGGTGTGAGCGGGCAGACCTCTAGCGCCGGGGCCTTGGGTCTGATGCAGCTGGGACTGGCTGCGGCATCGGATGCGGCCCTGCGCCTGGGCATCGACGAAGTCCCGACCAAGGAGGCTCTGCTGCACGAGGATCGCTTGAACGTGCGGCTGGCGGGCAGTCACTTGCGCTGGCTCCTGCAGCACGCGGGTGAGTGGGACCTGGAGGCCGTGCTGGTCTCCTACAACGCCGGGCGCGCCAAACTCATGCGCTGGATCGATGAACAGGGCTCCTACGCGGACTGGTGCCTGTCCGAAGAGCGAGCCCTAGCCGATGGGCGGCCCAACACCGGTGCTTTGCACTACGCACGGCAGTGCTTGGCCGCCGCCGAGCGATTCCGAGAACGGGCCATTATCTCGCCCTGATGGGAGCAGGGGCCGCTCCCGTGTAATTGGGTGGTAGGAGTCCGGAGAGGGAAACGAACTAATGCGTCGAATCGGGTACCTTCTCGCGCTGTGCAACCGGACACACGAGCCCAGCTAGCCCCTCCCATGACAGATACTCCCACCCTCCCGCAGGTCGCCGACATCGAGGCCGCCAGCGCATGGGTCCCCGAACTCGAGTCCGCCCTGGCGGAAGTCCTCGTGGGCCAAAAGGCCCTCACCCGCAGCTTGATCCTCGGTCTTCTGACCGGCGGCCACATCTTGCTCGAGGGTGTTCCCGGCCTGGCCAAGTCTCTGGCCGTGGCGTGTCTATCCCAAGGGGTCCAGGGCAGTTTTGCCAGGCTCCAGTTCACCCCCGACCTATTGCCGTCGGACCTGGTGGGCACGGAGATCTACAACGCCAAGGAAGGCACCTTCAGCGTGCGCCAGGGTCCTATCTTCGCCAACTTCGTGTTGGCCGATGAGATCAACCGCGCCCCGGCCAAGGTGCAGTCGGCGCTGCTCGAGGCCATGCAGGAGCGCAGCGTTTCGGTCGGCGGCGAGACCTTCAAGCTGCCCAACCCCTTCCTGGTGCTGGCGACGCAGAACCCCATCGAGCAGGAGGGTACCTACCCCTTGCCCGAGGCTCAGCTCGACCGCTTCGCCTTCAAGGTGGTGATCGACTATCCGAGCCGCGAGGAGGAGCTGATCATCCTCGACCGCATGTCGCGCACGGCGCCCAAGCTGGAGGTGAAAGAGGTCGTCGACCTAGCCACCATCAGTCGCGCCCGCGACCTGATCGACCAGGTCAACATGGATCCGCGCCTCGCGGGTTATGTGGTGGACCTGGTAGGCGCGACGCGCCGGCCGGCCGAGAACGGCTTGGAAGATCTGGTGCCCTTCATTCAATACGGCGCCTCGCCGCGAGCCAGCATCTGGCTGACCCTCGCTGCTCGCGCTCAAGCATTCCTGTGCCGCCGCGGCTATGTGATTCCGGCCGATATCAAGACGGTCGCCACCGAAGTCCTGCGCCACCGTATCTTGCCCACCTACGAGGCTGAGGCCGAGGGCATCAGCTCGGACGAACTGGTCAAGCGCGTGCTAGACGCGGTTCCGGTCCCCTAACTCGACCCGTCGCCACCCATGGCTGCCGTGAAATCGAAATCCTCCGGAGAACTCCGGGGAGCAAGCGTTGCGCCTGAGCTATTGGCTCGGGTGCGGCAGCTTCAGATTCGTACTCACCGCTTGGTGAACACGGCCTTGGCCGGCGGCTATCGCTCGATCTATCGCGGTCAGGGCATCGAGTTCGAGGAGGTGCGTCCGTATCAGCCCGGTGATGAGGTGCGCGCCATCGATTGGAACGTGACGGCGCGCGCAGGCGAGCCCTATGTGAAGGCCTATAGGGAAGAGCGCGAGCTCTCGATTCACCTGCTGGTGGATACGGCTCTGTCCATGGACTTCGGCACCCAGAACTGGACCAAGCGCGAGGCTGCGGCCCAGTTGGCGGGGCTCTTGGCTCACGTGGCGATCCGCAACCAGGATCGCGTGGGATTGACGCTCTTCGGCCCCGAGACCCTCGAGCATCTGCCGCCCAGCAAGTCCAGTCGGCACATCATGCGCCTGATCCATGAGGTCATGTTGGCGCCTGTTTCAGAGCAGCGCACGGACTTCGCGCACGTGTTTGAAGCAACGGCAAATGTGCTGCACCGGCGCAGTTTGATCCTGGTGGTCTCCGACTTTCTGGGCCAAGAGGACGGCGGCGCATGGCTCGAATCCTTGCGGCGTTTGGGCCGGCGTCATGATGTGATCGTGGCGCCCGTGACCGACCCGCTGGAGATGCGCTTGCCGGAGGCGGGACCGATCTGGTTCCGTAGCAGCCAGAGTGGCGCGTTGCGTGAGGTGGACGGTCGTTCGGCAGCCGTGCGCCAGGCCTGGAGTCAGGACGCGGAGCAGCGCCGCGAACGTCTAAACACACAGCTCAAGCGCGCCCAAGTGGATCGCTTGCCCATCGATGTGGGTGAGGATCTGGCCGGGCCGCTGATGGCCTTCTTCCGTCGCCGGGCCTTGCGCCTGGGTAGGGGACTGGCGTGAGCGTGCGCAGCTTACTCATGGGCATGGCAGCCCTCGCATTGACGGCCCCGGGCTTTGGCCAGGGCGCTGAATGGCGACTTGAACCCAGCTCTGTGAGCATCGGCGAACCCTGCCGCATGCGGCTTACGATCGAGCATGACGCGGACGACTCCGTGATCTCTCCGCCCACGGATTTCGAGGTGGAAGGCCTGGCCATTCGCGTGCTCAGCGGTCCCACGGTCTCGACCGTGCCCAGCGAAGAGTTCGGGCGTTCGCGTACGGAACTCGTCTGGACCGTCATGGGGATCGAGCCCGGGACGTTGATCGCTCCGCGTTTGGAGATTGCGCTGGCCACCGAGGCGCCCCTGGAATGGAGCGGCGAGGCGAGCCTGACCGTGGCCGGCGAGCTGGGTCCGGATGAGGACGAGCCGCGGCCCTTGCCTCGGCCTGAGGGCTTCGATGGCGCGGCTTCGGCGGGGGACTCCTCGGCCTGGTGGCTGAGCCTCTTGGCGGCGGTGCTCGGTGGCGGCCTACTGTTCGCTTGGCGTCGCAACCGCGCTGGACAGGTGCAGGCTGCAGTCGCAGCTGCGCTGGAGGAGCCGGCGGCGATTCTGACGCGCTTGCTCGGCGATGGTGCGAGCAGCAGCCCGCGCGAGGTGGGCTACGGCGTAGCGCTGGCGTTGCGCGGGGCTACGGAAAAGGTCAGCGGCAGGGCCGGGGCGGGTCTGGCTCTTGGCGAATGGCTCGCCGCTCAGGCAGATGGCACTGAGCTGCTCGATGAACACTCCCTGCAGCTGGGCTTCTTGCTCGAGCGCGCAGAGACCTTGAAGTTTGGGCCGGCGGAAGGCCGGCTCTCCCAACGTGAATTGCTGAGCAGTGCGCAGGATCTGGTCCATGC
>JBLIOL010000267.1:0-8011 GCA_047639615.1 Planctomycetota bacterium | reverse complement strand
GGGGGGGCCGCCCCCCGCAGGGGCTGGGCCGCGCTCGCATAGGACCTCGGCTTCTTTCGGTGTCCACTCCCAGGCGGGGCTAGCGGCCTCGAACTCGTCCAGGAATTCGAGCGCCTCCGCAAAGCCCAAGCCGCGATCGTTGCGCAAGCGCGCGCGTAGGTGCAGGGCTTGGTAATAGGTCTCACCCTTGGGGCCTAGGGCGATCTTCGCCAGGGCCTCGTCGGCTTCGTCGAAGCGTTTCGCTCCATGTAGCAGGCAGCCGAGGACCCAGGGCGGTTCCTGGCTGCTGGGATGCGCGCCCTCTACTTCGCGCGCCTTGATGAGGGCGGCTTCGAGCCCTTCCTCATCCAAGCTGAGTGCGCGCGCTACGGTCAACCCGCCTTCGATGGGGTCGAGGGCTTCGAGTTCGTGTGCTAGCTCCAGGCCGCGCGTCGGGTTGCCGACCATGGGCGCGAATAGGAGGAAGAGCGCCTGCTCCTTGCGCAGTTCAACGTTCTTGGGATCGAGGTCGATGGCCAGCTGCAGCTCGCTCTTGTAGGGACCCATCTTCTTGGCGGCGGCCAGCAGGGCGAGTCCGCCGGCGCGACCCTGTTCTCCGGCTTCGCGCACCAGGGCGCGTGCGTGAGTCCAGTGGGCGCGGCTTGAGGTGGGCAGCAACTCCGCGCCGCGGCGACCGTGCTTGGTAGCTGCCTTCAAGTGGCCGAGCCGGCGCAGGACCTCCGAGAGCATGACGCACACGGGGCCTTCTTCAGGCGTGCCCTCCACGGTGGCAAGGCGTGCCTTGAGTGCTTCGCAGGCGCAGTCCAGCAGGTCGTCGCCGAGCAAGTCGCGCGCTGCCTGCAGACTGGACGGGCAGCACCCGTCTACCTGCTCCAAGCCAACCTCAGCGGCGGCCCGTCCGTCCTCTCGGGCGGATTCGGCTTCCTCCTCGGTCGGCTGCGCGGGCGCAGTGTCGCCGCTCCACCAAAGGCCTAGACCGAGGGCTAGGAAGGTACAGGTGGCAAGAGCGATGGGGAGCGGTCGCATGGGCGCACAGCCTAGCAGACCGTTGAAGAACAGCGACTTGTCGCTCGACTCCCACGAAGCGCCTGGCTGCGTTGTCAGAACCCCCAAATAGCCACCACGATGGGGGGAACCTGTCGCCTTGCCAGACGATCCGTGGAAACCAATCGCTGGGCCGTTGTTTTTTAAGCGGCCTGCTAGGGGCCGGGCTGAGCGCCGTCAGGCCTCAACGCCCGTTCGCAGCGGGAGCTTTACGGAGAAGCGTGCGCCACGGTTGGGCGTCGTATCCACCGAGATGCTGCCACCGTGGGCTTCCACGGCCGCCTTGGCCGTCTAGAGGCCCAGGCCCGTACCGCCGCGATCTGCGCGCTCGGTGCGAAAGGGAATGAACAGGTCGTCGACTAGGTCCGGGTCGATGCCCGGCCCGTTGTCCTCGACCACGATCGTTAGCTGCTGATTGCGCACCACGGTGCGGATCTCGAGCACGCCACCACCTCCGAGTGCTTCCATCCTGTTCTTGCCGTGGTTCGTGAGCGCGCTCTCGAGCAGGGTCGCGTCGCCTCGCAGGCTTGTGGGGCAGTCATCTGCGTGCAGGCGCAGTTCGATGCCGTCGTCGCCGAGGGTGTCCAGATTCGACATAACCCGTTGCAGTAGGGCGTCGAGCTCGAACTCTTGGGTCACGAAGGGATCGTTGCGCACAAGGCGCAGCATGCGTCCGGCGATCTCGCCGATGGAGCCGGCGGCGGCGGCGGCTTGCCGGAGCGTGTGCTCGGTGGTGGGTGAGAGGTCTTCGCTGTTGCGAGCGCGCTCGATGGAGCCGAGAAGGATCATGAGCTGGTTGATGAGGTTGTGCACGAAGCCCACGGCCATGGTTCCGAGACCAGCGAGGGCGCGCAGGCGCTCCTCTTCCGCGTGTTTATCCTGCGCGCTTTCCCGGCGACGGTTGGCCAGGAAGAGCAGGACCAATACGCCCATGCCGAGCAAGACCCACCTGGCCTCGGGGGCACCTGCGGTGGTTGCGGTGGTTGCGGCGGCTAGGGGGCTTTCGGGCGGAGGGTGATGGTGGATCGGGGGGGCAGCATGGCGAGGTTCTCCCGATGGGGAGGCAGCTGGGGGGTGTGTGTGAGGGCGGAGTGCTCCTGTGCGAGCAGGCGCGTTCAGTCAGGTTTTCGGACTTGAAAGCCGGGCACCCGAGCGGTGAATGACGTACCCGTCCCATGGCTGGACGTTTTGAGGTGTAGGTCCGGAGATTGGCACGCGGGGTCACAAATTTGCCACCTGGGTCACCCTCGCCTCAGGTTGGTGGATGGGGTCCCTGAGGCAACCTGAATGCCATTGGGGGGGCTATTATGGGCCATTGATTGGCCTTCTTCGGCCCACTCGCCATGCTCTCCCGCGATCAACACGTCTTCCAATGGGTGCTACGCCATCCTCGCGTCAAGCTGCGTATCTGCGTGGGTTGGCTGTTGGTGGCGGTTGGATTTGAGCTGCTAGGGCGCTGGTCGCCCAGCGATGGCGTTGATGCCGGTGGAGTGCTTGGTCTGGGCCTGGCTGGAGCTGTGGCTGTGGGCTTGCATGGCGAGTCCATTGGCAACCTCTGGACCGAGCGTGTGAAGCCCACCTTGCGCGAACGACTGGCTCCTTGGGGCGTCAACTACGGGGCTGACCTGCGCGGGGCGCCGGCCTTGCCCTACGGCCACCCCGTGGCCTGGGTGCTCGCATTTGCGGCAGTGATGCTGGTCGGTTGCTTGGTCTGGTTCACGGCAGAACACTACCCCACCAATGCGCGCCTAGCTCTGCGCCAGGTCAGTGGCTTGGGCTGGCTGATGACCCTCGGTAGTTTGTGGGCAGCCCTGGTGATGGGTACCGTGCTCGCGATCACTGCATTCACTAGGGCCGTGGGCGAGTTCCTGCTCGGACGCGGGGCAATCCCCCGCAGTCTGACCGCCTGGGCGCTCTTCAGTTTGGGTGTCACGTGCGTTGTCTTGCCCGTCGGCGTTTGCCTCGTCGCTCTCGTGGCCATGGGCCTTGCGGCGACCGTCATGCAACTTCTTCTGGGCCCGAAACTGCGCATGATCTGGAAGCCTACCAGTGACCCCATGGCGCAGCCCCGCTGGGCCATCGTCGCCATTTGGAATGCGGCTGGTTATCTGGTTCTGACCTGTGTCACCACCAGCCTCGTGATCCTGGCTTGCGGAGATGGCTGGCAGGGGATGAGCTTCAGTTCCACGGCCGTGACGGGCATACTCGGCGCGCTCTTCGCCAAGTCAGCGACCCTCTCGGGCAGCGTGCTGCTGCTCTCGGGAGTGCACCAACAGGTCATGGATCGCCTGCTCGATCCGGCGCGTCAGGTCGCACCCCGTGTGCGCGTGGAAGGCGCGAGCCGTCCCCAGCGCCGTGCCGTGCGACGCGCACTGCGACACGCGGGAATGCGTGCCTGCTTCAAGACGACGAAACGAGTTAGCGATGCGGTCATTATGATCGATCCCGGGGCGGATCCCTTTGCGTTCGTACTGCAACGCGTATGGCCGCTGGCGGTCTGCATAGATCACCTCCAGGATGAGCGCGTGCACGAGCTGCTGAGGCGCCGCACGCAAATCCAGCGCCGGCGCGGCCTTGCGCGCGGGCTATCGCGCGTCTTCAAGGCGGCCGCCGCGCGCAAGTACACGGTTGGCACCGGCTTTTGGGTCGCGCCGCATCTGTGGTTCCAAACCGCGCTCTCGCGGGACGATGACGATGCCTTGGTGCCGGCTGTTTCGCCGCCCTATCGGCGCTTGGTGGACATCGGCGCGCGCTCGCATCTGTATGAGGTGCTGCGTGATCTGGAGATCGACCTAGTCTTCGTGGAGGACGGGGTTGGCTTTCGCAACTTGCAGCGGGTCTACGCCAAGCTGTTCGAATTCCGCGATCGCTTCGGAGCTCGGAGCCTAGAGGAGAGCTACCTCTCCGATCTGCGCGGCTTGCATGTGGTTGTTCACGATCTCGATGGCAAGGATGGTCATGGCCGCGAGGGCTATCCGGAACCCGACTACGAGAGCCTCGGACGCGCGCGTTTGTTGCACGTGTTCCGCGACCGAGGCGGAGAAGAGGAGCGAGAATTGGTGCCCGAGAGCTTTGACTACCTGCCAGTTCCCGTCTTGATTTGAAGCTGCGCTACGCCTGATAACCAAAGGGTGTTGGTACCTGTGGGTGCCCTGTGCAAATCCGGGCAATGAGACTCCTATTGGCCCGGTCTGAAGGGACGCGTCAAGTCTCAGCGGCTATCCTGCTTTAACTCATGAGCTTGATTAGAAACAGCATGCGTGGGATCGGCATCGCCGGCGCTGCGCGAGTCTTTCCCGAGGATCTGATCGGTCCCGCCGCAAGCCTCGATAGTCGTGGCGCGGCAGCCGTGCTCTTCGGCGACGGCTGGGAGAATAAGGTGATCCTTAGTGGCTTCGATCTGGAGCGCGCGGGTCAGCGCTCTGGTGTTGAAAAGCGCGGCTGGACCAAGGGTCATGACGTCGGTGCGCTCGAGTTAGCGGTCGCGGCCGGGAACAAGGCGCTGGATGAAGCCGGCTGGACGCGGGCGGAGCTCAACGCGGTGGTGGTGGCGACATGCACACCTCCGCGTATCACCAGCAATTTCGCAGCACAGGTGGCCAGTGGCCTGTCCACCTCCGCCGCGGGCATCGATGTACGCGCTGGGGATGCCGGTGGCTTGGAGGCCTGGGTGGTGGGCGCGAATATCGTGCGCTCCGGTGGCGCCAAGGTGCTCGTGATTGCGGCGGAAGCGAACTCCCACTACGCCAACAGGGACGACCTCGGCAACGCTTTGCTCCTTGGGGATGGCGCGGGCGCCTTGGCGCTGGAGCCCAGCGAGAGCAACGGTGGCTTGGTGACGGCCCTGTCGGGAACCGCCGAGGTCAGCGGTACGCCCTTCACCGTGACCGGCCCCTTGCCGCCAACGGAGAGCAGCGTGGGCTCGGAGAGTTATCACTTCCAGCGGCCCGATGCTGCCTACCGTCTGGGACTTGGTGCTGTGTGGACGCGTGTTGGTCAGGATCTGGTGCGGCAGCTAGCTGAGCTCGAGGCTCCGGCCCAGCACCTCTTGCCCCATTCCGTGACCCTCGCCCAACTGGAGGCTACGTCGGAGCCCTTCGGTTTGGACGTAGTTGACGCGCGCCTGCAATTGGAGAACCACGGTTGCCTGGGATGTGCTGGGCCGATCGCCTTGGTGGCCAAGCACTGGCTCGCCCGAGAGGATCGCGCCGCACAGAAGGTGATGGCGTCGCTGGCGGTTGGTGACGGCGTTTCCTGGTGCGCCTTGGCCTGGTTGGGATGAGCTAGCGTAGGGGCGGCGCAACCTCTCGAATCACGGCGCCGTCCTCTTCGCTGAGTACGAGGATCGCGAAGCGTTGGACGCCGCGGTCGCCTCCATTGGAGACCGAGGTGTAGTCGAAGCGCCCGCGCAGGTCCGTGTAGCCGTCCTTGTGGAAGCGCGGCTTGCCACTCGAGAGGGCGTAGACCTTGACGTAGACCTTGGATAGGGGCTCGCCGCTAGTGGCGTGCGTGACCTTGAGTTGGCCGGCTGATTCGAGCATCAGCACCGAGAGCGCATTGGCGTAGTGGGCTTTGCGTCGGATGACGCCGGCGCCGCGCACTTCCACGATCACGTTGCTGCTGTTGAACTCGGCGGGTAGGGCGAAGCTGGTGCTATCGACCTTGGCGTCCAGGGCCAAGGGATCCGTGCGGTTAGGGCGCACGTAGGCGAAGGCACCTGTGCCCTGCTGCACGAAGGGGCTGGTAGAGAAGCGGAACTCCACATCCATGGCGTAGTAACGCAGCTCCACCTGCTCGATGCCGGAGTGGTGCAGGACAATCTGGCCGCCGGCAACTTCGAGGTCGAGGGCGGGCTCGGCTGCCAGCATGGCCTCGGTTCCGGTGGAGTCTTCTCCGGAGCCAGCCTCGTGGGTGCGGCCTTCGGATTCCTCTAGCTGACGCAGGACGGTTTGGAAGCGCTCGCGCCAACGGGGGACGGGGTGCTCCTGATAGCGCTCGGCGATACCGCGGGCGAGGGTGTGATCGTCGCTGTAGAAGTCCACGTACGCGGCCAGGTAGTCGTACTGCAGCTGCGATGAGAGTGTCTGCGATTCGATCTGACCGAAACTGGCTAGGGCCTCCTCGATGCGGTCCTGCAGTAGGAGGTAGTAGGTCAGGGTTAGGCGGTCGGTGCTCGTGAGCGCCGGGCGGTGGGCCAGCACATCGAGCCAGCGAGAGTACTGACTCTTCAGGTCCTGATTGGCGATGGTTCGCTCACCGGCCAGGGCGTGGGCTCGAGCATTGACGAGCGGCTGGTAGTCCACCTGTTCGAAGCGGCCGCGGGCGACGGGGTCGATGTTGAGTAGCCGCGATTGAAGCAGCGGGCCAGAGGCGCGGATGAATTGATCTGCGTGCTGCAGGAACTCCACCGCGCGCGGCTCGTCCCCGTGATGAAGGGCATAGGACCAGGTGCCGTTGTCGTAGGAGTGGCGGCTCCGCAATAGCCGCGTGACCGTGCTGAAGAAGCCGCGGTCGCGCAGACGCCAGGCCAGGCGGCTGAGGTCCGTGCGCAGCAGGTTGGCATCGCCTAGGTAGGCGAGCACCTCCGCCTGGGTACCGCTTTGGGAAATGTGTTCCCAGGAGCGGTTGTCCACTTGGAGCGGCTCGTCCGTGACCTTGAGCGTGCGTCCCTCGGCCCAGGCTAGGAGTGAGCCCGCCTCCCCGGCGTGGAGCGGGTAGTGGGTGAACTCGCCAGGGCTCGGGAAGTAGAAGGTGTACTCCAGGGTACCGGTGCCATAAGCGTCGACGCTTAGGTGCTTGCCGCGGGTGGCATTCTCGCCTTCAAGCGGCAGGGCGCCCTGCGGGATTTGGAGCAACAGTTCGAGCTCGCGCGCGATGCCGTTGGGGTTGGTGACGACCACGCGGCAACCGTAGGCCACGCCGGCGCGCAGATCGCCGCTGACGAAGGACTCGACCTGGCGGCCATTCACTCTCACGTAGCGGGCATCCAGGCGATAGATGTCTTGGGCCACGAGTACGCGGGGAGCGTCCGCGGACTGCTCGGCTGCTGCCAGGTCCTTGCGCACTAGGAGCAGCGGGCTACCCGCCCGAATGGAGAGCGTGCTGCCTTCCGCGGCAGTGGTGTGCTCTGCGGACTGGTAGGGCAGGTCCAGGAGAGCCAAGGCCAGAAGGATCTCGTTGAGGCTGCCGGAAGCCTGCGCGAAGTTCGCGGAGAGGAAGGGCAACTGCGGATCGGCCTGGGCGAAGTCGAGCCAGAAACCGTGAACCGTTAGCAGTCCCGAGCCTTGCTCGGCTTGCTGACGCTTCCAGTAGTTGCTCTCCAGGTAGCGACTGGTTTGTGCGAGGGCCTGGAAGAGGCGCGTGGTTTGTCTGCGGCGGCCCGCGTCCTTCTTCTCCTTCTCGCCTCGGCCGAGGAAGAACTCATCACTGCCGGTTGCAGGGGCATCAGCGACCTCGAAGTCCTCCAGGATCGGCTCCTCCTCGGACTCCTCGAGCTCGAGACGGCCGCGCTTGCTGGGTATTCCACCGCCGCCGGGTGCGCCAGCGGGCGCACCCGGAGTGCTGGCGCCGGGTGCGCCAGGACCCGCCGGGCCAGGGCTCGCCGGGCCTCCCGAGCGGGACTTCGAGCGCTTGTCTAGAACGGACTTACGCATGCTGCGCAAGCTCTCATTCAGGCCGGCGCCCGCGTCTAAAGCTCCGCCCGCGAGCGCCATATCGAAAAGGCGCTGGAGACGCGCCGGCTCGGCGGGGTTGGCCTGCACCTGATCGCGCACCAGGGACGCGATGGAGGCGGACTGGTCCGTGAAGCGACGGCCCAGTAGCACGCGCTCGAGCACGTTCAAGCGGCCGAAGTTCCAGGGCTCCAGGTACGTCGTTAAGTCATCTTCCAGTAGCCAGTGATCCAGGAAAGTCTTCGCTCCCTTGTTGGCCAGGTAGGGCTTGATCACGCTGTCGAAGAAGGCGCGGT
>JBLIOL010000266.1:0-8067 GCA_047639615.1 Planctomycetota bacterium | reverse complement strand
ATGTGGCCAAGGTGGTTGGCGGCTACATGGTCATGAACTTCCTCTACTCGTGGAAGCTCAAGCACGTGGCCATCCTGGATGCCTTCTGTATCGCCGCGGGATTCCTGCTGCGGGTCATGGCCGGCGGCTTCGCCGCCGAAGCGCCCGTGTCCCATTGGCTGATGCTCTGCACGCTCTTCCTGGCGCTCTTCCTGGCCCTGTGCAAGCGCAAGGCCGAGATCGATCTGCTGGGCGAGAACCGCGGCGAGCACCGCAAGATCCTGCGCGAGTACACGCCCGAGTTCCTGGACCAGGCGGTCTCGATTCTCGCAGCCTGCGCGATCCTCTGCTACACGATGTACACGGTCTCTGATGAGACCACCGAAAAGTTCGGCGAGCATCACAACCTCAACCTGACCGTGCCCTTCGTGGTCTTCGGGCTCTTCCGCTACCTGCTGCTGGTGCAGACCCAGCGCGGCGGTGGTAGCCCCACCAAGGTACTGCTGGGCGGCGATTGGTGGTTTGTGCTCAACGCTTTGGCTTGGCTCGCCACGGTTGGCCTGCTGCTCTTCAGCTAGCCCCACCGAGTTCGGGCGGTTTGTGCCTGACCCCATGCGCACGAACTCGGCCGTTGCCCGAGACGTGGTGGCACAGTACCACCACGAGCTGCGCACTACTGCGAGGAGGTCTCGAGCTCCATGTCCTGGAGCTGCGGCGCTAACTGAGCCGCACGCTTTGCGCGCCGTTCGGCGGCCTTCGCGCTGCTCGGAATCGTACCTGGGGGAGCGTCTGACTCGCGCCATGTGGCGAGTGCCTTGATGAAGCCCGTGCGACTGGCTGCTGCGCCTTGCACGAGCCAGGTCTCCAGTGCCGTGGCGGCGGCTGCGGAGGGCGGGCCGCCGGCTTGCAACACATCGAGCAGGTAGTGCGCGACGCGATCGCCTTGGTCCAGGAGCACCAGTGCAGCCGCGCAGGTCAGGCGCAGGTCGTCCTGGCCAGGCTGCAAGGCCCCGTCGAAGCACTCGATCAAGGCCTGTGAGGTGCCGTCGAATCCGAGCCGACCAAGGGCGCGGGCGATGGCCACCTGCAGCTCGTAGTCCTGTGTGCTTTGAAGTAGCTCTAGCAGGGCCGTCTTGGCCTCGGGTACGCCGACGCGCCCTAGAGCCTCCGCGGCGGCCGGCGCCATGCGCGGCTCATGCAGGGCGTTCAGTAGGGCCGCTCCCGCTAGTGATGCACGCGAGCCCATGCGCTCCAGGGCCTGGGCTACGTGCAAACGCACGTAGATGTCCTCGTCGCCCAGGGCGGGCGTGATCTCGAGGGCTGCCCAGGGTCCTAGGCGTTCCAGAATGTAGAGCGCATCGTCCACCCCGCGCAGCTGGAAGTGTTCGCCGGAGAGCTGCGAGACGCGCTCCCAGATGCGCGCGCGCAGGGCCTTCGAGGGTGTGTGCTGGGGGAGCTGCGTGGCTTCTAGAGAGTGCCACTGACGCAGGATTTCCGCTGGCTCCAACTGCAGACGTTCTGTGAGCTTGTTCAGCTCGTTCTGCGCGGAGGCCTGGGCCGGGTTGCCGTCGCGCCCGGCCAAATCCATGAGACCTTCTAGAGCTGTGAAGTTATCGCGCCGCAGCAGGGCGACCGCGATCCAGCAATAGGCCTCGTGGTCCTTCTCGTACTTGAGCCGTAGCAGTAACCGCGGCAAAACGTGGTCCTGGGTGGTCTGCGAGAGGTGGAAGGCACACCAACTGCGCAACCAGGGCTCGCTGGCGCTTTCGATGCGCTCGAGCAAACGCTCAGCTGCCAGGGGTAGGTCCAGGTACCCGAGCAACTCAGCCGCTGCCACGCGCTCGGCGAAGTCCAGCGTGTCATCGAGCAAGACCGTGGCCAAAGGAGCGATGGCGCTGGCGCCCAGGTTCTTGATGTCCTCGAGGGGCAATTCCTTGAAGCGCGCGCTGCCTTTGGCGCGCGTGTAGACCAGGCCGCGCACCTGTTCGATGTCCGCAGGCTCTGGCAGGCTGCCCAGGTCTAGGGCTGTGGCCAAGGCCGTTTGTTGTTCCAGAAGAACCGGACCGAGCACGTAGGCCGGCCGTACATCGGGCTCGGGTCCGGGCTCGGGTCCGGGCTCGGCGCAGGCACCCAAGGTGCTGATCAGAAGCAGGCTTAGCAGGCGCAGCATGGGCTTCTATTCCACCACGACCTGGTGAACCAGGTTCGCGTCCATATCCGGCGTGCGCACGCTCTCCGTGGCCATTGCGTCGCCGCTCTCGGGGTCACGGTAGTAGGGTGCCAGCTTGTAGTAGAGGGCCACCTGCACCGGGCCGCTGGCGTCCACATCGGTGATGGTCAGGATGCGCGTCTCATCGCGTAGCAGCAAGGTCTCGGGGATGCCGGTCTCGTTGCGGTAGGGGGAGCGCATGCGATCCAGGTGGCGCCAATCTCCGCCGCCCTCGGCTTCGAGGTCGTGACCATCGCCGAGCTTTGGGGCGGGGCGCCAGAAGATGTCCGCCGCGCGACTGCGCTCATCGGTGGGGAAGCTGTGGCCGGCGAAGACGTTTTCCAGCTCTACGCGGATCTCTTGGGGACCTGTACGCTCGGCGCGCAGGGCCACGGCGGACTTGACCAGGGCCATGGAGTGGCCGCCAAACATGCTGTGATCGCGGCCCAGGTTCTGGTCATTCTCGCGGAAGGGCATGTGACAGGAGAGACAGTCCTGGCCCTTCTCGTCCGCGGGCGAACCCATGAACTGATCCACCGTCTTGTGCTGGTTGTGGCAGACGCCACAGAACTCCACCTTCTGCAATTCGAGCCGCGGCTGCGGATTGCAGGCGGCGCTCTTGTTACTGAGGGTTCCGGCCATGCCGCCACCCTGGTCCGCGGGGATCTGGTGGCAGGAGATGCAGTCGACGCCCTCGGAGCGGCGCGAGCTGCGCGGTAGTACGCGCTTGCCCATGCCGGTCTCGAAGATCGGGCGCGGGGAGTGGCAGGCTACGCAGTCCTTGTTGGCGAAGTCGCCGTTGGGCAGCTCGCCCGCTTGGGCGCGCACATCTTCATTGATCCAGGCCTGGGCGTGCTGGCTGCCAGACCACTCGGCGTAGACCTTGGAGTGGCACTCCTGGCACTGCTTCGAACTGGTGAAATTGCTGGCCTGGGCCGTGGGCGCGGGGTCGTCGCCGAGCATGGCCGTACCCAGCCAGAAGGCGAGTCCGATGAGGAGGAGTCCGAAGAGCTGCTTCATTGGGAGGCTTGGGCCAGGGACTCGTCCGACTGCAACTTGCCGTCGGCCAGGCGTACCCGGCGGTCAGCGTACCCGGCCGCTTCCTCGGGGTCGTGAGTCACGTGTAGCAGGGTCAGGCCAAGGTCCTTTTGCAATCGGTCGAGGCGCTGCAAGAGTCCTTGGCGCAGCTCTACGTCCAGGGGGCCGAGGGGCTCGTCCAAGGCCAGGATCTTGGGCTCGAGTGCCAGGGCGCGGGCCAGGGCCAGGCGCTGGGCCTCGCCTCCGGAGAGGGTCGGGACGCTGCGCTTGTCGAAGCCCGTGAGCTCGACCAGTTCGAGCAGGCGAGCTACCTTGCTGTTGCGCTGGCTGCGCTCGATGCCGCCGGCCTTAAGTACGAAGTGCAGGGTCTGGGCCACCTTCATGTGCGGCCACAGGGCGCCGCCTTGGAAGAGCAAGCCCACTCCGCGGTCCTGCGGTTGGACCACTTGCCGGCGAGCGTCCTGAACCACGCGGCCCAGCAGCTCGATACGCCCCGCGATGATCGGTCCGAAGCCCGCGATGGCGCGCAGTAAGGTGGTCTTGCCACAGCCTGACCGGCCGACGAGCAGCAGGTGGGCTCCGCCCGTCACTTGCAGGTCGATGGGGCCCAAGAGGTGCGCCTTGCCGGCGCGTACCTCAAGGCCTTGAATGTCTACGCTGAATTCGGAAGCGGTCACGGCAGAAGCTCCAGGCGGCGGTTCGAAAAGCAGGTCCACAGCAAGCCCGGCAGCACGATCACGAAGAGCGTGAGTAGAGCCAGGGCGGCCACGAAGTCGTCGCGTCCAAAGTGGATCGCGTTGAAGAGTCGGAACATGACCGTGCGGTTGGCGGCGGGCACCAGCACGGCGGCATCCATCTCGCGCATGGCGAGTACGAAGAAGAGTGTCCAGGAGCCCACCAGGCTCGGAATTAGCGGCGGTGCTACGATCTTGGCCAAGCGACCGGCAGGGCCTACGCCAGAGAGCTGGGCGGCTTCTTCCAAGCGTCGGTCGAAGTTGGCCACGGCGCCGGAGAGCACCATCACCGGGAAGGCCAGGTAGCGGCCCAGGAGTAACAGCACCACCAGACCTTCGCCCGTATAGAAGTCGCCCGTCCAGGGACGGTTCCAGAGCACGATGAAGCCGATGCCCAAGAGGATCGCAGGCACCGCCACGGGCAGCACCGAGAAGACCAAGATGGCGCCACCGAAGCGCGAGCGTGCGACGGCGTGACCCAGGATCAGGGCCAGGGGCACGGCGATCGTGGCACCGATGATCGAGTAGACCACGCTGGCCGTGAGCTCATCGCGGCAGAGTTCCAGCGCACGCGCGAAGGCGGCCTGCAGGCGCTCGAAGCTCCAACTCACGTCAAAGCCCTCCACGGGCATGGAGGCGCCCGATGGATTGGAGCCGCCCGGCGCGCCGGCGCCGGCTTCGTAGAGCAGGCGGCCGATGGGCACACCCGCGCCGAGTGCAACGAGTCCGATGCAGAAGATCGCGGCGGGCCAGCGCCAGGGGCCCAGTGCCAGGGGCGCCGGGCGTACATGGCCGGAGCTCAGCGTCGCTGCTAGGGAACCGCGTCTGCGCAGAAGTAGGGCGGGGATCAAGGCGCATAGGGTCAGCGCCACCAGGGGCAGGGCGCTGGCTACGGCCTCGGAGTCGCGCTCGTCGATTTGCCAGATGGCGAAGACCTCGTCCGCGTAGACATTGAACTTCCGGCCGACGCTCGAGACGTAGTCGGGTACGCCCCAATCGTTGATGGCGAAGACGAAGGCCAGGCACGCGCCGCAGGCTGCGGCGGGCAGGATCTGGGGTATGGCAGCGCGCAATACCGCTCCTAAGCCGCCGGCCATCCAAGCCGCTTCCTCCTGACGACCATCGATGCGCTCCGCCGCGCGCGCTGTGAAGAGCGCCACAATCGGGAAGGTCGAGAGGGCCAGGATCGCGATGGTCATGGGCGCGCCGCGCAGCTCGGCCATGACGGTCCAGGTCATGGCCAGTACCAGCGGCGGAAGCAGCAGCGGCACGAAGCCGAGCGGACGCAGGATGCGCGCGAAGGGCACGTCCGTGCGCGAGACCAAGAACCCGAAGGGCGCGCCAAACAGCACGGCCAGGCCGGCGACACTCGCGCCCAGAAATAGGGTGCGGCCCAAGAGGTCCATGGTGCGCGGGTTTAGCGCGCGTCCGATGACTCCCGGATCGCCGCTCATACGTGCCAGCATCAGCCCGATGGGCAAGATGCCGGCTACGAAGAGCACGCTTCCAGCGATAATGAGAAGGGTTCGGTTCAAGGCTAGTTGCTGAATCTAGTTGCTGAATCTAGTTGCTGAGTCTAGTTGCTGAGTCTAGTTGCTGAGGAACATGTCCTTGAGGGTGCGCGTGCGTTCGCCGATGCGAGCGCCGAGCACGGCGTAGTCCACTTCCATGATCTCGAAGTCGGAGCGCACGTGGTCGGGGCGCGGTACGTCAGCGCGTACGGGGATCTGCGCTGAACGCGAATGGGCCAGGCGCTCCTCAAGCTCGCGTGAGAGCGCCCAATCGACGAAGCGCTTCGCGGCGTCCAGGTGCGGCGCGTCCTTCATGATCGAGATGGTGTTAGGGATCAGCAGCGTACCGAGGGGCTTGCCGCCGCTTTCGGGTGCCGTTTGGTCGGGGAATACCGCTGCGACCGGGTAGCCCTTGAGCAGAGCTACGTTGAAGTCATCCGTGTCGGTCCAGCCCCAGGCCCAAGTGCCTGCGCCAACCAGACGCATGACCTGTCCGTTGCTGGAGGCCACCTGTACGCGCGGCGGGTTCGTGTGCTGGCCGTCGGCGATGGCTTGCAGCCAGTCCGTGGCGCGCTCCTCGCCGAGCACCTCGTAGAGAGCCGTGGCATGGGTCAAGGTCGTGCCCGTCAGGGGCCGCGCGATGCCGCACTTGCCGGCCCAGCGCTCGTCGAGCAGATCGGCCATGCCCGTGATCACGCTCGGGTCGGGCACCAGGTCCGTGTTCACGATCAGCACCCGGGCGCGGGCTGCGAAACCGGTCCAGCGCATCTGCTCGTCGCGGAACTGCTCGGGAATGTCCGCCGCGCTGGGGGAGTCGTAGGGCTGCAGAAGTCCCTGCTCGGCGAGGCGTACGGTCTGGGCCACCTCGTTGTTCCAGTAGACATCGCAGCGCACCTTGACCTTGCCTTCCTCCTGGATGCGCTTGACCAGGCCCACGGTCTTGCTGGCTTCGGTGTCGTAGTCGGCGCGTACCACCAGGCCGGTCTCGGCCTCGAACTCCTGGATCAGGGGCGCCGAGAAGACGTGGTCCAGGGATACGTAGACCACCAGATCGGGCTCGGGCGCGCAGGCCGCGAGGAAGCCGGCCAGGGCGAAGGCGAGGGTGCGCAGGTTGCGGGTGGGGAGGTTCATGGCGGCTCTTCTAGCTGGGCTGAGGCCGGTGGCCACATGCGTAGGGGTGCGCAGGGTAGCAATCCCGGCGCAAAGACCCCCAGGGAGTCGGGAGCTAGACGCTCCGTTCGGCTATCCTGCCGCCCCTCAGTCCCGGGCTCGCGCCCGGATCTCCGCCCGATCGGCCCCCCCCAAGAACCTCCCAGCCGCCCCATGAGCCCCCAGCTTAGCCACCGTATGTCCCTGCTTGGAACCGAGACCGCCTTCGAGGTCTTCGCCAAGGCCAAGGCACTCGAGGCCCAAGGTAAGGACATCGTGCACCTGCACATCGGCGCGCCGGACTTTCTGACCCCGCCCAATGTGGTCGAGGCCGGTCGCAAGGCTTTGGCTGACGGTTTTCACAAGTACACCCCGGCCAAGGGCCTGCCGGACCTGCGCGAGGCGGTGGTGGAGAACATTAAGGAGTACCGCGGCGCTGAGGTGGACCCCGAGCAGGTGCTGATCGTGCCCGGCGGCAAGCCGACCATGTTCTACGCCCTGGCCATGTTCGCCGAGCCGGGGGCTGAGATTCTGTACCCGAACCCCGGCTTCCCGATCTATGAGTCCCTGATCCACTGGTTCGGCGCGACCCCCGTGCCGATCGAGATGGACGAGTCGGCGGGCTTCAGCTTCAACGCCGAGAAGGTGCTGGCCAAGATCACCCCGGCCACGCGCCTGATGATCCTCAACACGCCGGCCAACCCCACCGGCGGCATCGTCTCCCGCGAGGAGATGGACGCCCTGGCCAAGGGCCTCGAGGCGCACCCGCACGTGACCATCCTGTGCGACGAGATCTACTCCCGTCAGCTCTACGACGGGGCCGAACATGTCAGCATCCTGCAGTACCCGGAGCTGGCCGAGCGCGCGATCATGCTCGACGGTTGGAGCAAAACCTACGCCATGACCGGCTGGCGCCTGGGCTACGGCGTCTGGCCGAAGAGCCTGGTGGACCACGCCGAGCGCCTGCAGATCAACTCCACCTCCTGTGCCAACGCCGCCACCCAGGTGGCTGCGATCGAGGCCCTGCGCGGTCCCCAGGACGCGGTGGACGACATGCTGACGGCCTTCGACAGTCGCCGCAAGGTGATCCACAAGGAGCTCAACGACATCCCCGGCTTCACCTGCGTGATGCCCAAGGGCGCTTTCTACGCCTTCCCGAACACCAGCGGCACGGGCATCAGTAGCGGCGAGCTCGAGCACGCTCTGCTCAATACTGCCGGGGTGGCCTGCCTCTCCGGCGCAGCTTTCGGGCACCTGGGTGAAGGCTACATGCGCTTCTCCTACGCCAACAGCACCGAGAACATCGTCGAAGGTCTGCGCCGCGTGCGCGCTTACCTCGAATCTCGCTAAGCGTAATTCGTGTAACGCTAGCTCGCTTCCTCCCCTAAACCTCCGTACCTCCAAGTATCTCCATGGGCATCTTCAAGGCCTACGACATCCGCGGGCT
>JBLIOL010000265.1:0-8072 GCA_047639615.1 Planctomycetota bacterium | reverse complement strand
TAGTCTTGGGCAGGCCGCGCTCGAAGGCCATCGTTCGCTAGACTCGTCAATGGTGGGGAACTTGCTTGGCCATTTGGCTTTGTGCACCAACTCCCTAGATGCTTCCTAACCTGCCTGACGGTGAAATCTAGCGCAATAGGAGCCCAGTAGAGCAGCCAGGCTCTCAGCCTTGAAGGGCTTGGAGAGGTAGTCGTCCATGCCAGCGTCCAGGCAACGCTGACGATCACCGGGCATGGCATTGGCCGTCATGGCAATGATCGGGATATGCCCCTGCGTGCCGTGCTCGCGCTGGCGCCAGGTCGAGGTGGCCTGGTATCCGTCCATCTCGGGCATTTGGCAATCCATGAGCACGGCCACATGCCGCACGGGATCGATCAACTCCAGGGCTTCGAGCCCGTTCACAGCTATCTCACTGTCGACGCCAAGCTTGTCCAGGATCTTCGTAGCAACCAAACGGTTGACTCGATTGTCTTCCACCAACAGGACCAGCGGACGTCCTCCATCCGGCAACGCGACGGCATGCTTGTGGAGGCTGGGCTGCCGTGGGTTCTCTGCCTGGATATTGCAATCCCCGTCGATAAATACCTGCAGGCGTCTGCGCCGAGCGGGCTTGCTGACTTGGGTGTACTGGCAATCGGCGAGAGCTGGTATCTCGCCTCCGCCCACCGGTACGAGCACCGCAAGGCGATAGCGCCCATCCCTCTCGCCCTGCACGAGTGAAGCAGCGATGCTCGGGTACTCTTGCTGGAACGCCGCATCGAGGAGAACGGTCTCCGGGCAGTCATCCGCTTCGAGCAAGAACTTGGCAGAGGGTCCATCCGAAGCTACCGACACCCTTGCACCGAGGGCACGAAGGTCCACCTCGAGGATCTCGGCCAAACGCGGACGGGCGGTCACGACCAAGGTCCGCTTGCCAACCTTCGCGGGCATGACGGGATTCTCCGTAGCCCCAAGCTCTGCCGTAAACCAAAACACAGAGCCCTGCCCTTCCTTGGAGGCAACGCCGATTGCGCCCCCCATGTGTTCCGCCAACTGCTTGCAAATCGCTAGCCCTAAACCCGTACCGCCGTACTTGCGAGTGGTGGAGGCATCGACCTGCGTGAACGAGCGGAACAGTCCCTCGCGTGCTTTCTCGGGAATGCCGATGCCCGTGTCGCGCACTTGAAAGTGGATCAACTGAGCAGCGCTCCCACACTCTTCACTCAAAGGCCCTGGCTTGAGGCCGATGCACAGCTCAATTTCGCCTTCCTGCGTGAACTTCGCAGCGTTGCTCAAGAGATTTAGGATGACCTGACGTAGTCGGCCCGGATCACCGATCAGTTCCTCAGGTACACCAGGGTCGATCGAAATCATCAGCTCGACTCCCCCCACCTGTGCCTTCTCCGCCAGAAGTTCGCAAGTTTCCTCCGCCAAACGCCGGGTGGAAAAGGCGATCTCCTCGAGATCCAACTGACCGGACTCGAACTTGGACAGGTCAAGGATGTCGTTGAGCAGCACCATCAGGGCTTCAGCCGAGCCTTGCAGGGTCTCTGCTAGGTCTCGTTGTTCCTCAGCGAGGGCAGTCTCCAGCAAGAGACGGTTCATGCCCAACACACCATTCAACGGCGTCCTGATCTCATGGCTCATGCTAGCCAAAAACATGGACTTGGCCAGCGAGGCTTCTTCAGCCCTGGACGTGGCGGCAGCTAGTTCAGAAGTACGCTCCGAGATGCGCTCCTCGAGATCTACGTGAGACTCAGCTAGCTCTTGATTGAGTCTATATAGCTCTAGACTCTTCTCTTCGAGGAGAGTCTCAGCTTGCTTGCGAGCTTGCCGCTCGCGCTCCAATCGACGGAGCCAGCGGGCCTCGGAACTTTCGTGATCTGAACTCACTGGATCGTGAACTCTGCGCGGGTGCCGTCACCGGACCCCAGTAGCTGGTAGCTGACTGTCATCGCTCCACCGTAGTGAGCCAAGCAACCGTGAATCAGGCCGAGAGCGAACTTCGCGAAGGGACGCTTCGACGTGTAGGTGAGGACCAATCCCCCATCCCTGCGCTCGTGCGCAAAGTCAGGCAGGTCGGCCTCGGGGTAGAGCTTGCGAACCTCCACATGGATGTGCTCGTGAATGCTCTCCAGGAACTCAAGGGCATCTGTCTTGCCCTCAAACATCTGCGGGAACCCCTCGTGGAACCGCCCAAACAAGTGCTCCCCAAAACCGATGAGCAGATCGTCGAAGGGGGTGTCAATCATTTCCGATAGGTGAACGACCATGCTCACTAATTCACCGGCGTCGTAGGTACCTACAGCGGTGTAGATCCCTCCGCTCTCGAGAGACGGAAGTTCGAGCAGCTCGTCGGTTGTATCCATGCCGTGCGCGGATTCAACCATCTCAAGGAATTCGGTAAAGACTAGGCCTTTCATAGATCTCTGGGGCTGGGGACAGCCCTAGAGATCGACTAGCTCTTGCGAATAGCTTGAACCGCAGTCCAGGTCCGGGTTACTTCCGGGACTCCGCGGGGAGGCTCCATCCAACGATGCGACGCTCATCCGTGAGCTCGACGCCATGCTGCGGCGCAGGCGGGCGGCGCTTACCTTGCCGCGCAATCTACTCCGCGCGCAGGGCCTCGATCGGGTCCATGCGCGCCGCCCGGCTAGCCGGCATGACCCCGGAGACGATCCCCGTCAACAGACTGATCGCCAGGGCCGCCAGCAGGTACTCCGGCGGCGTCCCCAGGGGCAGTTCCGGCATGGCAAGCCGCGCAATCCCAACCCCCGAAAGGCCGATCCCCACCCCCGCAGCTCCCCCAACAGTGCCCAGCACCATGGCCTCAGCCATGAACACCTCAAGCACATCCCGTGAGCTGGCGCCTAGCGCTTTCAACAGACCGATCTCCTCCGTGCGCTCGCCAACGGAGATCCACATCATGGTCAGGATCCCGACGGCCCCCACCAACAGAGAAATGCCGCCGATGGCTCCGACGGAAAAGGTGACCACATCCATCACATCGCCGAAGACGCTGAGCATCTCTTCCTGGGTGTTCAGGGTGTAGTCCTCGCGCCCCGCATGTCGCTCGGTGAGGATCGCCTTGATGTCGGCGACCACGCGCTCGGTGTTGGCCGAAGCGGCGTACTCCACGTTGATCTCTGAGAGCTCGCCCTTGTTGAACAAGGTCATCGCTGTGGCCGTGGGCAAGTAGGCCACATCATCGATGTCCTGACCCAGCACACGCCCACGGGGCGCCATCACCCCGATCACGCGCAGGCGGCGGTCCGCCACCCGCACAAACTGCCCCAACGGGTTTCCGTCCGGGAAGAGCTCCCGACTGACTTTGGCCCCCAACACGCAAGTCTGTGACTCCCGGTGCCAATCCCCCTCGGGGAAGAAGCTCCCGATGCCCAGCTTGAATTTCCACAGCTCGGGCATTTCCGAGGTCACACCGAAGATGTTCACGCTGCGCGCACGCCCCCCCGCCTCCACCCGGCCTTGACCGATGACCAGGGGCACGATGCGCTCGATGCCATGTACGCGCCCGATGGCGATGGCATCGTCGAGGGTCAGCTTCTGAGTGGTTCCACCCATCATGCCGGGAATGCCAAAGGTCTCCGCCTTGCCCGGATTGATGCCGATGATGTGCGTTCCGAACTGGGAGAACTCCGCGGAGATGTAGCGCCGGGTGCCCTCCCCCATGGAGGTCAGCAGCACCACCGCGGCCACTCCGATGGCAATCCCAAGTACCGAGAGCATGGTGCGCTGCCGGTGGCCGAGCAGTGCCCCAAGGGCCAAGCCGATTAGATCGCGCTTCATGAGTAATCCAGGCTAGCTCCGCAACGCCACAACCGGATCCTGGGCGGCAGCCTTCTTGGCGGGCAATACGCCGAAGATCAGCCCAACCACATTGGAGACGAGCAGCGCCGCGACCACCGCCCACCAGGGTGGAGTGGTGTCGAACACCGGATACATGTACTGCAGAATCCCCGTGGTGAGAAGCGCCAGCCCAAGGCCTAGCAAGCCACCGACCATGGAGATCATGGCAGCCTCCGCCAGGAAGACACCACGCACATCCTTGCGGCTAGCCCCCAAAGCCCGCAACAAGCCCACTTCCGGCCGGCGCTCGGAAACGGAGACGAGCATCACATTCATGATTCCAATACCCGCCACCCCAAGCGAGACGCTGGCGATGCCTGCCAGGGCCAAGGTCAAGATGCGCATGATCGAACCCAAGGAGCTCGCCACGGATTCCTGAGTGACGCAGGTGAAGTCCTCTTCCCCATGGCGCTCGAGCAAGACATCGCGCATGCGACCCGTGGCCCGCTCGAGATGAGTGGAGCCCCCCACCTGGATCAGGATTCGAAACAGCCCTGTCTCGCCAAACATAGACATGGCCGTGGACACCGGCACGATTCCCATCAGGCCCGTGTCGAGCCCTACCTGTTGACCGTGGTCCGCGACCACACCGATCACACGCATGCGCCGATCGCCGACGCGCACGGACTTACCCACGGCACTCTCTTCCCGGAACAGCTCCCTAGCCAGCTCCGCACCGAGCACGATCACCGGCTTGCTGCGCTCCCATTCCAGCTCTGGCAGGTTGATCCCTGACTGCAGCCGCAGTTGACGCGCCGCCAGGAAATCCGCTGTGGCGCCAAGCACGTAGACCTGCTTGTTGCGCTCGCGATAGGCCACGGTCTCGCTGCCCATGGAGACCGGAACCACCAGATCCAGGCCACGTACCTGTCGCTGCAGGGCACGCGCATCCTGGAAGGTCAGGTCATTGGGCGTGCCTCCCACGCCGGGCATAGCGCCTTCCGTTTCCGCAAAGCCCGGAACCACGAAAACCAGGTTGGTGCCCAGGGCCTGGAATTGCCCAGTCACGAATCGCCGTGCCCCCTCTCCAAGGGAAGTTAGCAGCACCACCGCCGTCACCCCGATGGCTATACCCATCAAGCACAATCCCGTGCGCAGGCGATGGGAGCTGAGTGCCTTCCAGGCGAAGGCCCAGCGGTCGAAGCGCATCATGGGCGCGCCTCCCCGAATAGCTGCTCCAGGTCGACCACCTCTGAGCCCTTCCACTCGCGCACCAAGCGACCATCACCGAGCACCAAGACCCGGTCCGCTCGACGCGCCACGGCCGGATCATGGGTGACCACCAGCAGGGTCAGTCCATCCTGATTCAAGCCGTCGAGTAACTCGAGCACCTGGCCACCCGATTTGGAATCCAAATTACCCGTGGGCTCATCCGCCAAGAGCACCGCCGGCCGCATGATCGTGGAGCGCGCGATCGCCACCCGTTGGCGCTGCCCACCAGACATTTCGCTGGGCCGATGGGTCATACGATCGGCCAGTCCCACCTGCTCCAGGGCATGAGTAGCCCGCTCCAACCGCTCCTTGCGCGGAACGCCAGCGAAGATCATGGGCAGAGCCACATTGGCCACCGCGTCCAAGCGCGTTAGCAGGTGGTAGGACTGAAACACAAAGCCGATGCGATTCTGACGCACAGCCGACAGCTCATCGTCCTGCAGACCCGTGACGTCGCGTCCATCGAGCACGTAGCTACCCGCGGTGGCGCGGTCCAACAGGCCGATGACGTTGAGCAGGGTGCTCTTGCCAGAACCGGAGGGCCCCATGATTGCCACGTGTTCTCCGCGGCCGATCGTCAACTGAATATCCGCCAGGGCATGCAGCTCTTCCTGCCCCATCTTGTACGTGCGCCAGATGCCTTGGAGTTCGATCACGGACAGCCCCTATTGCCCTTCCGCGAGCTCGGCCACTACCCCGCTCTTGACATCTTCATCAGCCAGGTTCGTGACGACCTGCTCTCCGGCCTTGAGCCCCCCGGTGATCTCGGTCCAGTTCCAGTTACGGAGGCCCACCTGCACGCGACGCTCCAACAACTGGCCTCCCTCGTAGATCAACACATGCCCGCCTTCCAGAAGGCTGGAGGTGGGTATCTGCAAGACGTCCTGGGCCACTTTCAGGATGACCTCCACATCCGCCGAGGTGCCCGGAAGCAGTTTCCCCCGAAGCTCGGCATCCGCCAGTTCGACCTCGATCTCGAAAGTGCGGTTCTGACTCTCGAAATCCAATACGAAGGGCGCCATGCGAGCCACACGCCCCTCGAACTCCTGGTCCGGGTAGGGGTCGATGGTCACGCGCACCCTCATGCCTACAGAGATGATGGCGGAGTCGACCTCGTCCATGGGGGCGCTGATGTAGGCCGAGCTGGGATCGATCAGATCGATCAAAGAGGGCAGCATGATGCCCGGTGGCGCCGGGGTCACGTACTCCCCAACCTCCACAGCGAGCTCCGCGAGAATGCCATCAAAGGGCGCCCGCAAGTGATTCAGATCCAAACGCGCCTGAGCCAAGTCCACGGCCGCATTGGCCTCAAGAACCAGAGCCTGGGAACTCGCGCAGCCCAAGAGAGCCAGGTCCCTTCTGTTGATGAAATCGTCGAGCTTGTCCTCGGAGATCATGCTGTCCTCGGCCAGGACGCGATTGCGCACGAGCTCCCGCTCGGCGCGCTGAGCAGCCTGACAGGTCTCCGCATGGCGCGCCTGGGCGCTGTCCACCTGGCGCTCGGCCAGACTCAGCTGGGCCTGCCCCACACTCTCGTCCAAGCGCAACAACACGTCGCCCTGCTTGACCCGCTGGCCTTCCCGGTGGGGCAACTCCACCACCCGCCCACCCAACTGAGGGGAGAGCTTGGCCCGTCGGCGTACGGCTATGGTACCGGCCCGGGAGTTGGTCACCGTGGACTCCACGTCTCCACGGGTAACGGCGAAGACCCTGACCTGCACGGCCCCCGACTTGAACACCGTGCGCTTAGCCACATAGCCAGTCGCCACGATGACGGCGAACACGAACACACGTAGGATCCAACGGTTCATGGTGTTCGGGAGCAAACCAGCTCCCCGGGGAGATCGTCTCAGCGCCCTGCAGCGCGGTCTGACAGGCGGTGGCATTAGCCTAAGGTTCCCGCTCGAGAGCGTCTAGCACATGTCCGGCATCCAACCTGCTTTCAGCGCCTCCCTCGGTGGTTGCTAGGTCGGCGTTATCGGGTCCGCCAAGTCCAGCCCGTGACGCATGCCGCTAAAGTGGAATGTACCGCATTCACACCCTTCCATAGTGCGTATTTCCGGCGCGCTAAAGAGCTTCACGTGAACCATCTACCGACCGCTGGCCAACGCCAGCCTGACGAAGAGTAGGCCGTACCAGATCCGCTACCCATGCAAATGCCACAACGCACGCTAAGACAGTTCTGAGAGAAGCTAGCTAAGGAGCTTCTTGAGTTCCATTACGCGCACCGGACCGGGGGCAGCAAGACGGCAGTTGTCCGGGTGCAGGTGCGCCTTAGCAGCGGCCTGCACATCGGCCGGAGTCCCAAGTAGGCACACTCCCATTGACCGTGTCAGGGTCAAGGGCTGCCACCCCTTGAAACTCCTATCCGCCCAAGATCGGTCACCGGAAATGGAAGAAGGAGTCTGGCTACCATCGACAGGGAACCGTCGAGAGCGCCTTTTTCAGATACAAGTCGATGCTTGGCGACCAGAAGAGCAGGCGGAGAGTGAGCGCGGTTACGATGGCAAGGTACGTGTACTTCCGCGGCGCTCCCCAGCGACCGGATAGCCTTGCGTTGCATCCCTAGATTGCTTCGGGCGTGATCCAGGGGGTGATGTCGCCGCGGTTGACGAGGGCCTGGTCGTACTTCGACCAGTTCGTCACTCGATACTTCGTCTTGTACTTCGGGTGGACGCGGGAGTTCATGCCCCGACCATCGACTGAGCGAAGCCGGGACCTGAGAGCACCCCGTAGAGCGCCCTGAGGGTGTGAAATAATGCACCAACGCCGAAAAACAGGACTAAAAACCAGACATAGGGTGAGCACTATCCAGTGACTGCGCATGACAAAGTTCTGCTGGCCGGTCGTGAGATTTCCTTTAGGACTTCATCGAGGGAACCACAAGCTTCGCTAGAAACGCTTTGAAGACGATTCTAGCGTGCCATTTCTCGCACCTTCTAGCCTAAAGAAGCTTTAAGAGCTTTTCCCGAATCTCCGCTCGGGTAAAGGGTTTCTGAATAAACTCAACCGAT
>JBLIOL010000264.1:0-8088 GCA_047639615.1 Planctomycetota bacterium | reverse complement strand
TCTCATCCAGTCTGGCCAGCGCCGACGTACCCGAGGAGGAGAGCAAGCGCGAGGAGTGGTCCCTGCGCAACGACCCGCGGCGCTGGGGACGCTCCCAGGTGGACTTCCCCAAGATGCACGCGGGCGGGCTCGATGTAGCCTTCTTCATCGTATACGTGGGGCAAGGTTCACTGGACGACGAGGGCTTCACGCGCGCCGATGAAGTCGCGCGCACCAAGTTCGACGCCATCCTGCGCATGTGTGAGCGCTTCCCCGAGGAGATCGAGCTAGCGCGCACGGCCGATGATGTGGAGCGCATCGCAGCCTCCGGCAAGCTCGTAGCTTGCATCGGCATCGAGAACGGCTACGCCATGGGACAGGACATCTCGCGCATCGCCGAGTTCCACGCCCTCGGCGCGCGCTACATGAGCCTGACCCACAACCGCCACAGCCACTTGGGCGACTCCCACACTCCGGAGGAACCCCTGCACGGTGGTATCACCGACCTGGGCCGCGACGCCGTGCGCGAGCTCAACCGTGTGGGCATCCTGGTGGACGTCTCGCACGCCTCGAAGACCACCATGATGGAGGCTACGGCGCTCTCCAAGGCTCCCGTGATCGCCTCCCACTCCGGCGTCGACGCCATCCGCGTGCACGGCCGCAACCTGGACGACGAGCAACTGCGCGCCCTGGCGGCGAACGGTGGCGTGATTCAGTGCGTCGCCTTCTCGAGCTACGTCACGGACACGAGCAAGCGCGACAGCGCTATACGCGCGGCGCGCACGGAGCTTGGACTCGGTTCTCGCCGCGGCGCGGGTGCAGCCGACACCTCGAAAGAGGGCCAGGAGAAGCGTCAGAAGCTACGCGAACGAGTCAAGGCGATCGAGGCCCAGTACCCGCCCTCCGACGTCTCGGACTTTGCCGACCATATCGATCACGCGGTCAAGATCGCAGGCATCGAGCACGTTGCCATCAGCTCGGACTTCGATGGCGGCGGCGGCATTGTGGGTTGGAACACAGCCGCGGAGACCTTCAACGTGACCCTCGAACTGTGCCGCCGCGGCTACAGCGACGCAGACGTGGCCAAGCTCTGGTCGGGCAACACTCTGCGCATCTGGCGCGAAGTGGAAGCTGTGGCCGCACGCCTCCAGGCCGAAGACAAGTAGCCCCCAGGCCCGTAGCAAGTCGAGCCAACGGCCGGCGCCGCCCAGCGGCGCCGGCCGTATTCAGTTCACCGTATTTCCGCCGTTTACGATCAGGGTCTGCCCCGTCACGAAGGCAGCACCATCGCCGGCCAGATAGGCCACCGCCTCGGCGATGTCCTGGGGCACTCCCCAGCGGCCCATGGGCACGCCGGCGAGATAGCCGTCCTTCATCTCCTGGGGATCGTTCTCATGGCGCTCCACCGGGATCCAACCGGGCGAGACCATGTTCACGGTGATCTGCCAGGGGGCCAGCTCCGTGGCCATGGAGCGGTTCCAACCGCGCTGCCCGCCCTTGGCTGCCGTGTAGGCGCTGAAGTTCGGCAGGCCACGGTCGAAGACCTCCGAACCGATGTTGATGATGCGGCCATAGCGCTGGGCCTTCATGTGCGGCAGTAGAGCGCGCGTGAGCAGGTAAGGGCTCTTGATGAAGAAGTCGAGCATGCGCTGGTAGAAGGCCCAGTCGTACTCCTCTATCGGTAGCTGCGGCTGCTCGCAGGTGGCGTTGAGCACGACGATGTCAGGTGTGCCGATGGCGTCGGTAGTGCTCTCCACCATGCTGTTCACACCCTCCTCCGTAGTGGCATCCGCGCGCACCAGGAAGGCAGCGCCGGAGCCCTCGGCCGCGGCCGCTTCCAACTGGACGAAGGCGCGTCCTGCGCGCTCCTCATTGTTGGCGTAGTTGAGTGCAACCCGTGCGCCGCGTCGAGCCAACTCGCAGGCTATGGAAAGGCCCAGGCCGGTACTCGCGCCGGTGACCAGGGCTGTCTTATTCTTGAGGGATTCGGACATCAGTTGGAAACGGAGAAACGGTGCACGATGGCGTGGGTGTAGGTCTCGCCCGGGCGCAGAATGACGCTCGGGAAATTGGGTTGGTTGGGTGAGTCCGGATAGTGCTGGGTCTCCAGGCAGAGGGCGCTGCGGTGAGCGTAGCTCGCGCCACCCTTGCCGGTCTGGCCCTCCAGGAAGTTGCCCGAATAGAACTGGATGCCCGGTTGATCCGTGAGGATCTCAAGCACGCGGCCGCTTTCCGGATGCTCCAAACGTGCGGCCGGACGCATTTCGCCGGCCTGGCCGTCCACCACGAAGTTGTGGTCGTAACCCAAGGCGCCGGTGTCGTCCAAGCTCGCGATACGCTCACCGATCAGGTGCGGCGTACGGAAGTCGAGGGCCGTGCCCTCCACGGACTGCAGCTCCCCCGTGGGGATCAGGCCCTCATCGGCCGCGGTGAACTGCTCCGCGTGCAAGGTCAAGCTGTGGTCCTTGATCGTCGGGGATCCAGCACCAGCCAGGTTCCAGTAGGCGTGATTGGTGAGATTGATAGCGGTGGGCGCAGTGGTGGTGGCGCTGTAGTCCACCCGCAGCTCGCCGTTGTCATAGAGGCGGTACTCCACCCGGCAGGTGAGCTCTCCCGGGTGGCCTTCCTCCCCGTCGGGACTCACGTAGGTGAAGGCGACGCCCTTAGCATCGGAAGAGCTGAGTTCCGAGCCCGACCATAGGCGCTTGCCAAAACCAACGGCACCGCCGTGCAGACTGTGCTCGCCATTGTTCGCCACGAGCTGAACGGTCTTGCCATCCAGCTCGTAGGTAGCGCCGGCCACACGATTCGCTACACGTCCAGCGATGCACCCGAAGTACTGATTGGTGTCGCCTTCGTAGCCGGAGGCGTCGTCGAACCCCAGCACGATATCTGCCATGGCGCCGCTACGATCCGGAGCCCGTAGGCTCACCAAGGTCGCGCCGAAGTCGGACAACTGAACCTCAATGCCCGCGCTGGACTGCAGGGTGTAGAGGGTGACATCTCGGCCATCCGCGGTCTTTCCGAAGGAACCCATAGTGATGCTCTGGTTGTCGTCTGTGGATGCGCTCTGCGCGCCGTCATTGCTACAGCCCACGAGGGCTAGGGCTAGGAGAAGTGCTTGGGGGTAGTGCATGGGGTCAGCCGGGGGGGCGTGGTGGAGTCACGGGCGCTCGCGTCGCTCGCCTGCTGGCGAACACACGACGCAGGATTTCGTCGGCGCTGACGCCGATCAGGATCACGATACCGATGATGGCGAACTCGAGCTGCTGGTCGAAGCCCAGCAGGGTGATTGCATTGAGCAGAGTGCGCAGCAGGGCAGTACCCACCACGACCCCGAGGATAGTGGCCTCGCCACCGCGCAAGCTGCAGCCCCCGAGGACGGCAGCGGCGATGGCGTAGAGCTCGTAGAAGTTGCCAGCGGTAGCGGGCTGAACTGAGGATTGCTTGAGCGCGAAGAGCACTGCCGCAAGCCCGGCGAGCCCCGAGCAGAGCACGTAGGAGAGCAGCACCAAGCGCTCCGTGCGCACGCCGCTAAAGCGCGCCGCCTGCTCGTTCTGGCCTAGGGCCAAGAGGTGCCGGCCCCAAACGCTATGTGATAGGCCGAGACCTGAGATGCCGCCGACCACCACCAAGAGCAGGAAGGGGCTCGGCACTCCCGTGCGTGCGAGCAAGGACTCGGGCATCAGGAATCCTGTGATCCCAACCCCTGCCGCGAGCAGGGCGGCAACCCCCAGACCCTTCGAGCTGCGCCGATCACCGGTTCGATGCAGGAGGAATGCACCCAACCCGGCCAACAGGCCCAGCAGCACGAAACCCGCAGGCAGATTCAGCAAGGAGCCACTGGCCGCGTCACGCAGCTCGGTGTGCCCGGTCCCCCAGCCCTGGGGGCGATCGTCGGCGATGAAACGTGCTATGCCGCGATAGAGCATCAGGCCACACAGGGTGACCACGAAGGGCTGAAGCTTGAGGCGCGTGACCAAGAGGCCATGGCACAGACCAAGGAAAGCGCCCAAAGCCAGCACCGTGGGGATCGCGAGCCAAGGCGACCACTGGTGTTTCACGATCAGCATGGGTAGCAGCACGCCGACCAACCCCACCACCGAGCCGATCGAGAGATCGATCCCGCCCGTGACGATCACGAAGGCCACGCCGATGCCGATAATCCCGAAGCGCCCCGTACGGCCCATCAGGTTCTCCAGGTTGGCGGCCCAGTCCGTACCCGGACTCGACACGCCGGTGAATACCAGCACCGCCACCAACAAGAGCGTTAAGCCAAAGACCTTGCTCACGCACCGCCCCCCGTTGCCAAAACCATGATCGCTTCCTCGCTGAGTCCTGCGGACTCCGATGTGCTCCGTCTGAGTTCCCGTGTAATTTCTCCGGCCAAGCGACCCTCGTGCATGACCAGCACGCGGTCAGCCAATGTCAGCACCTCCTCCAACTCGCTGGAGGCGAAGAGCACCGCAACTCCCTCGCTCGCCAAGCCTTCGATGACCGTGTAGATCTGCTGACGCGCGCCAACGTCCACCCCGCGGGTGGGGTCGTCGAGCAGCAAGACCTTTGGGGTCCGGCTGAGCCAGCGCCCCAGCACCAGCTTCTGTTGATTGCCGCCCGATAGCAGTCGCACACTCTGGCGCGAGGACGAGACCTTGACCCCCAAGCGTTCGATCAGCTCCTGGGCCTGTTCCTCCTCGGACGATCGATCGATCAACCCGCCGCACACAGCGCCGCGGCCGAGGTGTTCCAAATGAGCGCTGGATAGGTTGGCGTCGGCCCCCCACTCCAGGAAGAGCGCCTGGTCCTTGCGGTCCTCCGGCACCAAAGCCAAGCCCGCACCTACGGCCCCGTGGGCGTCGCCCAGGGGGAGTTCCTTACCGGCCAGGAGTAGATTTCCGGCGAGTGCCTGATCCACGCCGAAGAGCGCGCGCAAGACTTCGCTGCGACCCGCGCCCGCCAAGCCGGCTAGCGCCACCCGTTCCCCGGCCTTCACGTGCAGGTCAATACTGTGCTCGGGAAAGGCGCTGGTCACCAGCCCACGCACCTCGAGTGCCATGGGAGTCGCCGCTTCCGAGGCTTGAGCACTACCGACACCCGGCTGGTACACACCATGAATCTCGCGCCCGACCATCAAGCGCACCATGGCCGGGCGCGTGATCTCCTCGCCGCGCAAGCTGCCCACATTGCGTCCATCCCGCAGCACCTCCACGCGCTGCGCCAGACGTACCACTTCGTCGAGGCGGTGGCTCGTGTAGATGATCGCCGTGCCGGCAGCCGCCAACTGCTCCACGCGCTGCAAGAGCTGCTCGGCTTCGGGCGCGGAGAGACTGGAGGTAGGCTCATCCAGAATCAGCACACGCGCATCCATAGAGAGCGCCTTGGCGATCTCCACCAATTGCTGCTGACCCACGCTCAATTCCGAGAGCAGCGTATCAGGTGAGAAGTCCGCGGCTACGCGTTCGAGCCAATAGGCCGCCCCTTCGCGAATCGCGCGCCGATCCACGAGACCGCGCCAACGCGGCTCACGGCCCAGATAGACATTGGCGCCAGCACTCAAGCCCGTACACACCTCTAGCTCCTGGTGGATCAGGGCCACGCCCGCCGCAGCAGCCGCGCGTGTGTCCGCAAAGCGCACGTCCTGCCCATCCACCTGCACCGTCCCCGTGTCGGGCAAGCGAATGCCCGCGAGCAACTTCATCAACGTGCTCTTGCCCGCACCGTTCTCCCCCACCAACCCAAGCACCTCGCCCGCGTGAACCTCGAGGTCTACGCCAGCGAGAGCCAGCACCCCGGGGAAGAGCTGGGTGACGCCACGCGCCGCGAGACGTGGCGCATTCGTGCTGGGGGACATCCTATTCGGAAGCAGAGCGATTGGTTGGGGCCGGAGTTTTACTCGCCGAGCACGCGAACTAGCAGGTCCATCAGCTCTTGAGCGTTGTCCTGTTGGTAGACCTTGAAAGGTATCGAGAGTACGCCATTCGCAGGCAGCACCGACTCGTCCCCGTCGATCAGACCCTTGAGCACGCGCACGGAATCGAATCCGTACTGATAGGGGTTCTGGGTCACGGTGCCCACCACGCTGCCGTCCAGGATGCCCTGGACCGTAGCACGCGCCTCGTCGAATCCGATCACCTTAACGTCGCGCTTAGCGGTGCGCACGGCGTCCAAGCAGATGGGCGGGTTGTAGGCGAAGAGCCCCACAAAGGCGTCCAGGTCCGCGTACTTACTCAGAGCATCCTCGGCCTTCTGTTGCGCGGCGGCTTGATCAAAGTTGTCGGTCAACGTGGTCAGGATGGTGTAGCCTGCGCCGCTGATTGAGTCGCCGTAGGAGTCCCGGCGGGTGCTATCGAGGCTGCGCTCCAACAACTCGTCGATCACGCCCTGGCAGCGCAACTGCGCGTTGTTCTGCTCAAGCCGTCCGATGCAGAGCACGAGCTGACCCCCATCGGGCAAGGCCTCGCGCACCAGCTTGCCCACGGCGCGCCCAGCCAAGTAGTTGTCGCAACCGATGAAACAGCGACGCTCGCTCCCGGGCGCATCCGAGTCATGGGTAATCAGGTGGGTCTTGCCCGCGATCTTGTTGAGCAGCGGGACCATGTTCTCCCCGTCGATAGGGCTCACGGCAATGCCATCGACGCCACTGCTAAGCAGATCCTCGAGCTTGTTCTCCTGGTCGGTGAGACCACCAGTCGGCGCGTATTCGATGAGCTGCACACCCAGCTCGGCGGCGGCGTCACGCGCGCCCGCAATCGCAAGGTCCCAGAAGGGATCGACACCGTTGGTGACAAAGGCCACGGTCGGCTGATTCGCATTCGCGGTGGTAGTCGCTTCTCCGCTGCATCCAACCAGGATTGCACCGAGGATTGCACCGAGGAGTAGGGCAGAAGTGATCACGCGATTCGGGGTGCGGCTCATGCAGGCATGCTATTCGAGAGGAGCGCTTTTGCGCTATGTTTGCCTCACAAGCGTGCAGGGGTAACCGCTATCCGCGAACCCGAGTAGGATGGGGGCTAAGAAAGCCATGATCCTGCCCATCGCCGCCCTAACGCTCTCGGTCATTCCCTACGCTCAGGAGCGTGATACGCAAGCGGAGCGCTTCTTTCGAGATCGCGTGGCGCCAATCCTCGAGGAGAACTGCCTCGAGTGTCACGGGGGCGGCAAGAAGTTGCGCGGTGACCTGTGGCTTACTCGGCGCGAAGGCCTGTTGGAGGGTGGTTCTTCGGGACCTGTCTTCGATCTACAGCATCCCACCGAGAGCTCGCTGCTGGAGAAGATCTCCTATCGCGATGAAGAATCCCGCATGCCCCCGAAGGGCAAGCTATCGGACCAGGACATCGCGGTGCTCACGCACTGGATTGAAGAAGGTGCGCAGTGGCACCCCGAGACCGTTTTCGAGGAGCGAGCCTCCGAGGAGCCGGAGCGTCTGATCAAGGGCGATGGTCGCGAGGGCTGGGCCTACAAGCGGCCCGTCGTCCAGGACCTCCCCAGCGTGTCCCTGAGCGATTGGCCGCGCAACGGAGTGGACCACTTCCTGCTCGCCAGACAAGAGGCCGCTGGACTCCAGCCCGCCCCCGAACTGGAACGCAGCGCTTGGCTACGGCGCGTGACCTTCGACCTGATCGGACTACCCCCCACCCCCGAGGAACGCACCGCCTTCCTAGCCGACACGGACGCCGGCGCCCACGATCGGGTGATCGATCGACTGCTCGAATCCCCGCACTACGGGGAGCGCTGGGCTCGGCACTGGCTGGATGTAGCGCGCTACTCCGAGACCAACGGCTTTGAGCGTGACAGCAACAAGCCCCATATCTGGCGCTATCGGGACTGGGTCGTGCGTGCCTTCAACGAGGACCTGCCCTACGACGACTTCGTACGTATGCAGATCGCCGGCGACGAGCTGGACCAGGTCACCCACGACAGCATGCTGGCCACGGGCTTCCTGCGCCTGATGCAGTGGGACGATGAGCCCCCGGAGGGCCCGGTTCAAGCGCGCTACGACGTGCTGGACGACATCGTGCGCACCACCTCCGAGGGCTTCCTCGCCACGACCCTGGGCTGCGCCCGTTGCCACGACCACAAGGGTGATCCGGTCTTGCAGACGGACTACTA
>JBLIOL010000263.1:0-8123 GCA_047639615.1 Planctomycetota bacterium | reverse complement strand
GGACGTCCCCATCGGCGACTGGCCCGTGGTCCTGGTGAACTACTTCTACGGCCTGGCCAAGGTCGCCCTACGTCAGGCTCACCCAGACATCTACCCAGGCTGCTACCTCCGCGCCTAAGCCCCGTGCGCCCGTGCGCCCGTGTGTGCCCCCCGGCCAGAGGCCGGCTCCGGCGCGCCCAACCCTCAGCACCAGCGGACCGCCTCTGCGCTCCCCTCCACCCCCGACCCTCCCATCGCCAGCATCCGGCCTGCGGCCGGGCGCCGTCGGACCAGAGCTGTCCTGCAGCCATGTCCCCCGTGGCTCGTCTGAACTAGAAGGGGCCGTCGGGCTTGAAGCGGTTGAGCACGCTGCCCAGCAGGTTGCCGCCGGCCTCTTCGATCAGCTTCACGGCCTTGCTGGCCTTGCTCTTGGCCGTGCTGCGCGCGCGCAGCACGAGCACCACTGCATCCACCTGCGGCAACAGGGAGAGCACCTCGGGGTGATCCACTACCGAAGGCGTATCGAAGAGTACATAGCGCCCAAGGTTGCCGATGGACTCGAACAATTCGCGCGCGCGCTCGTCGGCGAACTCGCCCGCTACGGCCGGCCGCGCGGAACCCGCCGGCAAGCCAAAGAGGCTCGGACAGCCGGGCACCTGATAGCGCGATGCGGCCAATTGCGCACGCCCCACCAGCATGTCGGAGAGGCCGGGCACCCCGGGCAAGCCCAAGTAGGTCGCCAAGGACGGACGTGCCAAGTGCGCTTCCACCACGGTCACTTCCTGACGCAGGTTGCGCGCCAAACCCATGCCGCATGCGGCCGTGATCACACTGGTGCCCGCGCCGGACTCCGCCGACGTGAACAGGATGCGTGTGGTTGCCGTGCGTCCCTTGACGCCGGCCAAGCTAGCCCAGAGTTCCTCGGCCAGTGGTTGAACGGTTTCGACGGCCTGCTGTAGAGGGCTGATAGCCCCGGCGTAATCCTCAGCCATATCAGGCAACGTCCAAGTGACCGGGGCGAATGCGACGTAGGGAACTGGACTCCGGCACGACACCGAGCACGCGCAAGCCGAGGGTCTTCTCGACCGTCTCCGGGTAGCGCACACGCTTGTCCATCAACTGACGCAGCACGGCCATCACCAAACCGAGCATGGCACCGATGCCGATGCCAGCCACCAGCGGCTTGAAGCGACTAGGGCCGCCCTTGCCCAAGGGCAGAGTTGGCGCCGATTGCACGGTCAAGTTGGCCTGACCATTGTCGGAAACGTCCTGCAGTTGCCTCTGCAGGGAGGTCTGGACCCGAAGCCCCGTCCACTTGGCCCGGGCGGTCTCGATGTCCAGGACATAGCCCGTGTGCTGATCCTCGCAGACGCCGATGCTCTGCAGGCGCTCACGCTGACCGCGTAGGTTTGCTTCCATTGCATTGATCCCCGCGCCGAGGCCGCGGTCGTTCTCCTGTTCCAAGGAGATCCGCACCTCCAGGGCCAGGTGCACCGCATTGGGCACCAGCCTCACGCCGGCTGCCGAAGTCTCAATCACCGGCTCGAGATCCTCGAGGCTTTCGGTAAGGGCCTGAATTTGCTTCTCAAGCGCCAGCTTCTTCTGATCGCGCGCGGATACCGCAAGACCCGCGTTCCCGCTGAGCTCGATCAAATCACTCTCGGCCTGGATCTGACGCTTCTCCAACTCCACGTAGCGTGGATTGTTCGACATCACGGCCGGCACGGGCTCCTCGAGGTAGGCCTCCGCCAGCTTGTATTCCGCCCTCGAAGCCACCAAGCGCGCCAGCACCGACTGCCGCTCCGCTTTCATTTTGGCCAACTCCTGCTCGTAGAAGCCAATCTGCCCGATGGTCGTATCCTTCTGCGCTTCGATGTCCACGAAACCACAGCGGCCAGAATGCTCGCGATACTCCGTGCTTATAGCGTCGTACTCTTCCTTGGCCTCGGCCTGGCGCTCCTGACTAGCCTCGTAGGCCACTCCTACCGAGTAATACTCCGAGTGCCGGTCCACATAGCCTTGCATGATGAGCTTGGCCATATCCTGCGCCTCTTGCTTGCTGTAGCCATCAAAGCTCACCAGGAAGACCGAGGCATCGCGCGCGGCCTGCAAACTGGTGCGCGATTTCAGCGACAGGGCCGCCCCGCGAATGGCCTTGGGCGAATCCGTAGGCCCCACCAAGCCCGGGTGAGTCAGGTTCACCATGACCGCCTGGAAGCGGTGCCATAGGCTCGCGATCATGCTCGCATCCGCGTCGTATTGGGTGGGATCCGGCGTGGCCAAGATTCTCTCCGGCCCGACAGCCGCAGCGATCTTCTCGAACACCTGCATATCGTCCAGCAGGTACTGCTCGTCGGTCATACCAGGCACGCTTTGGCGATAGCCGGTGGCGTCGATACCCGCCGCGGCTTCAGCGTTCTGCAGCTCGGCCATGCCGGGCCGATAGTCCAGTCTCGCCCGTGAGGTGTAGACGTTAGGCATGCTGGCGCCGGCAGCTATGCCCAGCACGCAGCCCACCACCGAGGTAGCGACGATCACAAACCGCGAGCGCCAAGCTCCGTACAGCAGCAAGACCTTCGGGTCGAGGCCCGGGCCGCCGCCCTCGTCGTCCATGTCGTCGAATTCGTCGCGAATCAAGGTAGTGCTCTCAGATGCTTGAGCTGGGGTCTAGCTGCGTGGGCGAGGGCTGCCCTACTGAACAAATATGCGCGGGAAAGGAATCATACGACGAAGCCACATGTCCAGTTGGATTCCAGCCCGATCCACGCGCGTGTTCGGGATGTAGAGCACATCGTTCGGCTGCAGCAGAATGGCTTCCGTAGAGCCCCACCAACGGGTGCGAGCATCCAGGACCCATGTCTGTTGGGTCTGGCTCTCGGGATCCCAGCGCACCAGGTGCGTATTGCCCAGCCACGAGGACTCGTTGTTGGGTCCGCCCACAAGGGCCATAGCCTGCAGGAAGGTCAGCTCCTGACCCGGTGTCAGAGGCACCGGCCCCGGGGCCGCTACTTCGCCCACCACAAAGGCCTGCTTCGGCGCCTGCAGAGTGACCACTACGCTCAGCTTGGGCGTACCGGAGAGGATGCGCGAATAGGCCTTCGTGAGCAGCTCATCCAACTGGCCCGGGAGCAAGCCTCCCACCCCGATCTCATCCAGCTCACGGAAGGAGGCGAGCCCATCCCCTTGCACGACCACGGTCTGATCCCAGTCCTGGATCAGCGAGAAGCGCACGGAGATCTCGTCGCCAGGGCCCAAGGGATCCTGCCCGCTATAGCGAGTTGCATTGATCTCCCCCGCAAGCTCGTTCATCGGCTTGCCCTGTGGCGTGGAACAGGCTCCGAGGAGCGCGATGAGGGGCAGGACGAGGCGGAAATTCATGCCTGGTTGTTGGGGCAGCGCCGGCAGCTTGGCCGGAGTGGGTAAGGAACTCGGTATCGAGCCCTGAGAGCGGTTACTAGTCCTTTCGAACCGGGGGCGTGTCCCCCATGAGAGCATTCGGGAGGCAAGCCCATACGAATGCCTCAACGCGGCGCCTCAGGCGCCTCAGTGAGGGTTGGAAGGTCCTTGGGGAGCGGTCCCTGGAGCACCGCGCGGATGCGGCCCTCCTGGTCGATCTGGATGGCTGTGGGGATCGGGAGGCGCAAGAGGTCGATCAAATCGTCCAGGGCCCCAGCGTTGGTCTCGTCGTCGAAATCTAAGTAGTAGGCCGGGAAGCTGGCCCCCGCGCGCTCCAGAAGTTCCTCGGCCCGCGGGCGATCTCCCAGAACATCCACGCTGATGGCGATGATCCCAAGTTCGTCCCTCCGGGACAACTCTTCGAGCAAGGGCAATTCCGCCACGCAGGGCCGGCAGTAGCTCGCCCAGAAGCACAGCCAAACTTCGCCGCCCGCCCGCTTGGCCGCCGCAGCCAGATCCAATTCCACCCGGGCACCGGCCGCATCCTGCAGGATCAGCCGCGGCGCCACCTGCCCCTGGCCCAGCTTCAGACCGTCGGGCCACGCATCCGGCAAGGGCGCCCGACGCGCCTCGAAGTTCTCGGCCTGGCCCGCGCCTTGCACCAGCAGCACACGCGCTCCCGCCGACACCAAGCCAAAGGATTCCAACTCGCCCCAGGGCCAACGCACGCTCACGCGTACCGCTGGCAGCTTGCCCAACCCGAAGAGCAGCTCAGGCGCCTGACTCGAGGCGAAGCCACCTCCACGGGTGAGCACCTGCGCACAACGCAATCCCCCCGCGCGCACCTCAACCACGGCTCCGATGGCTTCGTATTGCCCGCTGGTCGCGCGCAAACGCACCTTCAATGCGCCCCCACCATCGAGGTCGTTACGGAAGAGGTTGTGCCGTTCGCGCTGGATGTTGTGCACAAAAAAGTCAACGTCCATGTCGTCGTCGAAGTCCGCCGCCACGAGCGCCCGTCCGTCCAAAGGCGAGTCGGCTCCGGACACATCCGAGAGATCCGAGAACCCGGCCGCACCGTCCCCGAGGAAAATCCGAGTGCGTTCGTTGCCATTGAAGCTGAGCCCCTGGCGATACATGGCCCGCGCCCAAGGATGCAGGAAATCGTCGGACCCGGCCTCGCCGCCTAAGTCTGTCGTCTCCCCTTCCAGCTCCGATTGCAGCTGCTGCTCTTGCTCGTGGCCGTGCTCGTGATCCCCAACCGCCACCGAACCGAGCTCGTCAGCCAAGCCCATGCTCGACGCCAACACGTGGCGCCAATAGGCGCTTCACGTGTCCTGTGGCAGGTCGCCCGTGACGAATCCATTGGCGCAGACCACGTCCAAATGACCGTCCAAGTTCAAGTCCGCTAGAGCCGTGCCCCAAGCCCAGCCAGCGCCGTCCGCACCGCCCGCTTCGGGAGCCTCACGGAAACCACCGTCGGCCTCGCCGAGGAAGAGTAAATTGCCGCCCGCCAAACGCGCCAAGTTCTTGTAGCCAGCTCGCTTTTCACGCTCTTCAAAACGCGCCAGAATGCGCCGGCCTGTGGTCGATGAAGGGTTCGACAGGAAGAGGTCCAAGCGCCCGTCCCCATTCAAGTCGCCCCAGGTCGCGCCCATGGTGTTCCCGCGTGCGTCGAGCCCCAGATCCTTGGCCACATCCACGAAGGTGCCGTCGCCTTCATTGCGCCAAAAGCGATTGGATCCGAAGTTGTTGCCCACGTAGATGTCGGGATCGCCGTCCGCGTCGAAGTCCGCCACCGCAGCGGTGTAGCTCCAACGCTTATCCAAGAGCCCCGCCGCCTCGGTCACATCCGCGAAGCCAGCACCTCCCAGATTGCGCAGCAGCACGTCCTGCTCGCCATTGGTGGCCTCGATCCAGGAGTCGTTGGGGTACTCCTCCATGCGCCCGTAGCAGCACAGGTAGAGGTCCAACCAACCGTCACCGTCGTAGTCGAGCGCGCTCAGGGAAAAGCCCACATCCCGGCGCTGCGCAAGGCCTAAGGACTCGCTGCTGTCGACGAAATGCCCGTTACCCTCGTTGCTGTAGATCTGCAGCGAACGGCCCAGAAGGCTGCGATCCCAGTCCTCCCAACCCACATGGCTGATGGCGATGTCCTGATCTCCATCGTTATCAAAGTCGAAGGCCACTACCCCGGTTCCTCCGCCTTCACCCAGCAAGCCGCTCGCCTCGGCCGCCTCGCGGAAGCCACCACTTGCCAAGCCCAGGTAGAGGAAGTTGCGCTGCGAACTCGGCAGGAACAAATCCAAGCGCCCGTCCCCGTCAAAGTCCGCCGCCGCCGCGCCGTTCCAGCCATCCGAGTCATTCCCCGGCTGTCCAAAACGGATGCCCTCATGGCTCAGCCCCGCCGAACGCGACACGTCTTCGAAACCGACGCCCGCGGAGCGCATGCCACGCAATTCATCTACCCGCAGGCTCGCCAGGCGCCAGCCGCCGCTCGTGCGTTCCACGCGCGCAACGCCCGCCAACTCGATCACCTCGCGGCCGCCCTCCGGCGTCACCCCCACCATGTGGGCGCCGACCTCGATACGGCCCCAGCTCAAGGGATCCGACTTCTGAAATTCCGCGCCGCGCACCTTCCAGCTCGACTGTTCCAAACGCCGCCAGGGCCCGATGCGCCGCTCGAGCGCCGCCATCCATTCCGTGCGCCCGACCGGCGCAATTTCGCCAACGGAATACTCAAGCGACTGAGCCCCCATGGGCATGTCACTCGCGCGCCCCTCAGCCGAGAAGGGATCACCGCCGAGAAACTCCTCCGTCAGCATGCCCTCCAATCCATCGAAGTCGCGCACGAAGAGCTTGTCTGCGAACAACTGCAAGGTGTTCGTGACACTCTCCGAAAGCAGCTCCACCTGAGAGAGCAAACGTACCTTGGGTTTGGGCTGGGGTACATCCAGATCCCTTGCCGCCTGTATTGCGGGGGATTCCTGTGGAGCTACGGGCTCAGCCTCGTCGGCGCCACAGGCACAGACGACCAGACCGAGCACAATCGGTAGCACCCAAGCCATGCCCGTGGGCATGCTGCGAGACGGGGTGATACGTGTCATGATCGAGCGCGCAGGATACGCCATGGCGCGACCGCTTTACCCGAGGAATCCGAGTGCAGCCACCTGCACCAATCCCAGGATTACACCCAGCACCGCGCCCAGCATCTCGATCGCGCGCAGCTCGCGGCTGGCCACCTCGAGGATCAGCTCCTCGAGCCGCTGCATGGGGAACTCGCGCACCTTCTCCTCCACGAGAGCATGCACGTCCAAGCTCTTGTCCAGAGCCCCCTCAAGCGCCACCGCGATGCCCTCCGGATCCGCCACCATGGCCTTGACGATCGAGGCGCGCAGGTCCCCCACGCGCTCATCCGTGAGCAGCGCGCCGATCATGGGCAAGCGCCGCAGCTCGGCCAGCTTGCTCTCCAGACCCGAGGCCAGGGCCCCGTCGATCATCTCAGCCAGGTCCATATTGGACAGGGCCTTGGCAATATCCCCCGACTGCAAGAGGTGCCCACCCACGACGCGCCCGATAGATGCCGCCAGCTCGGGCTGACGCTTGCAAATCAGGCCCTGGATCGTGAAACCAAAGATCTTCACCGGCCTCAGGGGCCGAAAGATCATGCGCACCGCCAGATAGTTGGTGCAGTAGCCGATCACTCCGCCCAAAAGGGGCAGGACGATCCAGGTCGAAAGGGGCAAATCCATGGGCGCAGAGTTCTCGGCTTGGGAGCGGTTGGAGAGAGCCGCTTGCATTGCCGGCTGAGAGCGCCAAGGTACACACCTGTGGGTTCCCTCTCGAAAGCCTTCCGGCCAGTCTGTTTCGTCACCGGTGCCAGCGGGTACGTGGGCCGTGCCCTAGTGCCCGAGCTACTACGTGCTGCCGAAAGGGTCCAGGGCCGTGTCGTGGCCCATGTGCGCCCGGGCTCCAGCGCCCTGGAAGCCTGCCGCCAGGCCTTCGAGCCCCTGGGGGCCAGCCTGGACAGCACCCCCTGGGATCCGACCGAGCTGACCCGCAGCCTGAGCGAGCTCGCCCCCACCCATATATTCCACCTGGCCGGCAGCACCCACGCCCGGGCCAAGGCCGAGGGACTCAAGCTCAGCGCCAGCGCCACGGACCTCGAACTCTTCGAGCACCTGCTGCACGCCGCCTTGCAGCTCGAAGTGGCACCACGCTTCACCTACCTCTCGAGCCGCGGCGCCGCGCCGCGCAGCCGCTCCGCCTACCTGCGCGTGCGCCATCAGTGCGAGCAACGCCTGATCGCGAGCGGCCTGCCCTACACCATCGCGCGACCTGGCCTGATCACCGGCCCCGGCCGCAGTCCGTCACGCCCCGGCGAGAATTTCGCCGCCGCCCTGCTACGTCCCTTAGCCACAGGCTTCGAGCTCATCGGCCTCGGCGGAACCGGCGCACTCCTGCGCCCCTTCAATGCCGAAGAGGCTGCCTTCGGTTTGGTGCACGCAGGTTTCAACTACACCACCATCGGGCGTGTACTCCAAGCGGATGAATTGCGCTATGCGCAAACCAAGGACCGCGAATGGAGCGGTCCCCTCTCGCGTCGCGACGGACAGCGTTACTAGGAGCGTGTCGCACATAGCCTACTTCGCGAGCCACGCGCCCTAATCCGCGATGCTGCGTTGCACCAAACCCCAGGTAGCTACGGTTACGAGGGTCTTGGCGCGCCTTGCCTCGCGAAAAATGGC
>JBLIOL010000262.1:0-8138 GCA_047639615.1 Planctomycetota bacterium | reverse complement strand
TGCGGCGTGTGGAAGACCTAGCCACATCCTGGCGCGACTCGCCCCTCACGCGGCTCAACGCTGCAGCCGGCAGCGGTTCACATCCTGTGCCCCCGGAGCTAGCCGCCCTGGTCGCCCGCGGTCTAGCCCTGGGGGAGCTCACCGATGGCGCCTTCGATGTGACCTTCGCCAGCGTGGGCAAGCTGTGGGACTTCAAGGCCAAGCCGCCAGTCCTGCCCACGCCAGAGCAAGTCACAGACGCCTTGAAGGCCGTGGGCTACGAGCGCGTGCGCATCGACCTGGATGCGTCGACCATCGAGCTACCCGCGGGCACGCGCCTTGGCCTCGGAGGAATCGCCAAGGGTTACGGCGTCGACCGTGCCATGCGGGTGCTTCTAGAGCACGGCATCGAGCACGGCATCGTCAACGCCGGCGGCGATATGAAAGTGCTCGGGACGCGCTTTGGAGAGTCGTGGCGCATCGCCATCAAGCACCCCCGGGAGCGCGAGAAGGTGCTCGCCATGGTCCCGATATCCAACCTGTGCATGGTCACCTCAGGCGACTATGAACGCTTCTTCGAGCACGAGGGCACGCGCTACCACCACATCCTCGACCCGCGCACGGGCTACCCAGCCACCGGTGGCATGTCCGTCACCGTGATCGCACCCGAAGCGGGCTTTGCCGACGCTCTAGCCACGGCTCTGGCCGTAATAGGGCCCGAACGGGGCATCCCCCTTGTTGAAGGGCTCGAGCGTGTGGAGTGCCTGATCGTGGACATGCAGGGCGAGTTGCACAGCACCAGCGGCCTGGCCGGCCTCAGTAAGTAGGCTCGAACGCAGGCAACACAGTGCTTGCGTGATTCACACCTGGAGGTGCATGACCAGCGCCTCGCCAAGGGGCAGGATGGGAGCATGTTCCGCCTCCTGCCACTCTTACTGTGCGCGGCATCCGCCGCGAGTGCCCAAGACCTGCCCAGCGCCGAGCCCCGCTACGGTGAGCTCAAGCAGTCCATCCAAGCCTTGCTGGACGGCATCGTTGCAAAGGGCATCACTAGCGCATCCGCGGGGATCGTGCTCCCAGACGGGGAAGTCCTGGCCGTGGTGGCCGGAACCGCCGATCCAGAGACAAGGCGCGAGCTGCTCCCGACCGACATGTTCCTGGTGGGCAGCACGGGCAAGACCTACGTGACGGGCATTGTGCATCTGCTGGAGGCCGAAGGCTGGCTGGACTTCGATAGCACCGCCGCGTCCTACTTCGCCGAGGACGAGGACGATAGCTGGCTCGACGACTTGCCCAACGGCCGCGAGGTAACCCTGCGCCAACTGCTGCGACACCAGACCGGCATCCCGCGCTACGTCTTCGGCGAGGAATTCACGAGCACGCTTACCAGCCAACCGGACCGAGTCTGGACCCCGAAAGAACTGCTCGCATTTGCCAACCGCGACGCGCTCTTCGCGCCGGGCGAGAAGTGGGCCTATTCCGACACCAACTACATCCTCTTGGGAATGGTCGTCGAGAAGGCCACCGGCCAAACCTTCTACGACCTAGTGCGCACACGACTGCTCGATCCCCATGGATTGCGCGAGACGGTCCCGACCAATAGGCGCCGAATTGAGCGCATGGCCCAGGGCCATGTGGTCATGGGACGCAGCATGGGCGTGGGCGAATGGGCCCTGCAGGAAGGCCAGTTCTCCTACAACGTGCAATTTGAATGGTGCGGCGGCGGTTGGGCGACGACTCCCTCCGATCTGGCACGCTGGGTTGGCTTGCTCTACGGCGGCAGAGCCTTCGACGAGGAGTACTTGGGCACACTCCTGGACACCGTTCCGGCTGGTGGGCTCGGTCGCGGTGTCGGGTACGGCATGGGCGTGATGGTTCGGGAGACAAAAGCCGGCGAGTTGCGCTATCACGATGGCTTCATGCCGGGCTATACCACCTCTGCGGGGCTCTTCCCGGCCTCCAATATCGCGGTCGCTATCCAGCTAGGGAGCGACAACGGGCGCGCGGTGGGCAAGCCCCTGTCCATGCTTCTGGCAGAGCTAGCCGTGTTGGCAAACGCCGCTTTCGACAAGTAGTCCACGCGCAAGAACGAGCTCCGAACTTGGCCTCGTTTAGAGGGCATTGGCGCGTTACAATGACGTTGCAAACCAAGAGATTTCGATGCCGGCAACACCGCAAGACGACGCTTCACAGGCGCACGCTGAATCAATGCACAGCCCAATGCCCAGGGCATTGGTCCTCGGGATAACCCACGAGAACAAGCTGCATTGTGCAAGTGACACCGCACCGTCTTTCCTCGGCTGTCAGGCAGATGCTGCCATCGGCCAGGATCTGGATGGGCTGTTCTGCGAGCCTGGAATTACCGCGGAGATCCTGCTGGCATCCGATGTTCCGTTGATCCTGAATCTCAAGCGTGGTCAGAGCCAACCCCTTGAGGTCTTGGCCAGTGCAACGCGCATGCACCTGGAAGGTGACGAGCGTGTGACCTTGGTGATGATCAATGATTCGACCCAAGCGCTGCGCGAGCGAGTCCAGCTCGAAAGCAGCGAGGCACGCCTGCAGGCCGTTCTCGCCAGCATGTTGGACGCGGTCATCACCATCGATGATCACGGTCTCATCCTAGGCGCCAGCGAATCCGTGACACGCTTGTTTGGGTACCAGCCTGCGGAGCTGCTCGGGAACAACATCTCCATGTTGATGCCGGAGCCCCACCGCAGCGCCCACGACAGCTACCTCCAGAAATACCGCACCGATAAGCTGACCTGGATTCTCGGTACCACCCGTGAGTTTGTGGTGATCGGGCGCAACGGCCAATCGATCCTGGTGGAGCTATCTGTCAACAAAGTCAACCTGCCTGACAGCATACCGAGCACCTTCGTGGGTAGCTTCCGCGACATCACCGCGCGCAAGCGCGCGGAGCGAGCTCTGATCGCAAGCGAGCGCCGCTTTCGGCGGGTCTTCGACCAGGAGTTCCAACTGGTGATCCTCTTGCGCAGCGACGGAGTCATGCTCGAGGTCAACCGCACCCTCCTCCAGCTGACCAATCTCGCCACAGAGGACCTGCTGGGAACGCTCATTACGGAGGCGCCCTTCTGGGACTCGATCACCGCCAATGGCTTCGAGCTTGATTCAGCTCTGACACGTGCACGGGCAGGACGCGATGCGCGCACCACCGTCCACCTGCGCGACGCCGATGGCGTGCGACGTCCTCTGGAGTTGGTAATCAAGCTCATCCACAGCGAGAGCGACAGCCACGCCAACAATAATGAGCAAGTAGAGCTCCTGCTGGTGGAAGCGCGGGACATGACCGAGCTCAACACGGCCCGTCGCCGCGAGCAGGAAGTCCAGACCGCCTTGGCTGCCCTCGGGGAACGTGCGGCCGTCATGGCACACGAGATCAAGACGCCCGTAACCGCAGTACACATGGCGCTTCGCGCCGTGTCTCGGCAGCTCGGGCAGGACGAACAAGAAGTGCTCGAGGACTTGGTCCTGCGCATGCGCAAGCTCGAGGATCTCCTGCACGGCACGCTCGACTTTAGTCGGCCGATTTCGGTCAGCCCGCGCCGCGTCTCCGCAATCAGACTCGTGGAATCCACGCTGGCCATGGTCGGTGAGTGGATCGCTGAGCGTGACATGCAGATCGAGATCAGCCTGCCTGACGATCTTCCCCCTCTGCTCGTAGACCCCGAGCGAACATCCCAGGCACTCTCCAACCTTGTGCGCAATGCCTGTGAGGCTTGCACCGCTGGCGGACACGTCCGCATCAGCGGTGAAGCCATGCACGGCGACCGCATCGTCCTATGGGTTGACGACGACGGCCCTGGGGTCGCCCCGGACACGGTCGAGGAAATGTTCAAACCCTTCCAGACCAGCCGCCTTGATGGAAATGGCATCGGCTTGCCCCTAGCAAGACGAGTCGCGGAGGCCCACGGCGGGCACCTCGACTATGCCGTCTCCCCACTTGGTGGCGCCCGCTTTCAACTGATCCTGCCTAGTGCAATAGAGGTGAAACAATCGTGACTGACTCAACCAAATCGATCTCCATCTTCCTGGTCGACGACCAGGCCATTCTGCGTGCTGCCTTTCGCAGCCTGCTCGAACGTGACCCGGCCTTCAATATCCTGGGGGACAGCGGCTCACCGCGTTCAGCCCTCGAGGAAATTTCTCGCCTGGCTCCCGACGTGGTCCTGCTGGACATCAGCATGCCGGAACTATCGGGGCTGGACATGATCCCGATGATCCGCAAGGACTGCCCGAACACACGCATCCTGATCCTGACCCACCACGAAGCCGAGCGCATTGTGGACCAAGCCCTCGCCGCAGGAGCGGAAGGCTACCTGTCGAAGGATTCGGATGAGCGCGAACTGAGTGTGGCCTTGCACGCGGTTCATCGCGGCGATCTCTACATCTCCCCGCGAGTCACCAAGGTGCTCATGACCCGTGGGCTTGGCAAGACCTCCGAGGCGTCTACGCGCGTGGACAGTCTCACCCCCCGCGAACGCGAGGTCTTCCAGCTGCTAGCGCTCGGCCGCAGCAACAAGGAGGTGGCTCAGAAACTCGAGGTCAGCCTCGGGACCGCCAAGAAGCACCGCGAAAACCTGCAGCGCAAACTCGAGTGCAACTCAGCCGCTGAGCTAGCACGTCTCGCGATCCGCGAAGGCCTGCTGGACCTCTAGTAGGCCGCTTAAAAAACAGCGGCCCAGCGATTGGTTTCCACGGATCGTCTGGCAAGGCGACAGGTGCCCCCCATAGTGGTGGCTATTTGGGGGTTCTGGCAACGCAGCCAGGCGCTTCGTGGGAGCCGAGCGACAAGTCGCTGTTTCTTAAGCGGGCTGCTAGTCCAACCACCCGAGCGCGGCCTAGCTCAGCATGTAGCCGCCTTCGGGATGGCGGATAGCCCACACCGGGCACTCGGCGTGGGTCAGCACGGCGTAAGTCGTGTTGCCGAGAACGGCGGCGGCCAAGCCCGTACGGCCATGGGATCCCATGGCGATCAAGTCCACCTCATGCTGGACCTGCAGGATGGCCTCCACCGTCGGCGCCTCGACGAAGCGCGATGTAACTTCGACCCCCATGAAGTCGACCTCGGCTAGTGCCCCCTGGAAAGCGCTCTCAGCGGCGACACGTGCCTCGTCGAAGGAGAGCCGACCACCACTGACGGGGAACTCGCCCATCACTCCCGCGTAGAGCTCCGGCGCATACCACGCGTGCATGCAGGTCAGTTTGGCGCCCAGTCGCTTGGCCAGGGACAGCGCACTACGCAAGGCGGCAAGGCTGTGCTCGGAGAGGTCGATCGGCACGAGGATGTGCTCAATCCGACGCCACGGAGTGTTCTGTACCCAAACATCGCAGGGGGACGCGGACAGCAAACTGCGTGCGGTACTGCCCATGTCCAAGAGCAGGGTCGCCTTGTGGGGACCGAGCACCAACAGCCGGGCATCGCTCTCGCTTGCCAGGCCGATGACCTCCTCGCCGGTCGCTCCACGTAGCACGCTTAGCAAGTCGGAGACGCGCAGCCCATAGTTACTGAAGAGCGGCTGCAAGCGTTCCGCGATCGAGTTCCCCCGCATCTGCGTCAGGTCTCCCAGCATGGCCGCCAGGTCTAGCGCCGTCTTGGAATCCACTTGGTTTGCCGGAGGAAGACCCAGGGCATGCACAACCTGAATCGGTGCCCCAAGGGCTAGAGTCAAGTGCAACGCCGCTTCCACAGCATTGTCAGTTCTGCCGCGTTCGTCGACGGCCACGAGGATGGGATGCTTTTGACTCATGCTTCATGGCCTCCGGAGGAACCAAGCGTAGACCTGACGATCCTAGGTTTCACGGGTTCTGTCTAGTGGCTGTTATTCGTAGGGCAGCCAAAGTGCCTCGAATCAGCTCGTTTCGCTAGTTTCGCAGCAGTCCGGTAACAGCGCTTGATCGGCCCCTTGGGGCAGCCCACCGCGCGCCACCGTAAGCACACCGAAGAGGATTAGCAGCGGTCCAAAGACGACGCCGACCAAGCGCCGCTTGCTTTGAGAGAGCCAACGCCAGGAGAAGCCCACCGCGATCAAAGCAGGCCCCGTCGCGAGCCCAAATGTGAGCATGGCCGCCGCCGCCTGGAGCGGTGGCATGGCCGCCGCCAGTAACAGTGCGCTCCAAGAGAGCCCGCAGGGCAGGAGCCCAGCAGCAAGGCCCGCACCCAGGGGGCCCGCATAGCCCGGCAGCTTGCTCATACCCGTGAAGGCACCCTTAATCCTCGACGCATGCACCGCGAGCTTGAGAGGCAAGCGCGGAACGAAACGCACCGGCAAGCCGAGGCAAGTAAAGCCGTGAGCGATCAATACCAGGCCCGACGCCCAGGCCAGTCCGTTGCGCAGCTTCGCCATGGACTCGCCTTCGGCCACCACACCGCCCGCAAGCCGCGCCAGCAGAGTCGCCAGGATGGCATAGGTCAGCGCTTTGCCGGTGACGAAGAGCTGCTGCCTGCCCAATAGCCTCCAGCCCCGATGGTGACCGTTAAGCAAGACGACGAACGGGCCGCACATACCTGCACAATGTCCGGCGCCCAACAGGGCCAGGCCGAGGAATGGTAGGTAGACGCTCATCTGGATTTGCCCTGCTCCCGCTTGAAAGCACTCATGTCCCGCGACTCGCGCTGATCCGGTGCCAGGGTGCCCAAGGTCAGGGCCGTCGTGATCTGCTTGGCCGTGCCCACCTCCTCGCAACCGACCACGCAATCACCGCAGCGAATGCAGAGAGCAAAGTTGCTCATATGGCTGCCGTAGAGCCCGCGCTCATCCCGGTACTTTCCGCCCGACATCTCTTTCGGGTCGAGGTCCATGGGGCAGACCACCGTGCACACGCCACAGTCCGTGCATTCGTCCTCGTGGAAGGTGATGCCACTGCTGGTCTCCTGACCGAGCACAGCAAAGTAGACGCCGCTCGGACACCAGTTGCGGCAGAAGCCCAAGCCGATCCGGGAGATGACCACGTGCAAACCCAGGGTCATGCCCAGGATCACGCCCCCACTCGAGCCCATCGCTGAGGGCGAGCCATCCTGGAACACGCGCCAGTTCACCCAGAACGAGAAGGTGATGGCCGAGAGTACGAAGCTCGAGAACAGAATCACGAGTGGAGCCAGGATGCGGTGCGCTGCCTTGCGTTCCGCAAAATTGGCCCACTCCCCAAGCCTTGCCAAAGACCCCACTGGGCAGGCGAAGCCACACAGATAACGGCCCACCAATCGGCTAGCCAAAATGATCACGATGTTCACGCCCAAGAACCAGTAGGCGAACATGCGCGCCGCATCCAAGAAGGGCACCTGCTCCCCCCGGTAGTAATGCTCACCACCCCACAGATCGAAGCGCAGGGTCTTGGTCACGGCCATGAGCGCAACGCCCAAGGTCCCCACCAAGCCAACCGCCCAGCGCCAACGGGTATAGCGATGCACACCCTCCACCTTGTGCAGAATGCCGTACAAGGCGCGCATGCGTTTGTTGCCGAGCCCCATGACTAGGTCGTAGCTCCCGCCAAAGGCGAAGCAGTTCCAGCGTGTTGCACCGAGTCTTCCGTGGGCTCGCGGCCCAACCGAGAGGAGTTCAGCACCACGGCTGCGCTGGAGAGGACCATGAAGAGTGCCGCAATCACCGGCGTCAGCCGACCACTAGCCGCCAGGTAGAGACCGATGATGTTGTAGGAGAAGGCCCAGGCAAGATTCCCGCGCGCGATAGCCACCGCGCGCACAGAGAGATCGATCAACACGGGCAAGGCATCGAGTGAGGACCCCAGCAGAGCCGCATCCCCAGCCTCGATGGCACTAGGAGACGCGCCGTGCACCACTAGGCCCACATCCGCCTGACGCAAGGCAGCGACATCATTGATTCCGTCGCCCACGAACAAAATGCCCTCAGGCCCCTCCTCCTGCACGCGCCGCGCCTTGTCCGTAGGCAGCAGCTCCGCCTCCACCGCGACCCCCAACCTTTCCGCCAAGAGTTGCGCCGGCCCCGCTGTGTCACCGGTCAAGACCAACGGGTCGAGCCCACGCCTACTCAGGTCAGCAAGCACCTGCCCGGCGCCGAGCACCGGTGCCGACTCAAGGCAGAACTCCGCCAACAACTCGCCCTCCTGTGAGAGCGCCACGCGCGTGCGCAGGTCCGGCGTGGTGGAACGCTGCATGATCA
>JBLIOL010000261.1:0-8150 GCA_047639615.1 Planctomycetota bacterium | reverse complement strand
GCCGGCTCGACGGGGGCCTTGCCCTTCTTCTTGCCCTTCTTCTTGGCCTTGGGAGGAGTGGCCTGGGGCTCCAGCACGATTTCGGGCTCGGAATCCTCCTCAGCGACCTCTTCCTCAACCTCCTCGTACTCCTCCTCCTCTTCTTCTTCCTCGTACTCCTCGCCTTCCTCGAGCTCGGCAGCCTCGCCTTCTTCTTCCTCTTCGTACTCCTCGCCCTCTTCCTCTTCCTCTTCGTACTCCTCGCCTTCCTCGAGCTCGCCTTCCTCGCCTTCCTCGCCTTCCTCTACCTCTTCGTACTCGGCCTCACCCTCTTCACCCTCTTCACCCTCTTCTTCCTCTTCTTCGTACTCCTCGCCTTCCTCGTACTCAGCCTCGACCTCTTCTTCCCCTTCCTCAGTCTCAGCTACGACTTCCTCTTCCTCGGCTTCTTCTTCCTCTTCTTCAGCCTCAGCAACGGCCTCCTCCTCAACCTCAACCTCAACCTCGAAGAGGTCCTCCTGCTCCCAGGTCGGGCGCGGTGCGGCGGGGATGATCTCGACCTCCGGCACCTCAGCCACCAAGGGCTCAGCTTCGGCCGGCAGCGCATCCATCAGCGCTGAGACCTCGAGCTCCTCGGGAGCCAGATCTCGGAAGGGGTCGTCCGACTGATCACTGGTGGTGGTCGGAATGGTCACGCCACCGGTCAAGCCCGGGGCGCCACGATAGTCGCGCACGGGACGCACAGTGGCTTCCTCTTCGGGAGCCGCTTGCGCGGGGGCCGTGGATTGGGATTGAAGCTCAGCATTCTCGCGCTGCCAAGCTCCCCGCTGGAGTTGCTCCTCCGACATTTCGTCGACTAGGGCTGCGGCCCCAGTCGGCACTTCACCACGCAAGCGCACATCGTCGGGATAGGGCGAGGGCGGAAGCGGCGCCACCTGCTTGGTGTTCTCCGCAGCGCTCATCCACAGCTCTTCCATGTAGGCCAGGGTCGACTCATCGGGCACGAGCGCGTTGGCTTCGGCCGTGGAGACCCCGTCCGTGGGCTTCTCCACCAGCGCCTCGCTGATGGTGCTCTTCGAACCGGCGTCGCCAGCTCCAAGCGTCGGCAAGTACTGGCGGAACCAGGTAAGTCCAACGCTGGCAGCGAGCAGCAGGGAGCCCACGCCAATGCCCGCGATGCGCCCGAGCATGCCGCCGGTGCGCTCTCCCAAGAGGCCTCCAGCGTCGCCGCCGAGTCCACCCAAGAGGACCGCCGTGGAGGCTGATACACCCAGAACGCCGAGCAGATGCTTGCCCGGGTCGTTCAGCTGGACACCGAGGAAGAGCATCACCCCAACCGTCAGGAATCCGAGGCTAAGTAGCACCGGAGCCAACTGGCCAAAGCCCGCAACGATGCGCCCAGCTGCGGCCGCTAGGCCGCGCAGTTCGACGTCGTCCGCCGGCGGGCGCAAGACGCTCATCAGCACCAGCACAAGCGGGAAGGCCCCGACTAAGAACAGCAGTAGGCCCAGACGTTCGCGCGCTTTTGCGCGGCTCGGTTCATCGTTGCTCATGTTAGTTCTCGCCCCCGGCAATGTTCTCTAGGTTCTCTTCCCAGTCCTCGAGCGTCATGAAGATCTCGCGCGACTTGGAACCTCGGTGTTCACCGAGGATCCCGGCGTCGGTCATCTGATCGATGAGCCGTGACGCGCGGGTGTATCCGATTTGCATGGCCCGCTGGAGCAAGCTCGCCGAACCACGCTTGGACTTCAGCACAACGCTGACCGCCTCATTGAACAGGGGGTCAACCTTGTCGCCGCCCTGGGACATGGTCCCGGGCAGAGCCGAACCAGTTGCAACCTGAACCAGTTCCTGGTTGAAGGTCTGCACCGACTCGTTGGTGACGAAGTCCACAATAGCCTGCAGCTCCGAATCCTCCACCAGCGCGCCTTGCACACGCTGCACACCGGAGGATTGGGGCGCGCTGTAGAGCATGTCGCCTTGACCCAGCAGCTTCTCCGCTCCGGAGGTATCGAGGATCACGCGGCTGTCGATCTTCGAAGCCACCTGGAAGGCGATGCGCGTAGGCAGGTTGCCCTTGATCACGCCGGTGATGACATCCGTAGAAGGCCGCTGGGTGGCCACGATCACGTGGATACCCACCGCCCGCGACTTCTGCGCCAGGCGCGTGATGCCGCCCTCGGCTTCCTTCTTGGACTGCATCATCAGGTCCGCCATCTCGTCGATGATCAGCACGATGTAAGGCACGTGGCGCGGGGTGCGATCTTCGTTGAAGTTGTCCCCCAGTCGCTCGCGCAGCTTATCCTCGCCTAGGCCGTTGTAGCCCTTGATGTTCTTGACGCCGGCGTCCTTGAAGAGCTCGTAGCGCGACTCCATCTTCTCGACCGCCCACTGCAACACGGCCGTGGCCTGCTGCATGTCGGTCACCACAGGCAGTTCCAGGTGCGGCACATTGGCGAACATCTGCAGCTCGACCATCTTGGGGTCGACCAGGATCAAGCGCACATCGTGTGGCGAGCGCGTCAGCAGCAAGCTGGCCACGATGGTGTTGATACAGACCGACTTGCCGGAGCCCGTCGTACCTGCGATCAACAGGTGCGGCATCCTCGCCAGGTCCTCGACGATCGGCTTACCTTCCGCGTCCACACCGATGAACATGGGCAGGGCGTAGCGCTTGGTGTCGTAGGCCTCCTGACTCACAAGCTCGGACATGCGCACCGTGCGGCGCGACTTGTTCGGCACCTCGATGCCGATGGTGGCCTTGCCCGGGATCGGAGCGATGATGCGCACCGAGCGCGCACGCAGGGTCGCAGCGATCTCCTGACTGAGCGCCGTGACGCGGTTCATGCGCGTGCCCTGGGCCACGGTCAGCTCGAACATGATCACGGCCGGACCGACCTGCGCGCCCACCACTTCCGCATCCACGCGGAAGCTCTTGAGCGCGTTTTCCAGGTCGTTGGCACACTTCTCGAGGAACTCACGATCCATGCCCTTGGTCTCGTCGGGCAGGATCAACAGATCCAAGTTGGGCAGGGTCCAGGGTCCCGGGGGAGGCGTGGGCGGGTCGTAGACCGCCTTGGTAAAGGTGTTCTTACGCGCCTTGGCCACGGCCGCCGAAGCCACCTTAGCGATTACGCCTGGCTTGGACTTCTTCTTGGATTTGGAAGGCGGGACGATCTCGACCTCTTCCTCCTCCTCCTCGTACTCCTCTTCCTCGTCCTCGTACTCGTCCTCAGGCTCCTCGTCCTCGTACTCCTCTTCTTCTTCTTCTTCTTCTTCGTCCTCGTACTCGTAGACCCACTCCTCGTCCTCGCCGAGCTCCTCTTCTTCTTCCTCGGGCTCGGCCTTCTTCTTGGGCTTCTTGGGAGCAGCCTTCTTGGGCTTAGGCTTGGCCTTGGCTTTCGCCTTGGCCTTCTTCTTGGACTTAGCACCGGCGGTCACGGGCTCCAAATCAGCGCCGCGCAGGAAGTCCCACAGGCCGCCGACGAGTCCCTTCATCCAGCCCCAAAGGGCCGGGAAGAGATCCTCACCCCAACGCTCGCGACGCTCGCTGGCCCACTCGCCAAAAGCGACCATGGCCGGGTAGAACGCCATCTCAGTCGCCAGCGCGAACGAGATCAAAGACATGGTGAGCAGCAGCACCCACAGGCCGGGATGACCGAAGCGGTCCACCAGCACGGGGTTGTACACGTAGGCCAGCCAACCGCCGGGACCGTGGGGCATGCTGCCCGAGATTCCAGCCAGCTCCTCGCGCTGGGCCACGCCGATGTCGACGAAACCCAGGTCGAGGATGAAGGCGAAGGACATCACGAAGAGCGCCGCGCCGGTGGTGCGAATGACCGGCAGCTCGACGCTCTTGCGGGCCACGATGACGAAGCCCCAGCAGATGCCCAGAACGGCGAACAGGTAGCCCGCGTAGCCGATGAACGACAGAGCCCACTTGGCCAGGTAGAAGCCGACCTTGCCGCCGAAGTTCCCAGCGGCCGGCTTGCCTGCGACCCCCATGACCTCGTCCGGGAGCACGGCCCAGTACTCCAGGTTGAAGCTCGCTAAGCTCACCAGCAGCCAGAGCGATAGCCCGATCTGCAAGAGACCCATGAGCTCACGCACCCGTGCAGAGGCGTCCTAATCCAGGGGCTGCCCAAAAAGGAAGCTACTGAAAAGCTCCCCGATGCGGCCCTGTTGACGTCCCTGTCCCCTCGATTTGGCCTTCTTGCGCGCCACGAATCCCCTCGTATTTTCGGTAGGTAGGGCACCAACCTCGGTGCCCAGTGGCCCATGGTCGTAACCGCAGGGGGCCGGTTCAAGGCTGCTGGGGAAGCGGCGCCTCGATTCCCGTCTAGGCACCTAACCGAATGGCCCACCACCCGCCCTAGGGCGCTGCAATGCGGGCCGACACTCCGAGCTAGGCTCGCGTGCGTTCCAGCAATTCCACTAAGCGCTGGGCCACCCATTCCTTGGGCTGGTCCGCGTGCACCACTTTCGAGCCATCCCGGCCCAGGATCGTGACCGTGGTCTGGCTCGCATTTAGCGCAGCCGCGCTGTTGAGCACGATGTAATCCGTGCCCTTGCGCGCCATCTTGTCCAGGGCCCGACGCTCGCCGTCGGAAGTCTCCAGGGCAAAGCCAATCACCAGGCGCTCGCCCGGTTCCTGGGACAGAGTGGTCAGGATGTCGGGGTTCTCCACCAGCTCGATCGAGACCGGTCCGTCGGACTCCTTGGCCTTCCACTTGCCCCCGTGCAGCACCGCCGGCCGATAGTCAGCCACCGCCGCCGCCATGATCAGGCAATCCGCGTCCGCTACCGCGTCCTTGAGCGCCGCCAGCATGTCCAAAGCGCTGACCACATCCACACGCGTGACCCCCTCGGGCGTGGGCAGGCTCACGGGCCCGGCCACGAGCAGCACCTCGTGCCCCGCCGCAGCCGCAGCCGCGGCGATGGCGAAGCCCATGCGTCCGCTGGATTCGTTCGAAAGGTAGCGCACCGGATCCACGTGCTCGCGGGTCGGGCCCGCGCTCACCAGCACCTTGCGCCGCCCGCCGGAGTCCGTCATCAGGCCAGGCGCGCGTTCACGCGCTCGAGGATTTGCGCCGGCTCGGGCAAACGGCCGGAACCAGCCTCGCCGCAGGCCATGTGGCCGCTACCGGGCTCGAGCACTTCCCAGCCATCCGCCGCTAGCTGCGCCAAATTGCGCACCACCGCGGGGCTGGCCAGCATGGTCGGGTTCATAGCCGGACACAAGATGCGCGGCTTGTCCTGTTCGAAGGCCAGCAAGGTCGTGCTGACCAGATCCTCAGCAATGCCGTGGGCCAGGCGCGCGCACAGGCTAGCCGTCGCCGGCGCCACCACGCATAGATCCGCCCAGCGCGCCAGATCGATGTGATCCATGGCCGTGCGTGCCTGGCTTCCCCACTCGGAACTCTGGGCGAGGTCGCCGGTCAGGGCCGAGAAAAGCTGCGGCGAGACCAGCTTCGCGCCGTTCTCCGTGAGCACCGTACGCACCGTGTGACCGGCCTGGGTCAGCTTGCTGGCCAGGTCGCAGGCCTTGTAGATCGACACGGAGGCCGAGACTGCTAGCAGTACTTGACTCATGCTTTTTCCCCGGCCGCGAGACCCACTAGGGCGCGGATCTCTTGTACTGCGTCCTCGAGCACGTTGTTGACCACCACGTGGTCGTACTTGTCGCGCTCGCGGTATTCGTCCTCGGCCTTGCGCAGGCGCCGCTCGAGCACCTCCGGTGTTTCCGTGCCGCGGTCCGTAAGCCGCTGGCGCAAGACTTCCATGTTCGGTGGCGCCACGAAGACGTAGACGCCGGTCTCCTCCAGCGCCTTCAGCTGCAACGCACCCTGCACATCGATCTCCACCAGGTAAATCCGGCCTGCATCGATGGCCGCGCGCATGGGTGCGCGCAAGGTGCCGTACATATTGCCGTAGACCTCGGCGTACTCAAGGAACTCGCCCGCCTGGTTGCGCGCCTTGAAGTCCACCACCGTGAGGAAGTGATAGTCGCGACCGTCCACCTCCCCAGCGCGCGGCTCGCGCGTGGTTGCGGACACGGAGAATTCCACCAGGGGGTCCTCCAACAGACGCTTGCAGATGGTGCTCTTGCCGCAGCCCGAAGGCCCGGAGATCAACAGCATCTTGCCCTCGCCAGTCTCGTCCGTCATGGCAACTCGCCTTCGCCCAAGCGGGCTATTCGATGTTCTGGACCTGCTCGCGCAGGCGTTCGATGTGCGTCTTGAGCTCGACCACGTGGTGCGCCACCTCAGCATCCGAACACTTAGACCCGATCGTGTTCGCTTCCCGCAGGAATTCCTGCACGAGGAAGTCCAGCTTACGCCCAACTGGGCCACCGCTGGCCAAAAGGCTCTCCAACTGGCCGAGGTGTGCTTCCAAGCGGCTGGTTTCCTCGGAGACGTCCAAGCGCTCCGCTAGCACCGCGATCTCGCGCGCCAGGTCCGCAGACGAAACACCGGCGCTATCAGCCACCAGATCGTTCACGCGCTGGGTGAGCTTTTGGTGATGCTCTTGCACGACCACCGGCATGCGCGCTTGGATCGCGCGCAGTTCCGTCGCGACCACACCGGCGTTGAGCTGCAGGTCCGCGAGCATGGCCTGGCCCTCGTACTCGCGCATACTGAGCAACTCGTCCACGGCCTTGCCAGCCACGCCCAAAACCCAAGCGCCCTGATCGGGATCCGTCTCGGTTTCGGTCTTACCGGCCAACAGTCCAGGCATCTGCAGCACCGAGTCCAAGGACAGCTCCCCGGACAGGCCGAGCTCGCTACCGAGCGCGCGCAATTCGGCCACTAGGCTACGAATGCGGTCGGCGTTAAGGCCTGCGGCTTCGCTCTCCTCGTCGCGTTCCAAGGCCACGTGCGCCGTCACGGCGCCACGGCCCAGTCGCTTGCGTAGGAGCGCCTCGAGCTTCGGTTCCAGGGACGCCAATTCGCCGGGTAGACGGACCTTGAGCTGAAGGTGCCTGTGATTGACAGTCCGCAGCTCAACTCGCGCCGTTGCGGCGCCACGCCGATCTTCGGCAGCGCCGAAGCCTGTCATGGACCTGACGGTCACGCTGATCACTCGCCAGCGGGTTCGTCGAGGGCGGATCCGCCGTCGATGGACGAGCCCTGGCCAACGCTCTTGTTGATCAGGTGAATGGCCACGGCGCTAGCGATGAAGACAAAGCACAGGCCCGCGGTGAAGCGGTGGATGCCGGAAGCCTTGACGCCAAAGGTCTGCTGGCCGTCGGTGCCGAGCGCACTGCCGAAGCCGCCGCCCTTGCCCTCTTGGAGCAAGATCACAACCGTGAGCACGATCGCCGCGAAGACGAAGACGATGTAGAGGAGAGTGTTGAGGGTATCCATGATGGTGGCAGCAAAGAGACTGCGCGCAGATTCAGGCCGTCGCCGTGGCGGCGGCGGCTTCGATGATGGGTAAGAAGCCCTCAGAAGTGAGGGAGGCGCCGCCCACCAGGGCGCCGTCTATGTCCGGGACCGAGAGCAACTCGGCCGCGTTGGATTTTTTGACGCTGCCACCATAAAGGATGCGCATGTCGCCTGCGGCCCGTTCGTCGAACAGGCCGGTGACCAAGCCGCGCAGGTACCCGTGTACCTCGCCCGCTTGCTCGGGGGTGGCCACCTTGCCGGTGCCGATGGCCCAGACAGGTTCGTAGGCCAAGGTGATGCGGCTCAGTTGGCTGCGATCGAGCCCGGCCAGGCCAGCTTGCATCTGAGCGGCGCAGACCGCTTCCGTGCGGCCGTCCTCGCGCTCATCGAGTTGCTCGCCGATGCACAGCACCACGCCGAGTCCGGCCTCGAGGCCGCGCTCCAGCTTGGCGCGCACGCGCGCGTCGTCCTCGCCATACACATGGCGACGTTCGGAGTGGCCGACCAGCACCGAGGTGGCGCCCACATCGCGCAACATGGCGCTCGAGATCTCGCCGGTGAAGGCGCCCTCGGTGGCTTCGCAGCAATCCTGCGCGCCGACCACCAAGTTTGAGCCCGAAGCAGCCCGCACAACCTCATCCACATAGAGTGACGGGGGGTACACAGCCACGTCCACACCCGGCGTCGCGTCGGCACACTGACGCACCGCGGCCATCAGGTCCATGGCGGACCGACGGTCGAGGTTCATCTTCCAGTTGCCAGCGATGAGGGGTGTACGCAAGT
>JBLIOL010000260.1:0-8195 GCA_047639615.1 Planctomycetota bacterium | reverse complement strand
TCCTTCGCACCCGAAGACGGTAGCTCCGTTACTAAGACCTTCACCTCCACTGTGGAGTTCGCCCTCGACGACATGACCATGCTCATGAACGGCGAGGAGAACCCCATGATGCCTTCGATGGAAATGGACATGAATATGATCCAGACCATCACCGTCTCCGACAAGTACGGCGCCACCAGCGCCGGACGTCCCGCGACCCTCACCCGCACCTACGATGCCGCCGGCAACGAGATGGAAGTGGAGATGGTCATGGACATGATGGGCCAAGTCCAAGAGGACAGCTCGAGCGGCTCCGGCAGCTCAGCCCTCGAAGGTTCCAGCGTGGTCTTCACCTGGGACGCCGACGCCGGCGAGTACACCAAGGCCTTTGCCGAGGGCTCCGAAGGTGAGGACGAGCACCTGGAAGGCCTCGTCGAAGACATGGACCTGCGCGTCCTGCTCCCCGACGGCGAAGTGGACGAAGGCGACGAGTGGGAAATCGACCTGGCCGGCCTGGTAGACATCCTCGCCCCCGGCGGTGACCTGATCATCGACCTGCAGATGGACGGCGCCGAGACCGCTGGCGGCCCCGACCCGACCATGATGTCGAATGTGCGCGAGATGTTCGGCGACATGCTCGAAGGCTCCGCCTCCGGCAAGTTCACCGGCACCCGCGACGAGGACGGCGTGACCGTGGCCGTGATCGAGATCGAGATCGAGATCGACACCGCCAAGGACATGTCCGAGTTCGTCGAAGAGCTCATGGGCGACCAAATCCCCGCCGAGGTCGAGATGACCCTCGACCGCGTCGACGTCGAATTCGCCCTGCAGTCCTCCGGCATCCTGCTCTGGGACATCCGCGGCGGCCACGTCTACTCCCTCAGCATCGAAGGCGAGAGCGCCGTTTCCATGGACATGGAGATGTCCATGGACATGGGCGGCCAGGCCATGACCTTCGAGATGAGCATGGAAATGTCCGGCACCCAGAAGAACGAAGTCAGCATCAACTAGTGGACGGGGGCTTGTCCCCTATCCAAATTTCACCGGGGGCCGCGTTCCGCAAGGGACGCGGCCCCCGGTCTTGGTCTACTCTCTTCGCAGCGCCATGACCGACTCCCCGCCCCGCTACGCCCCGGACCAGCCCTTCCCGCCCTACGCTTTCCTGCCGGGCAAGAACGCGCATCCGACCCAGCACCCCGAAGGCCACTCCTACACGGGCGAGCGCGAGGAGCCCGCAGACTTCATCCCCGCCGACCAGTGGCGCAGCAACGCCCACTACCTCTTCGGCATCGACCTCTACAACCACGGCTACCTCTGGGAAGCCCACGAAGCCTGGGAAGCCATCTGGCACCCCGCCAAGCGCGAGCCGCTCCTGGCCAGCTACCTGCAGGGCCTGATCCAGTGCACCGCCGCCAGCCTCAAGGTGCGCATGCAACAACCCCGCGGCCTGATCGCCCTCGGCAAACTCGGCACCGAGAAGCTCGACGGCGTGCGCGCCGAAGTCGGCTACAGCTACATGGGCCTGGACCTGCAGCCCTTCATCGAGAGCTTCCGCACCTTCGTCGCCTCCGAGCCCGAAAGCCCCGATGCCCGGCCGATGATCGAGCTCGAAGACTAGTGCCTCCCGATTCGCAGCGTGTTCAACGGAACAGGCTCTCAGCAATCGCCTGCATCCACGCACTCTGCCCCGCGCCCGTGATGTGCAGCTTGTCGCCGCCTAGGAGCTCGTTAGCCTGTCCGTCCTCGTCGAGGAAGAGGGGCCGCAGGTCAAGGTAGCGCACGCGCTCGTGCTGGGCCAATCCCCGCGCCGCTCGGTGCACGATATCGATGGCGGCGCGACGCGGATCGCTGGGCTCAGCGCCGCAGGGAAAAGGCCCACACAGCAGCAGGCTGGCCTGGGGTTCGCGCTTGAGTAGGCGCACGACTAGGGCTTCGAGGCCGCCCGCGGTCTCCGCGCCCGTGTGTCGGGCGGCGTTGATGTTGTTGATGCCGATCTGCACGACGATCCAGTCCGGATCGAGCACCGACAAGGCTCCGTGTTCGGCGCGGAACATCAGGTGTTCGGTTCGGTCCCCGGACAGACCGAGGGAGATCGCTTCGGGGAAGCGATCAATGGCTCGCAATCCCTGCACGTGGGTCAAGCGATCCCCCGCGCCGGTCAGGCCTTGGGTGATCGAGTCACCGAAGAACACCAGGTCCAGCTGCGGTTGCTCCAGGGCGAGGTTCCGCATGGCGCGTACCTGATCCCACCAGGAGTCGCCGCCCCAACCGGCGCCGCTGCGGTACTCGACCGAGGAGGCCGGGTGCGCAGCTGGGTTGCGCGGGTCGAGCCCCAGCTGGCGCAGGAGGGTACGCACCAGGGGACCGACGGGATCGAGCCCGTGGGGGTGATGTCCGAGGCCCGGCTTGCGCCAGGGCGTCACGCTTCCGCCAAGCTCTTGCAGCCGCGCAATGAGTAGCTCTCCGTTCTCGGCCGGAGGCACCACCTCGTCCGCGCCGCCGATCAGAACGTGGGTGGGAATGCCGACAAGGGGCGCCAGGTCATCGAGGGGCGAGCGGCCCTCCTCCCAGGCCTGATCCTCGGACAGCCCGTGGGCGACCAACATGCGCGACCACGCCTCGTCGGAGCGCTTGCCACTGCGGCCACCCGGCCAAGAGCGTAGGTCGCAGACGCCATTGTCGAGGATGATCGCCGCAACGCGCTCGGGGTGGGCCCGGGCGAAGTTGAGCACTGGCATGCCCCCTCGGGAGAGCCCGAGCAGAACGGGCTTAGGGGCCAGGCCAAGAGCTCCGTGGAGCAGATCGTAAGCCAGCTCCCAACGCTGCACGGCACTGGGCGCTCCAAAGAGATTGGCCACGTCCACGTAGGCCAAGTGAAAGCCCCGCTCCAGCAGGGCCAGATCAAAGGCAGGTTGGTGTCCAAAGAAGCGTGCACGCCACAGCCAAGGCCTCCCAGCAGCCACCATGTGCGGCCGAACTAGCACGCAGGCGGCACCCTCTCCGGGCAGTGCGAAATCGAGCCGCGGGAAGCCGTGGAAGTCGCCAGCAAGTAGCTCAACCCCCAGATCCCGCAACCCCTGCTCGAGGCTCAGGGTACCCATCGGACCCGGTTCAACGGTCACGCGTAGCAGAGCGGCCAGGTGATCGGCGATGGCCGCGGAACCGAAGGGACCGAGGTGCACCCCGTCGGTGACCTTGCCGGCGTCGAGCACCCGCGCGAGATCGACGAAATCGACGCCCTCCGTCTGGGCGGCGATGGCGCGGTACGTAGTGGAGAGCTGCGCGAGACGCGGCACGCGCTCGGCCAGGTCCGCCGAGCGCTCGATGGAAAGCCCGTCCTTGTCCGGGAACATGGGCGGGGGCGAGCACAGTAGTACGCGCGGATGCTCGAAGGACTCCCCCACGGCGGCGAGCAGCGCGCGCACATCGTCTTCAAGGTGGTCGACTTGATCCCAGCATTGGCGTCGCCCGCCCACGGTGTCATTGGTGCCTAGCATCACGATGGCGACATCCGCGTCGAAGGCGGTCCGCGCCCGCCAGGCGTCGCTCTCGAGATACGGCCGATCGGTCCCCGAGAGCATGGTCGTGCCCCCGGCCCCCAGACTCATGACCTTCGCGCCCGCCCCCAAGCGTTGCTCCAACAAACGCGTCCAGCGGCTCTCGGCAGGTAAGTTGTTGCAGACGGTGATCGAGTCACCCAAGCACACGACACCTTGGGCCGTGCTAAGGGGCGTGAGAAGCAGCAAGAGTGGAAGTCGGCGAAGCATGCCCCCATTAGACGGTGCATCGCACTCCAACTGTTGTTGATGGACCCCTACCTAGCCTGGGCTATTCGTGAGGAGGACCTCCAGAGTTAGCAAGTCGCTCCCTAGCCTGCGCGAGCTCAACCTCGACCCGGGGTCATCTGGCAACGGAATACAACCCACCTGCTAGTACAGGTGAGGGTGTATTTGGACTCCGTTGACGAGAGTGAACTCCACCGCGTTCTAAGACGGCGATACGGAGTCAAGATGAGCACCAACGCCTAAGCGCGCCGCATCGCTCAGCCGAAGACGCCCGAGTAGGCCTCTTCATTGAAGCCGATCAAGAGCTTCTTCCCCACCCGCGCCGTCGGCGCGCGCAGGTTGCCCGTAGGCCCAAGCATCAACTTCGCCAGTTCCTCCACAGACAGCTCATCCTTGGCCAGCATGACCCGGACCACCTTCTTGCCCTTCGCCACGATCAACTCCGAGGCGCCCTCAAGCACCCCGCCCAAGTCGTCCGCCCCAAAGCGCTGCTTGCTCGCATTCACCGTCTCACGGACAGTGGCCCGACCTTCCAAGTAGGCGTCGGATCGCTTGCAGCTAGTTCAGCCCTTGCGGTGGTAGTACCAATCGATGCGCTTCGTCATGGGACGGAGGATAGGGACTGGGGTGGGGTGCCTCCCGTAAATTCCGATCCGAGTGGAGGTCAGCAGGGCTGCTGCATTCTCCAAGCACTATGAGGCCGGAGGAAAGGAACTGACGCGGTATGCCTTCTTCCCTGGGCGGCAGCGCTAGTCGTTGCAGCTTGCCCGGGTCGCTGCTCTTCGAGTGCTTGCCCATCAGGACGTCGCTTGAGACCCCGAAGCTCAAGAGGAGTTCGAACACAGCTACGTTCAGAAACAGTAGGGCTATGGCTACCGCGGGGGACGACGACAGAGCACCTGGAATCAGCACCGCGTTGTTGGAGCTGCCGGGATTGACGAAACCGACAGCCTGCTTGCCCACCGGATACCGCTTGCTGACGAGTGACCGGGTCGCCGTGGGGTTGTTGGCTAGAGCCCCGAAGAAAGCGATGCGACGGCCCTCGTACCTGCAGGCACAGGCTGTCCAGGTGGAGTGAGTCCGCGCCGCGTGATTCCGCTGCAGAACCTCCCAGCGCGATTCGAACACCCCGCAAGGAACCTCGAGCCAATCCTCGCCCGCGTAGCCCCTCCATGTGGGCACCACAAGCTGGGACGCCAGAATGAACACGCACAGCAGTCCCCCTCCGACCCTGAGGGCCATGGAGGCGTTACGGTGTTTGGATCGCCCTAGACCTAAGCCTGGTCGTTTGTCCCCACCCCTGGAGGGTGCCTAAGCGTGCCGCGTGACCGACGCGGTATACCGACGCCGTATGCCTCCCCACGCGCAACCCGCGGGCTCAGGCTGGTGTCGGAGTTCAGTGCATGGGCCTCGAAACGCTTATTCGCATGCAAGCGAGATGACCTCAACCCGATGACCCGGAGCGATGAGCAGATAACGATTTAGACGTTTTTTGAATCCAGAGGCGGGCGGGATGCGAACTATCGTTTGGAACCCCCATGGAAAACCGAATGAAACACACCGAAGACCCCCTCCAACCAGCCTCGCCTTCACCGCAGTTACGCAGGGTGAACTCACTCGCCATCCGAAGAGCCAAAGCTCTAATTCTGGTGGCCGCAGGATTGTCCCTCCTACTTTCCGTCGGGCTGTGGTTCGGTGGACAGCGCGACCAGGGGCTCTTCGTCGGTATCTGGGTGCCATCGATCCTTTCCCTGGGATCGCTACTTCTGCAAGGGGTCCACTCAAGTGAATGATCTCCTGATCTTCGTGGCCGGTACGTTTGTGACAGTGATCGTAGCAGGAGCCGTAGGCCTATTGATGTGGGGAGCATCCGTGGAGCCATAGTCCAGTTAGGACGCACGCCCTGAACCGCGCGCTCACGCGAGACTTTTGGCCGCCTCCGGATACCCCGTTCGGAGTCCGCCCCCGCCAGCGATTCCTGATCAGCCACTGAACGTGATTGATAGGCATCAACTCCTTGGGATGCTGGTCGAAGCACAGCTGCACCTAACTCCTCCAGCATGCCAGCGGACTCGCTCAGGTTATCGAGTTCCGGAGCTGCACGGTCGAGGAGGTGCTCCGCAAGAACGGTCAGAAGGTCAGCAGAGCTCTTCAGCCCCTCTCCCTTCTCTACTTCTTCTGCCAAGTCCGAGGCAGACACCAATCGGCGACGGATCAGGCTCACCATGCAATGCGAGCGGACCCGAGACGAAGCGACCCCATATCCTCCGGGTCTGCTCCAGGGCTCAGGTTCAAACCAAGAAGAATGAAACGCAGGCCGTCGGCAATCGACGTACATCGCGGCCGTGTCACGTCAGCCAAGCGTGCGTCGAAGGCCACCTCCTCAAGCCCTGAGTGCTCACGAAACCACTCCTCTGCGAAAGAGGATCCGGCGTCGAGATAAACCCAAAGCGTGTCCACCTGGGGGGGGAGCAACTCCCCTACACCATCGCACTCGATCACGTTCGCTCCACCCTTTCTAGACGAATGCGCGGAGTAGACCTACAGGTTCCGGAGTATCCATGCCCATTGACAACCTCATTGCGGGCCAGTGAACCAGCCCATCCGAAGACCTTCGCACCACAGGATGTATGCGTTCAAAATGCATAGAAACAAGGCTGGTGAAGTTTGGAGCAACGAATCGCGGATTCTGATTCTGGCGCCCACGGCCAGTAGCATCAGCAAACAAAGGCAACCCGCAGCGATGGCTCCGATAGGCTGAAAAATGTAGCCAGCCAAGAGCCCAATAGCGCCTGCCATTTCGAGAACACCTGTCAGCCTGCGTAACTTCGCTAGTCCATAGCGCTCAAATTCTGCGGACATGCGATCTGAGTAAATGCAAAGCCACCCATAGACCAGGAAGACCGTGATCGAGAGGACTCGTGACGCTTCGAAAATCAGCTCTGTCACTGTTTCACCCTGTCGATTTCAAGGCGAGTATGAGCGCGCACATTACCAGCATTGCAATGGCGGGCGCCGAGCGAACAAGGGGATCCCTGACCTTGATATGCATGGCAATCGCCCCGATCATCAATCCTGAAACGGTGATGGTTGCGGGCTCTACCGTGGCTGGGAACCAGATCCCTGCGAGAAGCATGAGGGCGGAGCCGATCTTGAGCAGCCCTACGAAGTAGAAAGCCCAGAAGGGCAGTCCATAGGCGCTAAACTCCTCTTTCAATGAACTTGAGCTGCCTCCGCGATAGCCCGTTTGCTTGTGCGAGCGAAGAAGCCAGACGTTGAGTAGTCCGAGGGCGACTACGACTTGAAGAATGCTGGGTACCATGATTTCAGTTGTGATCTGGAGTGGGGGGAGTGGCATCGCGTTCCGGAGAGCGCGCGCCTTAAGGTTAACGTCTCATTCATTGCTGGAGACTTGCGGGTCCTGCGCGAATTCTGCGGAGCTCGATCCCGGTCGCAGTCCAGGCGCTAGACGCAAGAGCAGCGGTGTGACGAGGGCGTACTCGACGGCCAGTATGCCTAGCGTGAACGTCGGACTCTCGCCCAGCGCTACGCCCCCGAGGTGCACACCGGCCATGTAACTGAACGGTCCGCCGATTGCCCCAAAGACAGCGGCAAGTCGGTAGCGGCCGCGCAACCAGGCCAAACTGAAGCGAGGCAAGCAGGCGAAAGCCAGCCACAGGGAGAGGATCCACGCGGGAGGGAGCCAACCTAGCACCTCGGGCCAGGCGCCGACGGCGCCCGTTGCGCTGGTCGGGTAGAGGGTCGCGCCCATGGCGAAGAGACCCGCGTCGCAAAGGGCCCCCAGAAGGGTCACCCCAGCGAGGTAAAGAAACTCACGCCAGCGCTCGTGCTCTTTGACGAGCGTAAGGTGCAGAACCGCAAAACCAACGGCCGCAGCAGGACCGACTAGGAGCATGCCATCGGCGGCACTATCGACGGCCACATACCAGACGAGCTGGAACAAGACGAAGTTGAGCAGCTTGAGAGCTGTGCCCGGTGCCTCGAAGCTGGTCATGGTAATCGGCCGAGTCTAGCGTCCGGCGAAGGTAAATGCGGCGGCCGGGCGCCGATCCACACGATCGAAGACAAGGTGCACGTCGCTGATCTGACGCTCAGCGAAGCCGCCCTCGCAGTACACAAAATAGAACTCGAAGAGACGCAGGAAGGTGTCATCGAGCCCGAGTTCACGGGCTTCGTCCCAGCGTTTCAGCAGGTTCTGCCGCCAAGCAGCTAGAGTCGGAACGTAATGAGCCCCGATATCCTCGACGTCGACGACGCGCAGGTCGCTGGCACGCGTGGCTGCGCTAAGCAGCGCAGTCACCGAAGGGATGCACGAACCGGGGAAGATATAGCGCTGGATGAAATCGACCGCGTTCTTGGCCTGCTCATAGCGCTGATCAGCGATCGTGATCGCTTGGATCGCGGCACGTC
>JBLIOL010000259.1:0-8198 GCA_047639615.1 Planctomycetota bacterium | reverse complement strand
CACGCCTTCGCCGTCTGGATCGCTGGCAACACGGAGTTTGCACCCACGCCTGGCGCACTGCGCGCGCTGCACTGGGGCACCTTTCTGGTCTGGGCGCCGCGCGTGCTTCTGATCTTGGTGGTGGGTGCCCTCGCCGGATTGCTGCGTAGTGAACGTCGGGGCGCCATTAGTCTGGGGCTGGTGGCTGCGGTTTCCATAACGCTGGTAAGCACGCATCCCTTCCACCTGGAGCGCTTTCTCTTGCCGCTGGCCGTGCCCCTCTGGGTGCTCGCCGGGGTTGGGTGCGCGAGCTGCGTGCCGCGGGATCCGCGCCGTGCCTGCGGCGCGCTGGGGGGCCTAGCGTTGCTATGCTTTGCAATCCCTAACCTGGACGCGTGGTGGCTCTTGGAGGGTGTCGGCATGCGCAACGACGCCGCGCGTGACTACCAGCAGGCTGTGCTCGACGGTTGGCGCGATCTTAGTCCTGCTCGTGACCTGCCCACCAACGGTCTCGGGCGCGCGGAGTTCGAGGCCCTGCTCGAGCCCATCGCCGATGAGTGGGACGGGGTGCGAGCCATGGGCTGGTGCGGCGTTTCCGCCAAGCTATCGCCAGGCGCTGTTCTGCTCGGTCTGCTCGAGCAAGATCGCCCCGTGCAAGCGGCGTTGCAAGACCCGCACCTAGACCGCAGCTTCATGGATCTCGGCCACGCTGATCCAGGCTGGGGCGAGGCGCGCATCTTGTCCTGGGCGCAGGACTTCGATCTGCTCTTTGCCTCACGGCCCTTTGATATCGGCGGCACACCCCAGCGCGCATGGGTCGAGCGCTACCAACAGGTGCTAGCGACCTCGGGTGCCTGGACCTACGCCAAGCTTGGAGGCGCCACCGTGACACGCCCCAGCGGCGTGACGGAGGACGTAGAGCTCTTGGTCTTGCGTCGCAAACCCTAGTTAGGGCTAGTTTAAGGCCCACTATCGATAAGGCGTCCTTATCGAGTGGTATGGCCTAAGTCGCGCGCCTGAGAGCTCCTGGGGGCGTATCTTGGAGGCATGCGCACGATCATGAAGACCCTCGCTCTCCTGCTTGGGATGTCCGCTCCGGCCGGGGCTCAGGACGTCTACCTCGACCGTAGTCTCAGTGAACTGAGCTTTGAGCGGAGCACGCCGCTGCCCGCGAAGCGCGTGCTGAGCGCAGAGGGGCTCGCCCGTCGCGCACACCCGACGGTGCGCATGGACGGGAACATAGAGGCCTGGTTGGGCGTGCCCTTCGCGGGCAGCTTCCAGGGCTCGCGAATCGCGCTGGAGGATGTGCGCCTTGGCCTGCGCTTGGATGCGGAGTTTGCCGCAGGACAAACCTTGTCGGGAGTCATTCACCTACCGGCGCGAGAGGCCGGCGAGGTGGGGCAGTCCCTCGCTTTCACTTTGGACGCCAGTGAAGCCAGCCCCGAGCAGCGCCGCGGTTACCTGCAGTCGCGCTACCTCAGTTGCTCTTGGCATCTGGCGCGGCAGGCACCGGGCGGGCCGTTCTGGCGTCACTTGCGCAGCGCGGCCGAAGCGGAACTAGCTCCGTACGACGCGCTGCCCGTCTTCGATCCTAACGGGCGGCTCGGTACCCGACGGGGCAGGCGCTTGGAGCTGGCCGCAGCCTATGGGCTCTTCACGGGTGGGCGCGCCTTGGCTGAGAACCTGCGCTTGAACGAGGTGCTGATGCCTGAGGAAGGCGACACGGAATGGGTGCGTCTCGACAGCTTGACGGGCGTGACCACGCCACCCGTGGATTGGGGCCTGGCGCTCGAACAAGCCAAGCCCAGGGTGGATGCACTGGCCCGTGTGATTCCCGCCGATCAACCCGTGCTCTTTGTGGATGGCGTGCGTGAGTTGCGACTCCTGCTGCGCGAGGTCAAGAGCGAGGGCTTTGCCCTACTCGAGATGTTTGAGACCCAGGCCGAGGACGGCGAGGTGCAGGCACGCTATGAGCAGCAGCTAGCTGTCGAACTCTCGGAACAGATCGAGAGGCTCTCCAGGCTCACGGTCAAGAGCCTGGCTGTGACCGCATCGGATCCCTTCCTGCGCACGGGCACCGACGTGGCGATCCTGTTCGAGACCGATGGCAGTGGGCTGTTGGAGGCCTATGTGCGTGAACGGCATGCGCGGGCGCTGCTGAAGCAAGCGGGCGCCGAAGAGCAGCACGCTGAGTATGGCGGCATCGCCTACACGGGCGTGCGCAGTCCTGGTCGCGAGCTGTGTTCCTACCTGTTGACCTTGCCCGACGGCATCGTGGTTGTCTCCAATTCGGAAGTACAGGTCCGTGGCTTGATCCAAGCCGCCCTCAGCAAGAGCGACTGCATCGCCGCCTTGCCGGAGTACAAGATCTACCGCGCTCGTTATCCCGCTGTGGAGCGCCAAGCATTCGTGCTGGTGAGCGATGATGCCATCCGGCGTTGGGCCGGGCCCAAGTGGCGCATCGCCGCCGCTCGCCGGACCCGCGCGGCGGCCGTCCTGGCCGACGAGTCCGCGCGTGCCCTGTTGCGCGACAGCGGCGACGCTGGTCTGCGCGCTCTGCGTGCTCGGGACGACCTGCGCATCCCCGCTGGTGGGCGCCTGCGCCGGACGCCGCGCGGTGCGAGCAGCGATGTCTACGGCACGCCGGAGTTTCTGACGCCGGTGGTGGAGCTGGAATTTGATCGCGTGACCCAGGCCGAAGCCCAGGCCTACGAGGCCTTCCGCCGGGACTATGAACGCCAGTGGAGCGATGTCTTCGATCCCATCGGAATCAGCCTGATGCTCTTGGAGGATGGTGTCGAGCTCGACCTCTCCGTGCGTCCGCTGGCACGTACCAGCGACTACCGCGACATGATCGAAATGGTGGGGCAGGTGCACTTGGAGGCCGGTGCCGCTGTGGGGGGTGAGCAGCTCATGGGCCAGATGGTCTGGGCGCTCGACATGGACTCGCGCTCCATGGTGAGCCTGCGGGGCTTCTTCAATAGCACGCTACCTTCTATCGCTGACCCGCTGCTGTGGGTTGGCGACCATGCGAATGTCTACCTGGAGGACTCGCCCTTCTGGGAGCAGGCAGCCAATCAGGAGGATCCCTTGGACTGGATTGGTGAGCACGCTCTCGAAATGCCTATCGGGATTCGCATCGCCTGCGACAACCCTCTGCAGATGGCGCTCTTCATGAGCGGCCTGCGTGGCTTCATCGAACAGTCCGCTCCCGGCATGCTGAGCTGGGAGACGCGCAAGCACGGAGAGAGCTCCTACGTGGCCGTCATCGCCGATGACTCCACGGGCTTCGAAGATCTGGGGCTCTACTACGCCACCGTCGCGGATGCCCTACTGATTTCCCTGCGCACGGAGGTGCTCGAGCACGCCATCGATCGCGAGAACGGCGTCGCTGCGCCCGCACCTGAGAATCAATGGACCGGTGATCAGGCTGCCTGTGGCGTGACCAAGCTTGGCTTGGGCTTGCTCGGTCGGGGCTGGAGCCTCGACAACCGCGGTCAGTTCCAACTGGCCGCTTGGGATGCTCTGCCCCTGTGGGATGAACTGCGGCGACGTTTCCCCGGTGAGGATCCGACTGCCGTGTGGGCGCGCTACTTCCCCTCTGTGCCCATGCTCCAGGGCGGCGATAGTTTGCGTTGGAATCCTGATAGCGCTCGTTACGAATCGTCGCTCTTCGGCACACCCGAGGCGCCGCGTATGGAGCTCCCTCAGCCGAGTTTCCTGGAGCAGATCCAAGGCCTTGGCGCGAGCCTCCAATTCGAAGAGGGCGACGGTCTGCGCGCGCGCGCTAGTCTGCGGCGCTGAAGTAGGAGACGGCGCCCGGCCTCACGCTTGAGGGCGGGCGCCGTCTCAATCGCTACCTACACGTCATCCAAGAGGCGTAGGAAGCTTCGATACTCGCGGTCTAGGCGCTCGTCATCCGTGGCCGCAAGAGCCAGTGCGCAACTCGGGTCGTCCTGGTGGGTGCAGCCACGCTGACAACCGACGGCGAGCTCCGCCAGCAGGGGGAAGGACTCGAGCAACGCCACGGGATCAAGATTGACCACTCCGAATTCCCGGATGCCGGGGGTGTCGATCAGCCAACCGCCGTCCTCGCCGAAAGCGTGCATGCTGGCAGCGGTGGTGGTGTGACGACCGCGCGAATCGGAGCTGCGTACCGCTCCAGTTCCTCGCTCGTTGTCCGGATCCAGGCTGTTGAGCAGGGCCGATTTGCCGGCTCCGCTGGGCCCAACCACCACACTGATGCGTCCCTGTAGAAGCTCACGCAATTCGGCGATACCGGCGCCCTTGAGCGACGAAGTCGCCAGGGAGCTGATGCCGTCGGCACGCAATTCCTGCAGTTGACGCAGCACGAGTTTGAGCATATCGCCCTCGAGCAGGTCCAGCTTGCTCAGCACTACTACCGGCAGAATGTTGCCGTTCTCTACAGCGACCCGCAAGCGATCCAGGAGCCTCTGGCGCAGGCCCTTGGGCCCGGCCGTCGCCACCAGCAGTGCCACGTCCACGTTGGCCGCGAGCACCTTGCTGCGATGGGCCTGACCCGGGTCCTTGCGTTCGAGCACACTCTTGCGCTCGGCGATGGAGCGCAGGCGCGCCTCGCCGCCGGCGAGTTCCTCCAGCAGGGCATGGTCGCCCACCACAGGTCTACCCTGTGGCAATGCGCTGCCGCCCACGTGGGCTTCTCGCAGGGGACCGCCCTTGGTCACTGTGACCATGCGCGGCCCGGTGCCCATCACCAACCATGGGTGTGGCACATTCAGAATGGCGGTACCTGTGACTTGGGCATGACCGTCCTTAGCGACCCGTTCGATGACCTCAAAGGTCTCGAAGGGATCCTCATCGTCGTAGTCGCCCCAGTCCTGGTGCTGCCTGCCGCGCGTCTTGCGTGTGGACTTGCGCTGCTTCGAGGATTGCTCCAGAAGCTTGCGCTCTTCCAGACTCTTGCACTTTGCTTGACCGCGCCGATAACGGGCTACTTGGTCGTCTTTCTCTTCGGAATCCAATCTGGTTCCGTCTCCTATCCAACGCCAAGCCTAGGCATGTCTCCAGAGTGGAAACTCACCGGGCAGACCGCGTTCGGGTCCCCGGCGTCGGATAAACGGGGGACTTGCAACGGCTCAATAGAGCCTCCGAGCGCGGGATAGGTGAGGTTTTGCGGAACGTGTCCGCAGGCCTACCTAAGCGCGCACGGAGGCGCAGAAACGGGCGTTCATGTTGAACATCATCAGCTGCCTCCAGGCGTAGGTGGAATGGGTGGGGAAGGCGAAGCGCGCTTCCTCAGTCGCAGAAGAGTACCACCAATCCATCGCTGAAGTTGGAACCGGCGCCCAGAGCGGGATCGCGGTACCAGAACTGGAAGCACCAGGTGGAGCCGCCGACGATGGCCGAGCCCCCGGCTGCGGGCATGGAGAGGTTCACCTGCCAGGTGGCGCTGGTCAGGCCGTCGATTTGGGTCGCGCCCATGCGTACGGGGTTGCCCACGCAGATCCAGCCCCCGGCGGCCGGGCTCAACTGGAAGCTAGGTCCATACAGGAACAGCCCGAATTGGCCGGGGGGAGCACCAACAACGCCCAGAAAGAAGTTGTCGTCCTGCACCGCGAGCGAGCCCTGGGCCAACATGCTGACGGGCACACCGATGGAGGACGGCGTTGCTTGGCAGTAGTTCCAGGAGGCGCAATCCTCGAGCAACTCTTGGCCGGGGTTGGCGAAGAGGCTCGCCACCTGCCCGTCTTCGAGGGCATTGTCGTAGACCTGAATGTCGTCGAGGGTGCCTACGAAGTACTCGTCCTGGTCGTTGTGGGTAGCCAGGAACCAGCCGCTGAAGGGCGACACGGCGGCGGGCTGATTACCGGCCGCCTGGGAGAGCAGCACACCGTTCAAGAAGAAGCGCACGTCGTGGCCCGGGGTGAAGACGAAGGCCACGTGTTGCCAGGTGTTCGCCGTGAGGGCCGTCACGCTGTAGTAGTCCTTGATGCCGTGGGTGGTGAACATCAATTGGCCGTCACGCTGACCTACGCTCCAGCTGCCGCCGTTTCCATAGTAGCGCTGCCTACCCGTGAGTTGCTCCGGGCGCACCCAGAGCGCGACGCTCAGGTTCTCGCGCATGCTGTGCAGAGGCGATCCCAAGTCCGGGTGCCTGGCACGTTGGGGAGCGCCGGCGAAACGCACGGCGTAATTGGTACCGTTGGCGGCGCCGCTTAGACCCTGGTTGGGGCTGTCCCAGAAATTGCCGTCCTGGCCGTAGATGCTGGAGTCGATCAGCTCCGAGCTGAAGATATTGTCGAGGCGGTAGTGGGCCACCAGGTCGGCGGCGGCATTGGCTTGAACGACGCTGACCTGGGCTGTTGCGGTGAGGCCGGAGCTATCGGTAAGCGTGTAGGGGAAGGTGTCCGTGCCCTCGTAGCTGATGCTGGGCGGGATGTACTGCAACAGGTCCTGACCCGCGGGTCCGGCGCCGACCAGCACACTGAGCATGGCGCCCGCGGGGCTGGTGGGGGCTACGGAGAGGGTCAATGCTTCGCAGTTTCCGTCGTGGTCGTTAGCGAGCAGGTCCAGCTGCATGGGTCCGTAGCCCTGGGCGAAGTCGGGTGCAGCGTAGGGGTTCACGGGGGTGCTGGCCGCAGGCCAGGGATCCAAGCATCCGATGGCTGCGGTGAAGTCTTTGATGCGCTTGACGGTATTCGGGCCGAAGACCGTGCACCCGCCGCACATCTGGTTGCAGCTATCGGTATCCAGGCAATGGGGCGCGTTCCAGTTGTGGCCGAACTCGTGGCTGAGCACCGAGACCACGCCGCCGAAGCCCAGGTTGCCCTGGGTGAGGCCGTGGGCCCAGGCCTGACTGCAGGTCACGCCCACGTAGGCCAGACCGATCACGTTCGTGTCCATTTCTTGGCCCACGAGCAGGTGCGCCATGTCGCGCTGCACGCCGGCCAGAGTGCTGGTCCATTCCGCGCGTAGGGCGTTGAGCAAGGTGCCCGGATCGTTGCTCGTGTAGGGCGGGCCGGCGCTGGTGCGAATCTCCAGGTGACTGATGGTGTAGTCGATCAAGAGGTCGCGAATGTAGATGGCAGCAACCGCGTTCATGTAGGCGTCCATTTCCGATTGGATCACCAGGACGTCGCTCGAATACAGGTAGCGCTCGTAGTTTAAGTCGAAGCCGACCTCCGCCATGCTCAGGCAGTTCGGTCCCGACTCGGTTTCGCCGCCGCTGGGCGGGCCCACGGGCGAGAACTCCGTATCTGTACCGCATACACCACTTAGGAAGGGGTCTACGCCGCGGTAGGCCACGTGCAGACCACGGCCTGCGCTGGGCGCCAAGCTGGAGAGCGGCTGCACGAACCAATCGCCTTCGGGTCCTCCGAGTACGGCGATGCGCAGGCCGTCGGGGCCCTTGGTGGCAGCTACCACCGCACCGGGTAGACCGTTTAGCGGTCCGCGCCAAGTGCCGAGGCTCGGCACTGTGCAGTCCACCCTGCCGTCCACGCCGTTGGCGATGGCCTTGTAGCCTGAGGAGCGCACGATGGTAGGCTCGAGCCAAGCAGCGTAGCTGACGCCCTCGAACTGAAGTTGGAGTTGCCAGGCGAGGCCGGCCTCCAATTCGCTCACGTCAAACTCGAGGGTTTCGATGCGCTCGACCTGCAGTTCAGCCCGGGCTGTTTGCAGGTGACTCGGGGTTGCGGCTTGGGGCGCGGTGGCCGCCAGAAGGATTGTCGATAGCAGGGCTAGCATGGGACAGCCATGCTACGGCATCCCGCGCTACTCGGCGGCTAGACGACCATCTAGGCGATTACGCACATCGGGCCATTCGGCGGCGAGGATCGAGAAGTAGACCGTGTCGCGGAGGCGTCCGTCCGCGCACACGATGTGCTGACGCAGGGTTCCCTCCTCTTCAGCGCCTAGACGCAGGATGGCAGCGCGTGAGCGTGCGTTGTAGGAGTCGGTCTTGAACTCCACGCGCAAGCACTCCAGGTGTCCGAAGGCGTAGCTCAAAAGGAGACGCTTGCACTCGGTGTTGACGAGCGTGCCCCAGGTGCCGGGGTCGATGAAGGTCCAGCCGATTTCGAGACGCCGGTGCTCTAAAGCCACGTTGCCATAGCGTGTGGAGCCGAGCACCTGATCCGAGTTGGCTCCCTGGATGGCGAAGGGCATGCAGCCGCCGGCAGCGTGGTCCTTCTGGGCCTGCTGGATGTAGGCCTGCATGTCATCCGGGGAGGTCATGG
>JBLIOL010000258.1:0-8216 GCA_047639615.1 Planctomycetota bacterium | reverse complement strand
TCCCCGTGCAACTGTTGAAGGTGCGTGTGCCTTCCACGTAGTTGTAACAGCGCCAGGAGTCCGCCCCCGACTTCAGGTAGGCGCGATCGAGCTTGGTGCGCACCAAAGTCAGGGTCTCCAATTCGCCGGCCGCGCGCCAGGAACCGCGCCTGAGGTGACCCGTCACCTGCTCGACGTTGTGCATCAGACCTGGCACGTCCTGGAAGACGTGATCATTGATCCGTTGAAGCAGCGTGCGCTGCACTCCATCAGGCCCCTTACGAGTGATGATGAAGGTGTGATTGATGTGGCCGCGTATCAGCGGGTCGACGGCGGTGATTTCACCGGCAACGTCAAACTGATTCGCGACCTCGCGAACGGCGTCGAGTGAGGGAGAGGACAAAGGAGCGGTTCAAGTTGGCAGGATGGGATCCGAGCGAGCCCACTCAGGATACCGCATCGACCAACTGCGGGGTGGGCTGGCCCACCTGCCTACCCACAAATGCTCAGCCTTGGCCTGTACCCTCGGGCAAACGGCGTCCATGGCGCACTATCGTGCCCTCCACCATGTAGACCACATCCTCGGCGATGTTCGTAGCGTGGTCAGCGATCCGCTCCAGGTGCCTGGAAGTGGAGAGGAAGAGCATGGCATCGTCTACCTGCTCTGGCTCGCACTTCATCAGCCCGAGCATGTCACCCATGACCGTGCTGTGCAGGGCGTCCACCTCATCATCCATGGCCATAACGGACCAGGCGGCCGGTACATCCCCCTGCACAAAGGCGTCCAGGCAGTTGCGCAGCATGGCGGTCACCTTCTCCGTCATGGCCTCCAGATTCGGTGGCGCAGCCAGAGGATTTTCACGGCTCAGGGAAGCGGCTCGCTCCGCAATGTTGACGGCTAGGTCGCCGATGCGCTCCAGGTCGGATGTGATTTTGATGCACGCGGCGATGAAGCGTAGATCGCTAGCGACCGGCTGATGCAAGGCGAGAGCCTTGAGGCACTCCTCCTCCAAGGCGACTTCCGCGCGGTCGATAGCCTCGTCCCCGTGAATCACCTGCACCGCCAAACTGTCGCTGCGGCCAACCAGGGACGCGATCGCGCGCCTGACGGCCTCCTCGGCCAATCCCCCCAGGCTCAACAGTCCGCGCTCCAAGGCCTCTAGGTCGTGCAATAGATGCTTACTCATGATGCTCTCCTCTCAACCGAAACGGCCGGTGACGTAGTCCTCTGTCTGCTGCTGGCGTGGTGATAGGAAAATCTGCTCCGTAGTGCCGAATTCGACCATGCGCCCCATGTACATGAAGGCTGTCCAATCGCTGACGCGACTGGCTTGTTGCATGCTGTGGGTCACCATCAGCACCGAGTAGTCGCCCTTCAGTTCTTCGATCAGATCCTCCACATGGCCGGTGGCGATGGGGTCCAGTGCAGAGCACGGTTCGTCGAGCAAGAGCACTTCAGGCTCCGCAGCGATCGCCCGCGCGATGCACAACCGCTGCTGCTGCCCACCGGAGAGTGCTAGAGCGCTACCCTTCAAGCGGTCTTTGACCTCGTCCCAGAGCGCAGCTCGGCGCAGGCTTTCCTCACACACCTTGGCCAGAACACGGCGATCGCGAACACCATCGATACGCAGGGAATAGACCACGTTTTCGAAGATGCTCATGGGGAATGGATTGGGCTTCTGAAAGACCATGCCCACGCGCTTGCGCAGCTCGATGACGTCCACACTTGAGCCGTAGATCGGGTCGCCATTGATACGCACGGAGCCTTTCATGCGCACCCCTGGAACCAGGTCGTTCATGCGGTTGACCGAGCACAGCAAGGTTGATTTCCCACAACCGGATGGACCGATGAGCGCCGTCACCTTGCCCCGGGGCACGGCCAGATCGACGTCGTGCAGGGCCTGGTTCTGGCCGTACCAAAACTGGAATCCGCGGAAGTCCACTACCACCTCATCGGTGCTGGGAACCTGCGTCTGTGCTTGGGCCAAAGTGCCGCGGGCGGTGAAGGGGTCTAGGATACTGGTGCTCATGAGTGTCACAGAATTAGCGCGCTGCAGCAAAGCGCCGGCGCAGACGGGAGCGAACCGCGACGGCGGCGAGGTTTAGGCCGATCACTAGGGCAATCAGCAGCAGAGTCGTGGTGTAGACCATGGGTTTAGCTGCTTCTGAGTCCTGGCTTTGGAAGGCCACGTCGTAGATGTGAAAGCCCAAGTGCATGAAGCTGCGCTCGGGGAAGATGTAGGGGAAGGTGCTGAAGTCCACGGGCAGATCCGGCGCCAGCTTGACCGCGCCCACGAGCATCAACGGGGCCACCTCGCCCGCGCCGCGCGCCACGGCGAGGATCATGCCGGTCATGATTCCCGGCATGGCTCGGGGTAGGACGATGCGGCGGATGGTCTGCCAGCGGGTAGCGCCGCAGGCATAGGAGCCCGCGCGCATGCTGCTCGGCACAGCGGCCAAGGCCTCCTCGGTAGCGACGATCACAACTGGCAGGGTCAGGAGCGCAAGCGTAAGCGACGCCCAGAGCACGCCACCCTTGCCAAACTTCGGGCTCGGCAAATACTCCGCGAAGAAGATCTCGTCGATGGTTCCGCCAACGATGTAGCAGAAGAAGCTTAGGCCAAAGACCCCAAAGACGATCGACGGCACGCCGGCAAGGTTGTTCACGGCGATACGCACCAGCGACACGAGCACGCCCTGCTTGGCGTATTCGCGCAGATACAGTGCTGCCAACACACCGAAGGGCACGACCAGCACGGACATGATCAGAGTCATGATCACGGTTCCGAAGAGAGCCGGCCAAACGCCGCCCGCGCTGTTGGCCTTGCGCGGATTGTCGAACAAGAACTCTTGCCAGCGATCCACATACACGCTGAGGCTCTCGCCAAAGCTCAACCTGTTGACGGGTACGGCGCGCACGATGTCCGCCACCGGCACATCCACCAGGCTGCCGTCCGCAATCTCAATCCGCATCACGTAGGCGCTGTTGATCGCGTGCAGATCGGACAACTCTTCCGCCAAGGCTGCGCCTTCCTGGCTAGCGAGGGTGGAGGCTGCCTCGTAGGCACTCCGCGCCTGCTGCACCTCGCTAGAGTCCTCACCACTGGCCAGTTCGGCGCGCCTAATGTCCAACTGAGCCTGGCGCAGGCGTCTAGCGTTAGCCGCCAAGGGCCCGACCTCAATGGCGCGCGCCTGGGCACTGCGCTCGTTTACGTCCTCAAGGTCGGTCTGGTAGGCACCCCATACGGCCTCGGGTCCACTCGCTAGCAGCTCTCCCCCAACACGGTATTCCATGGGCACGCCATAGGAGCGACCCGAAGCTAGTCGTTCAAGCACCAGCGCCCACTCCGGATTCTTGCGGGTAACCACTTGGCTCGCAGGTACCCAGTCGAAGTTCGTTCCGGTCTGCTCGAAGTTACCCGTACGCACCAAACTGCGGGCCTCCCCGTCCGTGCCAGGCACATCCTCCGTGCGTGTCACCGGCCCGAGGAAGGCCTGGCCCGATTGCGTCTCGAGACGCACAATCTCCTGTGGCCAAAAGGTGCTGCTGCCCTGATAGATAACCAAGCCAAGCAGGCCCACGATCATCACGAGGCACAGGGATAGTGCACCACCGCAGAGCCAAACCATGGGCTCGCCGTGGGCACTCAAGCTTGCCGTGCGAGTCCGCCGCGGCTTCGGCGTTTGATCAGAGTCCATAGGATTCACAGTGCTCACATGGCCCTCGTCTTGCGGCGGAAGTGCCAGCGCACCAGCTCGGCCACGGTCCCCAGCACAAAGGTCATGCTGAAGAGCACCAGAGCAGCCAGGAAGAGCGTTCTGTAGTGCCCGCTACCGCGCACGGCCTCGGGCATCTCGGTTGCGATATTGGCCGCCAGGGTGCGGAAGCCGTTGAAGATGTTGACGTCGAGAATGGCCGTATTGCCCGCCGCCATGAGCACGATCATGGTCTCGCCCACGGCGCGGCCGAGACCGATCATCAGGGCCGAGAAGAGCCCACTCATGGCGAAGGGCACCACGATGCGTATGGAGGTCTGCCAGGGTGTCGCACCGGCGCCGAGGCTGCCCATGCGCAGTGCCGTGGGCACCTCAGAGAGTGAGTCTTCCGCCAGCGTGTAGATGATCGGCACGATGGCAAAGCCCATGGCCAAGCCAACGATCAAGGCATTGCGCTGCTCGTAGGTGCTCAGGGCAGAACCCCGTGGATCCCACCCGGCCCACTCCAGCCCGATGCCCAGCAGCAGGGCTAAGCCGAGTGCGCTGACGACCGTTAGCAGGAAGCGTCCTAACCTACGCTCGGTGCTAGGCAGTAGCCCGCTAACAATGGCCACGATCCCAGCGCATGCGGGCAGCAGGAGCACGAGCCAACCGGCCCACGCGGCACCAACCTGGCCGTCCAGCCAAGCCATGATATCGCCACTAAAGAGCAAGTTCTCCGCGAGCGGTCCAAGTCCCAGGGCGACCAACACCCCGAGTGGAATACAGGCTGCGATCGCAATGAAGCGCGGCGCACCTTCCAGCATGACAGCCAGAGGTCGCGGTAGGCGCTGCCAAAGATGCGCCCCTAGCAGCAAGGCAAAGGGCACGGTGAACATGCTCATGACCACTTGCGGCAGCACCCCCTGAACGTAGGGCGCGACCACCAAGGCCGCCAAGAAGCCCAGCACCACGCTGGGTAGGCTCGCCATCAACTCGACACTCGACTTGACCTTGGAGCGCAGATTGGGACGCAAGAACTCTGAGGTGTAGAGCGCCGCGAGCAAGGCCAGCGGAGCACCGAAGAGCATGGAATAGAAGGTCGCCTTAAGCGTGCCGAAGACCAGCGGCCAGAGCCCGAGCTTGGGCTCGTAATCATCTGTGCCTGACGAGGACTCCCAGGAGTGCTGACCCGCGGAATAGCCTTCATAGTGCACCGGTAGGAACAAGCTGCTCAGGTTCACCTCAGGGTGATAGAGCTGCATGCTCAGGCTGGAGAGACCGTTTGCGCTACGCGCTAACAAGCTGTCCTGCTTGTGCGGAATCACTAGAGCCTCGGGTGCCTCGGAGAGCTGCGTCTCGATCAACAAGTCGCCCAAGGTGGTCTGATACAGGCGCAGCATGCCGTCGCCAAAGCCCGCAGCCAGGAGTCGCGAGCGCGAGAAGGCTGCCAGCGCCGTCACCGGCTCGCCAGCGGCCTCCTGCAACACCTGCGCGCGCAGCAGTTCCAGCTCACCATTCGCGCCCCGCGCGGAGAACCAAGTCGATAGCTCACCCGCGCTATCCGCCACGACCAAGGTCGTGCGTCCCGCCAGCATATCGAGCTGCACCAACCTGCGCTCTGGAGCTGGCACTACATCAAGCACACGTAAGAGACGCGGATCATCCATGTCTTGCACATCGAAGTGCGCGACACGGCCATCCGCCCAGCCCACATAGAGCTGCGTACCCAGACCGGATATGCGCAGAAATACGGCCTGCTCCAAGCCTGCGGGCGCGATACCACTCAGGTCCGCCCCACTAAGTGTCCGAACAACCTCACCCGTGAGCAGGTTTTCGCGCTCGCGCACGCGCGAGATGCGCAGGGCTCCGTCCGCATGCAGGCTGGTAATGAAATGCCCTGTCGGAGAAAACACCTGATCGATGGCGACGATCGCAGCGCTCGAACCGGTCTGGATCGGGTCATCCAATTGCACTGCAAAATGCGTCAAACGCAGCTGCCCAGCCTGGGTGCGTTCAACCACATCGGCGCCCATGCGGCGCGTCTCGCCTACAGCAAGATCGCGCAGCTCTGCCGGCTCCTCACCCAGGTAATCCAGCTCGAAACCGATACTCGCCACCCGCAAGCTACCGTCCGCAAAGCCAAACACAGCATGCTCGCGATCGACGGAGAAGGAGGCCGCGCTGGGCACCTGATCCCCGCAGGGCTGCATGCTAATCAAGGGCCCCTGCGTACGCGCATCGATCAATTCCAGCTCGCCGCTACTGCGCCAGCCCCAGACCAGACGTCGCTCTTCGTCGACTCCCATGGCCAGGACTTCGCCCGCCCCAGAAGCGGGCTGCTCCAGGTGCGCCTCGGAGAGCAGCTCCGCATCCAGAAACAGCGGCACCACCGTCCATATCAGGAACCCAAGAATCAAACCCACCGCCGCGATGGTCCCCATGCCTCCCAGCATGATGGCCATCTCGGCGATGCGTTCACCCAGGCGGGCAGAGCGGCGTGTGCTGCGCTGCCTAGTCTTACGCGGAGTGCGGCTCACTTCCCTTGGGGAAGGTCCAAGCCCACCGTCTTCAGGGCGCGTTCAGCAATCTGAGCAGGCACCGGGAAATACCCGTCTTCCACCACCATGGACTGCCCCTCATGGGAGAAGACATAGCGTACGAACTCGCGGCGCAAGGGATCGAGTTTGCTGTTGGGCTTGTAGTTCACGTACATGAACAGGAAGCGCGCCAGGGGGTACTCTCCAGTGTAGGCGTTCTTGGGCGTCGCGCCGATGGGCGCGGAGTGCTTGTCGACGGATAGCGGCAGCGCGCGCACATCGGCCGTCTTGTAGCCAATACCAGAGTAGCCGATGCCGTACAGGTCAGAAGCCACGCCCTGCACAACGGATGCGCTGCCAGGTTGTTCCTTGACCGAGCCCTTGAAGTCGCCCTTGTAGAGCGCGTGCTTCTTGAAGTAGCCGTAGGTACCCGACGCGGAGCTACGCCCGTAGATGCTGATGGGCTTGTTTGCCCAGCTCCCGGTCAGGCCCAAGTCGCCCCAGGTGCGCGCGTCCTGCTTAGCGCCACCCTTGCGTGTCTTGGAGAAGATCGCATCCACCTGCTGCAGGCTCAGGCTAGCCAGGGGGTTGTCGCGGTGCACGTAGACCGCCAGCATGTCGATGCTGGTGGGCAAGGCCACCGGCGCGTAGCCATGACGCTTCTTGAAGGCGTCGACCTCCTCGGCCTTCATCTCGCGGCTCATGGGTCCGAAACTCGACGTGCCCTCGATCAGGGCCGGCGGCGCGGTGGAAGAACCCTTGCCCTCGACCTCGATCGAAACGCTCGGGTAGTGCTTGGCAAAGCCCTCGCCCCAGAGCGCCATGAGGTTATTCATGGTGTCCGAGCCGACACTATTGATGCCGCCCGCAACGCCGCTAGTGCCTGCGTACTTGGGCAGGTTCTTGTCCACCTCGACCTGAGCCGTGGCGAGAGAGCAGAAGACGCCCGTGGCCATAAGACCCAGAGCGAGACGACGAACAGGTGTGATACTCACTGCGATTTGCCTTGTTGAAAGCGGGTGAAAGCGGGTGAAAGCGGGTGTGCGCCAAGCCGGCGCGGATTCGATGGCGGGAGCATGTGCCCGGTCCGTGAACCCCGCGCTGGGGAAGTATTAAGGGAGTGCGAATCGCATAGACTGTCCCGCATGTGGCCGCTCCTCGTCCTGCTCCTCCTGCCCCAGGACCCCGTTCCGGAGCCGCAGGCCTGGATCAGCAGCGCCGATGGCATTCAGTTCACACCTCCTGGGCCCTTAACCCTGGAGCTGCACGGCCGCACCTACCTGGAGGCTCTTTCAGCCTCGGGCCGAGACGCTGACGACGACCCTGTGGCGGGCGGGCAGAGCTTGCGCAGCGCGCGCCTCCAGGCGGCCTTTTCCATCGGTGAGCTGCTCGAGGGCAAGGCCCAGTGGGACTTCGCCGGCGACGAGGTGGACTTCAAAGAGCTCCAAGCCTGGGTCGACCGTGGCAACTGGCGCCTCTCCGCCGGTCAGCAGCGGGAGCCCGCCGGAATGGACGCCCTGCGCAGCTCCGGCGCCAACCCCTTCCCCGAACGCTCGGCCCCCACCCAGGCTTTCACGCCCGGCCGCAACCTAGGTGTCATGCTGCGCCGCCGCGACGCCGCCTGGGGTGTCTGGCTGGGCGCCTTTCGCAACTCCGACGAAGCCTCGCTACACCCCGAAGGCGAGGGCCGCTCGATCACCGCGCGCACCGCATGGACCTCAGGTGGTGACGCACCCGGAGCCAGCTTGCTGCACTTGGGCCTGTGGAGCAGCTACCGCCAGGATGACCTGCAGTACCACGCACGCCCCGGCTCGCGCGAGCTCAAGCGCTTGATCGACAGCGGCACCCTCGCCGACGCCACCGCCTGGACCACCGGCCTCGAAGCCGCCTGGCAACACCGCGGCTGGACCCTCGGTGCCGAGTTCCAAGGCAGCGAAATTCAGCCGGATGACGCCGGCTCCGCCACCTTCAACGGCGCCGCCTTCGAAGCCACCTGGCGAC
>JBLIOL010000257.1:0-8224 GCA_047639615.1 Planctomycetota bacterium | reverse complement strand
CGACGACACCCTGGACTGTGGATTCAGCGTCAGCGACAACGAGTCCGTCAGCTGGACCAACAATACTGGCGTCACGCAGACCATCATCGCGAAGGTCAATCTTTGGGTGAGTACGCCTGCAGACTGCGGTGACTACGACATGGCCGTGGCCGGCGTAATCGAGCCCTTAGGCACCGATTTCTGCGGCCCCGCAAACGTCAATACCTCGGGCTTCCCCGGTGTCCTCACGGCCACCGGCTCCCTGGCGGTCATGGACAACAGTGTCACCATGCGGGCCAGCAGCCTGCCCCTCGGTGAGTCCGGTTACTTGCTCAACAGCATGAACACCGGGAACCTCCCGGTGTCCGATGGCATTCTGTGCCTCGGCTCCGGCAAGGGTCGTCACATAGCTCAGATCGGCAACTCGGGTTCGACCGGTGCCATCGAGACGGTGCTCGATCTAACCAGCATCCCGCGCTCTACGGGGCCCGTGGCGATCATGGCCGGCGAGACCTGGTACTTCCAGTTCTGGTACCGGGATGGAACTGGCGCGTCAAACTTCACGCAGGCTGTCTGCCTGACGTTTAACTAGCCAATGGGTTAGGGCCCGCGCTCGAGTAGGCTGGTAAGCCAGCTCGCTCGAGCCGGGCCCTGCTTGTATAGCGCTGGATTTGCCAGCGTGCTGGTGGGGAGGCATCGCGAGCAGAGCCACCTGAATGAGTCATGGGAAAGCAGAGCCTTGCAAGCCTTGTGCGCGACGTGCGCGCGTGTCGCATTTGTGAAGAGTCTCTGGAGGATGGTGTTCGTCCCGTGCTCCAGGTGCACGCCAAGGCACGCATCCTGATCGCCGGCCAGGCACCGGGTCGGCGGGTGCATGAATCGGGCGTGCCCTTTGATGATCCGAGCGGTGAACGCTTGCGAGGGTGGATGGGGGTCTCGCGGGAGACCTTCTACGATGCCTCGCAGATCGCGATCCTGCCCATGGGGTTCTGCTATCCAGGGACCGGGCGCTCGGGGGATCTTGCACCCCGCAAGGAGTGCGCCCCGGAGTGGAGGGAGGCGCTGCTCGAGCGTCTGCCTGCCGTGAAGCTGACCCTCGTCATCGGTCAGTACGCGATGGCGTGGCATCTCGAGCAGCCGAAGAAGTTGCTCACGGACACTGTGCGTGAGTGGAAGGAGCACCGGCCTAGCCGCTTGCCCTTGCCGCACCCCAGCCCGCGCAACAATCTGTGGCTCAAGAAGAACCCATGGTTCGAGGACGATGTGCTGCCGTACTTGAGGCGGCGCGTTCGAGGGCTCCTCGCGTGAAGGCCTGAGCCTGCGCAGAAGGTCGCGACCAAGGGGTGTGCAATTAGGCGGAGTTCTTGTCCACAGGGGGCAGTCTGCAAGCCGCTGGGCGTAGGGAGAGCAGCGAAAATAGCGTTGCGCGCAATCGCCCTATTGGGGTGCGGAAAGGCACGTGGAGACGGGTATGCGGCTTTTTGGAAGGCTCGATTCGGTTTGAAGATGAGACGCCGCTGTGGGCAGAACGATGATCCTCCGGGGTCGCGTCATCCTCCCCGTGTCCCTTCAAGAATAGCCCCATGACCCGTTCCTTCCTGGTCCAGCCGCTAGTGCGCTGGTGCCTTCCCCTCGCTCTGTTCGCTTCCCCTGCTGCCGCTCAATGGTCTGAGGGCAACCTGTCCCAGGCCCGCTTCTATTTAGCTGCCACCAGTGTCGGATCCAAAGCGCTCTTTGCCGGAGGCTGGGATGCGGTCACCGAATTCGACAGTGTCGATATCTACGACGGTACGACAGGGACATGGTCCACCGCGAGCCTGTCGGAGCCACGGACGGGCCTCTCCGCCACGAGTGTTGGCACCAAGGCCATCTTCGCTGGCGGGCGTTTTTTTAACGACTCGATCGACATTTACGACGACGCGACGGGCAACTGGTCCACATCGACTTTGAGTATCGGGCGCGAGTTCCCGGCGGCCACCAGCGCCGGATCGAAGGCGTTCTTCGCCGGGGGCGGCAACCCGATCCTTCTCTCGGGGGTGGTGGACATCTATGACGACGCGACCGGACAGTGGAGTACGGACGCGCTATCCACCCCACGCCTAGGCATCTCGGCCGTGAGCGTCGGCGCCAAGGCCCTCTTCGCCGGTGGTTGGAATGAAGGCGGCTCCGCAGTCGTTGACGTCTTCGACACAGAGACAAGCGTTTGGTCCACCGAGAGCCTCTCCCAGCCTCGCTACCTGATGGCCTCGACCTCGCTTGGGGAGCTAGCCTTCTTCGCCGGCGGACTGCTGAACGGCGCCGCCGTTGACACGGTGGATATCTACGACGCCAGCACCAACACATGGTCGGTCGCGCATCTTTCCCAGGCTCGTTATTCCTTCACCGCTACCACTGCTGGCACCAAGGTCATCTTCGCGGGGGGCTTCCTGCCGCCGGCCACTTCCAGCGATGTGGTCGACATCTTTGACACGGCCACCGGTCAGTGGTCCACGACGAATCTCGCTCACCCACGCTGCAACTTTGCTTCCACCACTGTGGGCGACGAGGCCTTCTTCGCCGGGGGCTGTGTGAATGGCATCACTCCGAGCAGCGCAGTCGAGATCTACGACGACAGTCAGGCTGGGGTTGGTGTGAGCTACTGCAGCTCGGGCGCTAACTCCACGGGCAGAGCGGCTCAAATCACTGCAGCAGGATCCAACTCTGTGGCCATGAACAATGTGGAGCTGGTCGCAGGACCTGTTCCGAACAGCGTCGGCATCTTCTTCTACAGCGCCAGCCAGAGCGAAACCCCCTTCGCCAACGGTATCCGTTGCGTCACCGGAAGAACGGTGCGACTGCCGGCCCACAGCATCACGGGCGAGACCCTGCGTCACCAACTCGACCTTAACCAGCCCACGAGCATGGCCAACCCGATCCTGGCCGGCACGACCCTGAACTTCCAAGCCTGGTTTCGCGACAACGCGGCCGGCGGCGCTAGGTCCGACCTCTCGAACGGACTTGAGATAGTCTTCCTGCCGTAGCGCGGATTGCTCTTAGCCCCGGCGTGCACGCTCCACAGCGGTGCCGGGGCGGGGCTTGCACCCCCGCGATCTTTCGCAGTTCCTAGCGCGCCTTCGCGATCTTCAGCTTGTCGATCTTAGCGCGCTTCTTGAGCGACTCTTCACTGCGGGTCAGCGCCTTGGCGATGGCCTGCATGCTCATGCCCTTGTTGGCAAACATGCGCAGCTTGCCGATTTCACTATCCGTCCAGGCTTGACGGTGGCGCTCGAAGTTCTTGCTCATGCTCTTGGTCGCTTGTGATCCGCTAGGGGCGCTCCGCAAGCCGGTGCTTGCGATGGGGGTGGGGCTTGGTTTACGAGGGGTCGTAGGGATCGCTCGCGGAGGGTGATCCTACAGTGGAATTCTCTGGGCCGGCCTTGTCTAGGGCTCTACTACGGCGTTGGTGCATGAATGCTCGTCGCCCGGCCATGCAAAGGGGGCCAGAGGGCTTGATCCGGCTCCAGAGTGCATCCTGAGCTCATGAACTCCCGCGTCCACCCGAAGTACAAGACAAGGTATCGAGTCACCAACTGGGCGGCGCACGATCAGGCTCTCGTCAACCGCGGCGACATCACCCTCTGGATCACGCCAGAGGTGATCAAGGGCTGGGCTGCGAGGCCATCCGACCTCCGGGGAGCGCCACAGAAGTACACGGACCTAGCCATCGAAACCGCGCTCAATCTCCGCCTGCTTTTCCGGTTGCCGTTCCGCCAAGCAGAGGGCTTCCTGCGGTCCTTGCTTGATCTGATGGACGTCAGCCTCGAAGCACCAGATCACACGACCCTGTCTCGGCGAGGCAAGGATCTGCAGGTAGACCTGGGCCTGGCAACCTCGAAGAAGCCGGTCCACTTGATAATCGATAGCACCGGACTGTCCATCGTGGGGGAAGGCGAATGGGCCGCAGCCAAGCACGGAGGGCGTGGAAAGCGAGGTTGGCGCAAGTCGCACCTCGGCGTTGGTCGGAGAGGGATGATCCTTGCGCAGGTCCTGACGGACAGCTCCGGCGACGATGCGAAGACTGGGATCAAGCTCATCAAGAAGACCAAGGGCAAGCTGTCCAGCGTCACGGGAGACGCGGCCTATAACACCGTGGCCATCTACGACCAGGCTGCGGCGAGAGGTGCGAAGGTCGTCGTACCTCCAACGCTGTCGGCATCTGTATTCGGCGGCAAGCCAAGGTCGGCTGAACGGGACAAGACCATTCAGAGGGTGGGCGAGGTAGGCCGTCGGAGATGGAAGAAGCAGTCGGGCTACCATCGACAGGGGGCGGTCGAGAACGCCTTCTTCCGTTACAAGTCGATGCTCGGTGACCGGCTCCACGCAGGAGGTCTAACCGGGCAGAAAGCAGAGGTGGCCATCGGCTGCAAGATCTTGAACCGGTTGCTAGGACGGTGCAGGCCTCGATCGAAGGCCATCGCTCGCTGAACTTGGCAATGGAGGAGGACTTGTCTACCCGATTGGATATGTGCACCAACGCCACTAGGGAGCGCCAATCTGGCGGACGCCGAGCGGCTTGAACGCGACCAAGAAGTGCGTTCGGCCTTGCCTCGTCTGCGGGCGAAGGGCTTGGGGGGAGCGGCCGGCCTTGGTGGAGCCGATTGGGGTATCGGTTCGACACTCAGAGGCCGGCCGCTCGTGGGGGCTCGTTCAGCCTAGCGGCCGCGTCGGCTGCCGCCGCCGCCACCACCGCCGCCGCCGCCGTGGGGGCCGCCCATGTCGTCTTCGTAGCTGCCGCCGGTGTTGGTTTCGACCTTCTTGTCGCGGGCTTCGCCGAACTTGATTTCGCGGTCGCCGATGAGGGTGCCTTTGAGGGCTACCTTGGCGGCTTCGGCTTGCTCTTCGGTCGCCATGATGATGAATGCGAAGCCGCGGATCTTGCTGCTCTTGCCGGAGGTGGGGAGCTTGATGCTTTCGACCTCGCGGCCGTCGGCTTCGAAGATGGCGCGTAGGCCGTCAGAGGTGGCCTCGCGGGGGAGGTTGCCGACGTAGATGGTCTTGGACATGAGAGGGGTACTGGGGGCGCCTAGGGCGCGGCTCGAGGTGGGGGATATGAAAGAGACCGCCGCAGCGGGAAGGCCACGGCGGTCGTTAGTTAGCTAGCTTTGGTGTGTGGGGTTACCAGCGATCGCCGCCGCCACCGCCGCCGCCGCCGCCGTAGCCGCCGCCGCCGCCGCTGCCGCCGCCGCCGTAGCCACCGCCGCCGCCGCCGCGACCACCGCCGCCACCGCCGCCGCCGTAACCGCCGCCGCCGCCGCCGCCGCTGCGGGGCTGACGTTCTTTGGCCTCGTTGACCTTGATGGTGCGACCGTCAAGGTCGGAGCCGTCAAGGGCGTTGATTGCGGACTCGGCGTCCTGGGCGGAGCCCATTTCGACGAAGCCGAAGCCGCGAGGTTGACCGGTTTCGCGGTCCATCATCACGGTGACTTCTTTGACGCTGCGACCGTCGGCCTCGAAGGCCATGCGGAGGCCTTCCTCGTTAGTGTTGAAGGAGAGGTTACCTACGTAGATTCTGCTACCCATGGGTCTTTTCTATCTGATTGTGTGCTCGGCACCACGGGTCCAACCTTAAGCGGGCAGGGATCTGAAGCGGGCAAGCGGGGAGTGAGGCGCGTGAAGGTGGCACTAAACTGGCACATGCCGTTTAGGGCCGGAAAACGCTTGATGCCTCCGGGATTGTAAGTCCGCCAGAGTTGGGGACTTACACTGGAGCGGCCGATCGGGCTCGAACCGACGACATTCAGCTTGGGAAGCTGACGCTCTACCAACTGAGCTACGGCCGCTTGAGCCAAAGAGAATGCGGTCTTGGGGGGCGCGGCGCAAGGGGTGCTGGACTGGGTTTTTAGGGATGTTTGTCTACGGCCGGGACGGGGGGGCGTCCTTGGGGGCCATGGACGTGCGTTTTCAGTGTCTGAATCGGCTTCAGGTTGCTCCTGGGGCTCTTTGTCGAGTCTCCTGAGGTGGAGATGACGGGCTTGGAGGAACACACGGAACGTGAGAGGGGCTTGATCGCAGCCGCTCAGGGCGGGAATCGAGAGGCCTTTGACGGCCTGCTCCGGAGCTACTACGCCGGTGTCTACGGGACCCTATTTCGTCTGGTGGGCAATCCCGAGGACGCGGAGGACTTGGCCCAGGAGACTTTTGTGAAGGCCTGGGCCGCGCTGAGGTTCTATCGGGGCGAGGCTCCCTTCCGGGCCTGGGTCATGCGCATCGGCGTGCACCTGGCACACGACTACTTCCGCAAGCGGGGTAGGGGCGCGGCGGTTGTGGGGCTTGAGAACATCGCCATGGAGCCCCGGGACCAGCGCGAGGGACCTCGCGAGCAGGCCCGGCATAAGGAGGCGCAGCGGCTGGTGGCCGAGGCGCTGGAGGGGCTGCCCGCCCATTTGCGCGTGGCGTTGGTGCTGCGCGTGATGGAAGGACGGGGCTACGACGAGGTCGCGGAGGCTACGGGCGTGCGCCCGGGCACCGTACGAACACAGGTCATGCGGGCGCGGAAGATGCTCGAGCGCATGTTGCGCCCGCTTTTGGAAGGACGGAACTAGATGCAACCCAATCGACGACTGTGCCGCGCGGCACGTGAAAGAATCGGGCGCGCCTTCGATGGCAGCTTGAGCGTGGAAGAGCGCTTTGCCATGGAGGAGCACGCGGCGGATTGCGAGCGCTGCGCGGCGGAGCTCAGCCGCGTGCAGCTGCTGAGCGAGGCGCTGCTGCGCATGCCGGAAGCTCCCGTGGGGGGCTTGGATGTGGAGGCAGCGGTGCTGGCGGTGCGCGCGCGGATCGATGAGCAGGAATCGGCTACGCGGCCCACGGGCGTGCTGCGCCTGGCGGCTGGCTGGGCGGCAGCGGCGGCACTTGTGATTGGCTTTGCTTGGTGGAACGGGCGCGAGGACGTGCCCAGCGTGCCGACGCATGGGACGGAGCTGGCACTCGTGCCGGAACCCGAGGTCGGAATCGAAGAAGAGACCGATGCCGAGACCGATGCCGAGGTCGATGCGCAACGCCGGGCGGAAGTGCTGGCTTCGGTGCGCGGCCTCTTGGATGTGAGCTTGGCTGCGCAGGATCCTGAAGCTGCAAAGGCGGCTTGGACGGTCGAGTTCTTGGAGCGTAGCGGCAAGGAATTAGGCGCGGGTTGGCCCTTGGAGGGTCTGCTGCGCGAGTTGACCGAGGACGAGGATGCGCGCATCGCCTCTGCGGCCCTGCGCGGGCTCGGAGCGGTCGGCGGGCGCATGGCTGTGGCCAATGTGGAGCGATCGCTGGCGGTGCCCGGGCGCAGGCGTGCGGCGGCCCAGGCCCTGGTGGACCTGGGCGCTACGGGGGAGCGGGCTTTGGCTCGGGCCTGGTGGCGTAGCGAGGTGCGTGAGTTGGTCCAGGGGCGTCTGTTGGAGCGCGCTGCGGACGGGCGTCGGAACTTCGTGCAGGAGGCCCTGCGCGTAGGTAGCAGGGACGCTCGCGATGCCAGTGCGGATCTGGCGGAGCTGCTCTTCGACAGCGGCGAGCAGGGGCTGCGTGAACTGATCGAGCTCGGTGGCAGCGGGGACTTCGAACAGGCCGCCTTGGTCGCCGTGGTGGCGCGCGAGGATGACAAGCTGGCTGCCCAGGTGATCTTGGAGCTGGCCGATGAGCGCGGGAACGCGGGCATGCAGCCTTTCCTGTTGGCGGCGGCCGGCGCGCTGCAGGGGCAGCGACTCTTGGACTGGGTCATGGATCGGGCCGAGCGCGGGGGGCACCGGGAGTTGGTGGCTGGCGCTCTGGCGATGTTCGATGCGCCGCGCGCGCGGGCTGGGCTGATGCTGTTGGAGGCCAGCCGGCGCGTGGAGCCGGAGGCTTTCTTGGAAGCCTGGCGCGTGGCGGTAAAGCGCAATCCTGATGGTATGCGCGAGTATGCCGAGGGCCTGGGCCTCGACCGCGGCACGGCGGCGCGCTTGCTGGAGCTGTGCGTGGCCAGTGAGGAAGCGGCTGCCCTGGGCGCTGGCTTTAGCTTGTGCGGCGCGCAAGTGCTGCCTACTGCGGAGCGGCGCGATGCGCTGCTTGCCCTAGGCGAACAATGCGGAGAGGCGCAGCTCGTGGAGTTGGAGCAACTCTTTGCGCAACTGAACGACGGCGACGCCCCTGTGGCGGCGGCGCTGGTGCTCGTGGTTCATCGCATCGGCGGTGAGACAGCGAGTGCGCGACTCTTGGGTGATCTACCGCCTGAGGTGCTCGACCG
>JBLIOL010000256.1:0-8257 GCA_047639615.1 Planctomycetota bacterium | reverse complement strand
GGCGGCCAACGCCAAGGGCTGCAACCTGCGCCACATCGACGATTCGCGCGTGGGCATCTCTCTGGACGAGACCACCACCCCCGAGCACATGTTGGCGATCCTGGCGGCCTGCGGCGCGGGCGCTATCGATCTCAGCGGGCACCTGCCGGCGGAGCCGGTGGCCTACGGCGGCGCCTTGCAGCGCACCAGCGCCTACCTGGAGCACCCGGTCTTCAACACGCATCGCTCCGAGCACGAGATGCTGCGCTACCTGCACAAGCTCTCCTCGCGCGACCTCTCGCTGACCACCTCGATGATCGCCCTGGGCTCATGCACCATGAAGCTCAATGGCACCTCCGAGATGCTGCCCGTGACTTGGCGCGAGTTTGGTGGCATGCACCCCTTCGCACCCAGCGAGCAGACCGCCGGCTACACCGAGCTGCTGACCAGCCTCGAGAGCATGCTGTGCGAGATCACCGGCTTTCACGCGGTCTCCCTGCAGCCCAACGCCGGCTCCCAAGGTGAGTACGCGGGCATGCTCGTGATTCGCGAGTACCACCGCCAGCGTGGCGACCACCATCGCGATGTGTGCTTGATCCCGACCTCCGCCCACGGCACCAATCCGGCCAGCGCCGTGATGACTGGCATGAAGGTGGTGGCTGTCGCTTGCGACACCGCGGGCAATGTGGACGTGGCCGACTTGGCAGCTAAGGCTGAGAAGCACGCGGACAAGCTCTCCGCGATCATGATCACTTACCCGTCCACCCACGGGGTGTTCGAGGAAGCCATCGTGGAGATCTGTGAGATCGTTCACCGCTTCGGCGGTCAGGTCTACATGGATGGCGCCAACATGAACGCCCAGGTGGGCCTCTGCCGACCGGGCGACTTCGGCCCGGACGTGTGCCACCTGAACCTGCACAAGACCTTCTGTATCCCGCACGGCGGCGGGGGGCCGGGCATGGGACCGATCGGCGTAGGCGAGCACCTGGCGCCTTTCCTACCGGGGCATTCGGTGGTGAGCACCGGCGGTGACATGGCCATCGGCGCCGTTTCGGCTGCGCCCTGGGGCAGCCCTTCGATCTTGCCCATCTCTTGGGTCTACATCGCACTCATGGGCGCCGAGGGGCTGACCCACGCCACGCGCGTGGCCATGCTCGCTGCCAACTACATGGCCAAGCGCTTGGAAGGTCACTTCGACGTGCTCTTCCGCGGCGCCCGCGGTCGCGTGGGGCACGAGTTCATCATGGATCTGCGGCCCTTCGAGAAGAGCGCCGGCATCCAAGCGGAAGACGTGGCCAAGCGCTTGATGGACTACGGTTTCCACTCCCCGACCCTGTCCTTCCCGGTCACGGGCACGCTCATGATCGAGCCCACGGAGTCCGAGTCGAAGCCCGAGCTGGACCGCTTGGTGGATGCCCTGATCTCGATCCGTGCCGAGATTGCCGAGGTCGAGTCGGGCGCCATGCCGCGCGAGGACAACCCTTTGGTTAATGCGCCCCACACGGCGGTCAGCGTTGGCGCGGTTGACTGGGAGCATGCCTATACCCGTGAGCAGGCCGCCTGGCCTGCCGCTTGGGTGCGCGAGCACAAGTTCTGGCCCGCGGTCGGTCGCATCGACAACGGCTATGGCGACAAGCACCTGATCTGCACCTGCCCCTCCGTGGAGGAGATGGCGCAGTCCGAAGACGATGTGCTTGAGGGGGTCGGCCGATGATCGTCGTCTTCGAAGGCAACCACACCTACAAGGCCTACCATCACCCGGGCACGGGCGTGGTCGACCTGGTGGCGAGTGTCTTTGACGAGGAGGGCATCGCTGCCGAGTTGGGAGCCGGGCTATCGGTTGGCTTGGGTGAGGACGAAGAGTTCCAACACCTGAGCCTGGACCTCTCCGGTGAATCGGGCGATATGCCCGTGGCGGAACGACCGGAAGATGCTCCCTCCGCCGTGACGGCCGAGGTGGAATTGGCCGAGGGCGAGACGCCGCGCTATCGCTTCGATGCCTCCGCCGGAACCCTGCGGATCTCCTTCGGCGACCTCGAGACCAGCTCCTGGGCACGGGTTGGCCGCAGCCTCTTGTGGCTTGCTATCGATGAAGAGAGTTACCTAGCGGCCATCGTCATCGAAGGTGTCTCCAAGGACCCCAAGGGCACAGCTCAAGCTGCTTGGCTCGAAGAGATGGCGGACCAGGAGTGAGCAGCCTCCCGCTCGGATTTGTCACGGCCAGTGCCGACTATCTGCGCGGCGTCTACCTGCCGCGCCTAGAGCGCGCACTCGCGATCCTCCCCCCGGCGGACCTCTGGTGGCGCCCGCATTCGGAGTGCATCGCTTTCGGTACCATCCTCGTGCACCTGGAAGGCAACGTGCGCCAGTGGATCCTCGCGGGCGTTGGTGGCCAAGACGACGACCGCGCGCGCGACGCCGAGTTCGCCGCGAACGCCGAGCTTGAGAGCCGCAGCGGCGACGAACTCTTGGCGGCCTTGCGCGCCACCATCGAAGCGGCGGCCACGGCTATCGAGTCCCTGTCGGAAGCTCGACTGGCCGAGACCGTCACTGTGCAGGGCTACGACAACACGGTGCAAACGGCGATCCTGCACGTGGTCGAGCACTTCTCCTGGCACACGGGCCAGGCGGTTTGGGTCGCGAAGGCGCGCGGTGGTGCAGGCCACGGACTTTCCTTCTACGACGACACCACGCTGGCCTAGCTAGGACTGGGGTGTGTAGCTACCCTCATAGCGATGCACACCCTACCGCTCGCCGCACTGGCCGAAGAGACCGCCGAGACTGCGCTCATCACGAACGACGCTGTCATCCTCGGGATCCTGGTGGCGATCCTGGCCTTCGTGTTTATCACGAGCGAGAGCGAGAACCCACTCTTCAAGGGCTTCTACCGCTTCGTGCCGGGCTTGCTCCTGTGCTATTTCATCCCGGGCTTGCTGGGCACCTTCGGGATCATCAACAGCGAGGAGTCGCAGCTCTACTTTGTGGCTTCGCGCTACCTGTTGCCGGCCAGTTTGGTGTTGCTGACCTTGAACCTGGATCTCAAGGCCATTTGGAATCTGGGTCCCAAGATCCTGATCATGTTCCTGACGGGAACCTTGGGGGTCATGCTCGGCGCGCCCTTGGCGCTCATGATCTTCGGGCTGATCGACCCGGAAATGGCCGCGGTCAGCGGGGCCGATGCGGTTTGGCGCGGCATGACAACGGTGGCGGGCAGTTGGATCGGCGGCGGTGCTAACCAGGCTGCCATGAAGGAGGTCTTCGAGGTCGGCGACGATGTCTTCTCGGTCTGGATCGCCGTAGATGTGCTCGTGGCCAATGTGTGGATGGCCTTCATCTTGTACGGCGCGGGCATCGCCAAGCGCATCGATGCCTTCACCGGCGCGGACACCAGTGCGATCGACCGGCTCAAGGACAAGGTCGCGAGCTACCAAGCGGCGAACGCCCGTATCCCGGCCACCAAAGATCTCTTCGCGATCTTGGCCGTGGGCCTCGGCGCCATGTCGGTGGCGCACTTCGGAGCGGACATGATCACGCCTTGGATCGAAGCCAATCACCCCTTACTGGCGAAGTTCAGCCTGACCAGCGGCTTCTTCTGGTTGATCGTCATCTCGACATCGATCGGAGTGATGTTCTCCTTCACGCCCATGCGTCACCTGGAGAGCGCCGGCGCTTCGCGCATTGGCACGGTCTTCCTGTACATCCTCGTGGCCACCATCGGTATGAAAATGGACCTGATGGCGGTGTTCGAGAATTCCTCCCTCTTCTTGCTGGGCCTGATCTGGATCGCGGTCCACGCCTGCCTAATGCTGGTGGTGGCGAAGCTGATCAAGGCGCCCTTCTTCTTCGTCGCGGTGGGTAGCCAGGCCAATATTGGTGGTGCAGCCTCCGCTCCTGTGGTGGCCTCTGCCTTCCACCCCGTGCTAGCCCCGGTGGGGGTCATGATGGCCGTGCTCGGGTACGTGCTCGGGACCTACGGGGCTTGGCTCTGTGGCTTGAGCCTGAAGGCCCTATCTGGGGCGTAGTGCCTCAATTTGGAGCGCCAGGCCCCCGCAGGTTACCGGGGCGTGACTTTCGCTACCTCCTTCTTGCGTCAGCGGGACGGTTGAGCTTTTGGGTAGGTCGAGGTCGCGGATAGCGAGGCTAGATTCCGATGAGGTTTCGGTACACCCCGAGTCCTTTTTCAGAATCGCTACATGCTCGCCGCCGCAATTTTTATCGCCGCTCCAACCCTCCTCCAGGGGCCAACTGAACCCCATTGGACCGATTGGTGGACCGAGAATCTGCGTTGGTCCATCGATGAGAGCGTACGCGTGCTCACGGATGGCAAGGGCAAGAGCACAGCAACCCTGGCCTTCTTTGGGCTCGACATCCACAAGGTCATTTCCACGGATGAACGGGATGTGGCCACGCTCAACCTGCAGCCCTTCCTGACTCGGGTCGATAGCCTGGATCCCCATCCGCCGCTCTTTGACGGCTCGGAGGACTGGGAGCTGGTCTGGCGCATCTTCAACGCCAACGTGAAGTTGCGCGACGACGGCAGCATGAACCTACGCGTGGGGCACTTCGAAGTGCCCTTCGGCCTGGAGCACTTGGTGGTCACCAATGGCACCCTGCGCGACTACACGCACCCCGCCAACTTCGGTCTCAAGGCTGACTGGGGTGCGACTCTCAACGGTGAGTTGGAGAGCTTCGAGTATGAGGTCGCTTGGAGTCGTGGCTCGGGTAATGAGTGGGACTCTGAAGGCGACCCCGGTGTGTTCAGTGGTCGCTTCGGGACGCCCAGGGATTCTGATCAGGTCTTCGGCGTGTCCTTTGTGGAGGGTGACTTCCAAACGCCGGCGGGCATCCTTGAGCGCTCGCGGGTCGGGTTGGACGCCACTGTCTACCGCAAGAACCTGGGCTTCATGGCCGAGGTCTCCTCAGGCGAAAACGGCGGGGACACTGACGTGCTCAAGGCCCTTGGCGAGGTCAACTGGCGCAACTCGAACGAGACCCAGTTCAGCTGGGTGCAACTGGTCTCCTCCAGCCTCGACGGCCCCTCCGGAGAGACCACAACCCTTGAGTCGAAACTTGGCATGCGTTGGACCGTGGCTACCGGTTGGAACATCAGCGTGCAGTACACCCAGATCCTTGATCCGGCCATGCCGGGAGGCAGCCATGACGGCGGCTTCGCCTTGCAACTCCGTGTTCGTTTCTAAGAGACATCTCATGCTGAAGTCATTACTTACACTCACTCTCTTGGCCGCTTTTGCCCCACTCGCGGGTGCGCAGGCCTATTGCGCCCTGCGCGATCCGAACAAGCAGATCTACAAGCTCTTCGAGGAGGCTACCTCCTACCGCTCGATCGTGCGCACGATCGACGAGGGCAGCCGTGAGGGCATCGCCAAGCGCTTGCCCTTCACCCTGCACTTCAACGAATTGGGCCGCCATACGCTCTACGTGGCCATGAAAGACGGTGAATCTCTCGGCGTGGTTCATGTGCGTTCCGAGGCCGGCAAGTGGGGCCTCGTGGAAGTGGCTTGGGCTTTCGACATGAACCTGCGCGTGGTGGACTTTGGCTTTCAGCGCTGCCGCGATCGCAGCAAATCATTCTTCGAGCAGCCGGACGTCCGTTCCAAGTTCATCGGCGCTGGGTTCAACGATTTGCGCGGCATGATCGACCGCCCGGGAACTAGTCTGGATCCGGAAGCTCTGCCCTTGCCCTCCGCTGCGGAGTCTCTCGGGATGGCCCTGGTCCGCAATGGGCTTAAGACCATCGCCGCTACCGAGAGTGCCTGGGGTGCGGATCTGCGGCTGCTCAGGGCCGAGCGCATCGTACGCTGGCTAAACCCCTCGACCATCGCTACCCCTTCGCCCGATTCCCTCTACGACGAGTTCGTCACCGACGAACTCGAACGTGAGGTTGGCTTGCAAAGCACGGGCATCGACCGCAGCCAGGCCTATGCCTTCGATCTCACCGGAGCAGCGGGGCACTCCCAGGGCCAGCTCTTTAGCGCGCGCTGGAAGCGCGACGGCCTCGACCTCACCCTTTGGTGGAGTATTGACAAGCACGGCGCGATCACCGCCATCGACAGCCAAGGCCCTTGGCCCCAGCAGGACCTACGCAGTCTCTTCCAGGCCCAGGTTGGCAAGACTCGTCAGGACTTCGAGGGCTGCGCGAGCGCAGTCGACCTTGCCACCATGGAAGTCCTGATCACGCTCCAAAGCCAAGTGCACCCAAGCGCCAAGTAGACACCCCTTGCGGATCGGCACTCACATCTTCCTGCAGACGACCCTCCTGGTTTTGACCGGGGGGGCGATGACGTATGTGGTTTCAGGGCAGCTTTCGGGCGCCCTGGAAGCACGTGAGCGGGTGGAAGATGATGCGCGCGATCTCGAGAGTCTTGAGCGCCTAGTCGAGCGGGCAGAGACCTTCCTGCTCATGGGCGACCTGGTCCTTGGTGGTGGAACCACCTACTTAGCTCCGGTGGCGGGGGAACAGGCGCAGAGCATGAACCGGCTCATCGGCGATCTGTCTCAGACACCCTTGGGCATGGAGCACGGGGTGGCATGGGAGCGATTGCGTGAGAGTACGGAGGAGATGGGGACTGCCGTTACCGCATCGCTTGAGGTTCGGGGGGAGGATCGGGATAGCGCCTTGTATCAGCTGCTCGACCGCTTTGATGCCAGCTCTATGGAGCTTACCGAAGGCCTCGAGGACATACGTGATGTCATGCGGAGCGTGGCGCGCCTACGCAGCAATGAGGTCGGTTTGGAAGTGGCCACGGCCGAAAGCGAAACCGCGCGTGCCATCCTCGCCTTTCTAGCCATCATTCTGATCGCTTGGAGCTACCTGTGGCATGTATTGGGTCGACCCATCCGTGCCTTGGCTGAGGAGGCTGTTGCGGCTCGCGCCGGCGAGGCCTTCACGGCACCCACTTGTGGTCCCGCAGAAGTTCAGGCTCTCTCGGAGAGTTTTTCCGAACTGGTGCAGGGACTCGAGGATGCCCGTGATGGGCTCGAGCAGACGGTGGAGGAGCGTACGGCAGAGTTGAAAGCGGCCCTGCTCGCGCGCTCCCTGTTTCTGGCCAACACCAGTCACGAATTGCGCACGCCCATGAACGCCATCCTGGGCTTCTCGCGACAACTCCAGGATGAGCAGCTGTCCGCGCGCGAACGTCGGGAGAGCATCCATCACATTCAGGACAGCGGCGAACACCTGATGGATCTGATTTCGGATCTGTTGGATATCACCAGCATCGATACGGGCAAGATCCAACTGGAATCGAAGCCTTACGCGCCAGGCCGCCTGCTCGAGTCCCTATGCATGGGCTTCTCGCAAGCTGCCCAGGGAAAGCGCCTCGAGCTGGAGATGACTGCGGCAACGGACCTGCCCCATGAACTGCGGGGGGATGGCAAGCGCGTGCGCCAAATCCTTGACCTGCTGGTGGACAACGCCATCAAGTTCACCGACGAGGGTAGCGTGAAGCTGCGCTTGGCGTGGCGCTCAGGAGAGCTCGTCGCCACGGTCCAAGACACGGGCATCGGTCTCGCGCCGACTGTGCTCAAGCGCATCTTCGAAGCCTTCGAACAGATCGACTCCTCTCACTCGCGCAAGCACGCGGGCACGGGCCTCGGGCTCGCCATCGGCCGTGAGTTGGCCCGCGCCATGGGGGGCGAGCTCTCGGTCGCGAGTGTGGAGGGCGAAGGCTGCACCTTCCGCTTGGCCCTACCGGCTGAAGCGGTCGACCAGAGGCCCAATCTCGAGTCCTCAGCTACTGCCCTGCCGACCCCTACGCCGGGCCTGCGCATACTGGTGGTGGACGACGTGGACCTCAACCGTCTTTTGGCCAAGCACATCTTGGAGAAGATGGACCTGGTTGTGGAGCAGGCCGTGGATGGCGCCACCGCCATCGAAGCGGTGGAAGCTGCTGAGACTGCGAACCAGCCCTTCGATGCGATCCTAATGGACTTGCAGATGCCCGGCATCGACGGCTACGAGGCCACGGAGCGCATTACCGCCATGGGCTTCGCCGGTCCGATCATCGCGCTCTCCGCAGCTGTCATGCCGGAACAACAGGCTCGCGCAATCGACTGCGGTTGCTCCGTGTTCCTGTCCAAGCCGATCGACCTGAAGCTGCTGCGCTCGACCATGGCGGGCATCGGCAAGAGCGCCGCCTAGCTGCGGCTATTCGCGCTCGAGAGCGGCGAGGACCCGCTGCTTGACGCTAGTCATGGCCACCTGGCCATCGTCGGGAGCACCGCCCAGCTGATCGAAGGGCAAGCTCGAGAGCCACAC
>JBLIOL010000255.1:0-8257 GCA_047639615.1 Planctomycetota bacterium | reverse complement strand
TCGTACTCTTCATCGAAACGCGGGGACTTGAAGAGGTCCGCTAAGACGATGCGATCGAAGTCGTAGGCCACGGCGGATTCGGAGCTGGGGCGGCGGTGCTGGAAGCGCGGGAGGAGGACCTCGGGCGGGGCTTGCCAGAAGACAAGGGTATCGAAGGCGGCGTGGTTGCGCGCGCCGTAGCGTGGGCCGGGGGAGTGGCCCATGTCGGTCCAGTTGAGGCCCATCAGGTCGAGCACGCGGCCCTCGTAGGTGAGCGCGATGCCGCCGGCGGTGACGGCGCCGACGCTGGGGCGCGCGTCCTTGGCGAGGCCTTGGGTGAGGGCCGTGCCGACGTTGCGGCCGTGGGCAGCGATGACGAATTCGCGGGTGAGGCCGCTGGTGCCGCGGAAGCCGGCCCAGGTGGCGGTCAGGGTGGCGACGAGCACGAGCAGGACGGCGGAGCTCGGGATGGCTGCGCTCCAGTGCTTGCGGGTGTCCGTGGGCAGCGCTTCGAGTACGCGGCCGGCCAGGTAGATGGCCGGGATTAGGGCGGGCAATAGGAACGGCTGTAGCAGGCGGTGGGCGCCGAAGTGATCGCCGCCTTCGAAGAGCGGCAAGCCGAAGCCGAGCAAGGCTATCGCGGCGGCGATACTCGCTATGCGCAGGGCGGCGTCGGCGCTCTTGCGTCGCGAGAGGCCTGCACAGAGCGCGCCAAGGCAGAGCGGTAGGAGTACGACGATCCAGGGCATGGACTCAACGCTGGAGAGCACGTAGCGCAATCCGCCGACCAGGTTGTAGAGGCGATCGGGCGAGACCTTGGCGTAGTAGGTGTTCGGCAAGGGGTAGCCGAAGTACGCCATGCGGAAGGCGAACAGGCTACCCATGGCGATCAGTAGCGTGGCGGCGGGCCAGGCGTGTTGGTGCAGGCTGGCCTTGAGGCCCAGGCCGCGGGCGGCGCGGGCGTGCACGGAGAGGACCAGGGCGAATGGCGCTAGCAGCAGGCCTTCGGGGCGGGTGAGGGCGAGGCCCGTGAGCACGAGGGCTAAGGGCCAAGCGCGGCGCGGCCCTGGCTCGCGGATGAGGTCGCGCGTGACCAGCAGCAGGTAGCTCACGATCAGCGCGCTCCACAGGCCGAGGTCCATCAGGGTCAGCGTGTTCCAGGTGAAGTAGGCCGGCAGGGTCAGCAATAAGGCCAGCAAGGGCCGCGCGCGGCGGCCGCTGATCTTGAGGCTCTCCGCTATGGCCAAGAGGCACGCGATGCTCCAGGCGCAGAGCAGGAAACTGACGACGGAGACCACGAGCGTGGGGCGCGCGCTGATGCTGTGGGCCAGGGCCCAGACCAGCATCCAAGTGGTGGAGGAGTAGCCTTCCACGCGCTCGAAGCCCGGGGTGTAGACCAGGCCGTGGCCCTCGGCCAGGTGCTTGCCATAGACCTGGGCGATGTCGGCGTCGTCGATGCCGAAGGCGGGTTGGCCGAGTAGGAACCACGCGCCGGCGGCGCAGGTCGTGGTAACCAGGGCACCGATCAGGAGCCGTAGTAGCCATGATCCCGGGCCGCCGCCCAGCCGCGCGGGCTGGGGGCTGGGCTCGGCCGGCAGGTCGTCGATTGGGACGGGCTGTCCCTGTCGAGCAGGCTGGGTCTGGTGCGGGACTTGTGCGCTGGCAGGCTTCACTCCGGCATTCCTAGGGCAGCAAGGTGAACTGCAGGGCGGCGCTGAAGCCCTTGCCCTCGGGATGCGCAGGGTCGTCAAAGACGATCTGCGTGTAGAGCGTGTCGCCAGGCAGGAAGCCCAAGCTGAGCAGATCCGCTTGGGAGATGCCGAGGCTCAAGGTGCCGTCGCACAGGCCTTGGGTTCCAGCGCTTGTGGACGTGGCGACCACGCGCGCTGCGGCGATACAGATTGGGAAGCCGGGGCGTCGACCGAAGGCATTGCCGAGCATGCCGCCGCCGGGGGGCGCGGGCAGGCTGGCTAGCTCGCGGCCGACCAGCGCCAGGCCCGAGACCTGTCCAGGCACGTCGTTGGCGATCACGGTGAAGTTGTCCGGTCCCGAGAGGGAGGGCGTTCCGCTGTAGCTGATGAGCGGCAGGCAGCCATCCGCGGACACGCGCGGGTCGCACACGATGTCGCCCAGCTGGCAGGTGTCCGGGATGCCGTCGAGGTTTTGGTCGTCGTTTAGGATCAGGCCCGGGTAGCCCGGCACGCGCACGGGGTCGTCGGTTTCATCGGCACTGTCCCCGCCGCGTACACCATTCAGGCCGTTGCCGGAGAAGTCGCGCACGGTTTGATCGATCAGGAAGTCGTCGAAGCGCCAAGCGGCTAGCAGGCCGTGCTGCGGTGCGGCCAAGTCGCCATTCATGTTGGCCAGGATCTCGGCGGCGCTGCGCGCCACGTTCCACAGGCGCATTTCGTCAAGGGTGCCCTCGGTAAGTGCTCCGAGGCGTCCGCGCCCAAGTACCTCCGGCTCGAACACGCCAGTCCAGCTGCCCGTGCCGTCGAGCACGCCATTGGTGTAGATGGAGAGCGCGTCGTTCTCGCGCACCAGCGCCACATGGGTCCACTCGTCGGGCACGATGGGGGTGTTCGCCACGACGCGGTCCGTGCCAGCGTAGAGTCGCATGCGGCCATCGAAGAAGTTGACGTCGTGGCCGGCCGGCAGGCGGCAGGTGAGGCCGTCACTATTGCTGATCGGTGCGGGGAAATTGACCCAGCTTTCCAAGGTGAAGTCGCCGGTCAGGAACTGGTCAGGAATGTCGATCCAGTTCCCGGTGCGGAAGCGCATGCCGTGTCCGGGGTTGCCCAGCTCACAGGTGTCGCTGATGCCGTTCCCGTTGCAATCGGGGCCCATGTCGCAAGGGTCGCCGAAGTACTGTTCCTCGAGATAGCTCTCCACGGTCATGCGCTCGGTCTCGTCCAGAGCGCGGTCGTAGATCAAGATCTCGGCCACATCCATGACGCGGTGCTCGGTGCCGTCGATGCTTGCGCCCACAAGGAAGGTATCCGGGACGGTGGCGAAGTCGTGGGAGAGGACGTCGATGAGCTGGCCGTTCTTGTAGTGACCGAAGGTGCCCATGGAGTGCACTACCGAGAGCACCATCCAGCCGGCGTTGGTGGCGGGAGCACCGCTGCTGAATTCATTGCCCGGACACCAACCATGTACGCTGAGCTCGCCGCTTGCGGAGACGGAGAGGCCGAAGGCTTGGTTGCAAGCTGCTGTCCCGTAGCTCAGACCACCGCCGGCGACCTCGTGGTAGCGCACCACCGCGAACATGCTGCGGTCCGCGTTCAAAACGGGAAGCCCGTTTAGTGAATCGGTGCGTGCCAATTGATCCAGGCCGCCATGGAAGGCGATGTAGTCGTGGCCGCCGAGGCCACCCGAGATCAGGGTCGGGCTGCCGCTGGCTACTAGGTTGTTGCCCAGTGGCGAGCCGTCTGCCCAAGAGCTCACGGCTCCCGCGGACTCGCTAATGCCGAAGTCTGCCTTGAGCCAGGCGGCGAGACCGGCTTCCACGGGCAAGCTGCAATCGCCCGCGTAGCTGTAGTTGGCCACGAAGCTCGAGTTCACGTCGCCAGCCATGATCTGGTGTTCGATGGCGCCCGCGTCGGACCAGTTGTCGAAGACGTAGGCATCGGGACCGGAGCAAGCACTGGGGAGCGCCTTGATGGTGTGCTGGAAATCGATCAGCGTGTCGAGCACAAAGGGTGTCGTGCGCGGGATGTCATCGATGAGCAGGCTCAAGCCGCTGGGGACCGTGTCGAAGCTAAGGTCTACCTTGTCGGGGAGAATCGTGACGCTCTTGGAAATGTCGAGCCCGTCGGCATCCGTGACCGTCAGGGTGATGACATAGCCCGTGTCGTCGCCAAAGTCGTGGCCCTCGGTCGGTACGGTGAAGGAGGCGCTGTCACCGATGAGCGGTCCGTAGGCGGGGTGCACATGCTGGTTGTGCAGGAAGTCCACTTGCCAGGAAAAATTCGGGGGGAAGAGCGCGCCGTCCGAGTCAACACCGACGCCTACGAGATCAATCTGGTCCCCTGCTCGGAACAGGCTTCCATCGGCAGGCGTGATGATGGCCACGGCCGGGGTTTGACCAACCCGAATTTCGATGGGGTCGGAGAGGGTTTGCTGGGTCGGGTCCGATACGGACCAGCGGGCGCTGAACTTGCCGGGTTGGGTATAGGTGTGGGCGGCCAGGTTGCCAGCATCGCTCTGCCCGTCCCCGAAGAACCAGAGTTTGTCGAGGGGGTCGTTTTCCGGGTCGCTCGCGTTGCCGCTGAAGGTTACTTCGTGGGGAGGCAGGCCTTCGATGTCGGTGCTAAAGACCGAATGGATCTGTGGTGCGCCGTTACCCGTGTCGTAGCGAATGCGTCGGACCTGGCCTTCGAAGTCGCAGTAGAAGAGCTCGCCCCCAGGGCCTTCCGCTAGGCAAACCACCGCACCGGCTGCAGTTTCGAATTCGAAGGAGCCGGTGACCGTGGTGCCGGCGGGGTCAAAGGTCAGGTAGCGGATCCAGCGACTGGCGTAGTCCGCGTAGAAGTAGGCCCCGTCGTAGGCGCTGGGGAAGAGCGTGCCGCGATAGACGAAGCCGCCCACGATCGCTTGGCCGAGCGAGTGGTCGTAGGTGTAGATCGGGTCGTCGTGTTGGCCGCAGCCGCAGGTGGGGTAGTCCGGGTTGTCACAGGCGCCCTCGCAGAAGGGCCAGCCATAATTGGTGCCCATGCTGCCCAGGTGCACGTCTTCCTTGGCCGTGCTCTGGGTGTTGCCGCCCACCTCGCTGATGAACATGCGCCCGCTAGGCAGGTCCCATTTGGCACGGAAGGGATTGCGCAGGCCATAGGCCCAGATGGTGTCCACATTCGGACCGACCCCGTCATGGAAGGGATTGTCCATGGGCACGCTGCCGTCCGTGCCAAAGCGATGGATCTTGCCCCCGGATTCGGTCAAATCCGCGGCCTGGTTGCCGTCGAATTCCTCACCGGTGGTCAGGTAAAGGTAGCCATCAGGGCCGATGTCCAAGCCGCCACCGAAGTGACAGCAGGAGGAGCTGTAGGAATTGTCCTGCCAGAGCACGACCTCGCTACTCGGGTCAGCGATATCCAACTGGCGCGTGAAGCGCGAGACCCGGAAGCGGAAGCTCGTGGAGTGGTGATAGTAGAGGTAGAACCAGCCGTTGTTCGCGAAGTCCGGGTCGAGCACGATATTCAGCAAGCCGCGCTCAAACTCGCTCTCCACGTCGGGCAGCACCATGAAGGTCTGGCTCACGGGCACTGGGGCACCCAGATCGACCAGCATGATCCTGCCGGCCTTCTCGAGCACCAGCATTTCAGTGGGGCTGATAAAGGCCAAGGCCGACGGCGAATCGAAGCCATCGAGCACGACTTCATTGGTGAAATCCACAGGCACATCGGCGCTGCTGGAATTCACGAGGACAGCTATTAACAGTCCGAAGAACGGCAGGATTTTGGAGAGGGACATGGGATTCTGGCGCATGCAGGGCCGCATCCGGGGGAGAGCAGGATGAGGCAGCTGCGGGCGGGCGAGGCCAGAGGCAGACGAGCTGGGAGGAGGGCTATTCCTGTTGGACCACGAGGGGGCCATTCAGGTTCCTCAAGCTAGCACGATTCCTCTAATAGAAGGCCTCATTCACTCCGGCCTCAGCCTACGGCCTGCAGATGCGTTTCAGGTTGAGCCTCGAGCTGTGCAGGTAGGGCACTCCGAGGCGGGCCAAGGGCCGCCGGGCAGGCTACAATCCCGCGTCCCCATGGGCCCCTCCATGCCCGCGGGACCACCATGGCTGGACGCAAAAAATACAGCGTGATGCGCGATCCCGTACACGGGGATGTGTATCTGACTCACGAGGAAATTCGGATCCTCGATACGCCCGAAATGCAGCGCTTGCGCGGCATCAAGCAGCTCGGCACCGCCTATCTGGTTTACCCAGGCGCACTGCACACGCGCTTCGATCATTCGATCGGAACCACGCACCTGACCCAGCGCTTGATCAGCTCGATCAATCTCTCCTTCCAAGTGGATCCGGCCAGCTCCCTAGCGATCAGCGAAGAGGAGGCGCGCGTGATCCGCATCGCGGCCCTGCTGCACGATGTGACCCACATCCCCTTCGGCCACAATATCGAGGACCAGGACGGGCTCTTCGAGCGCCACGATTCGGCCTACCGCTACCAGCGCATGTTCGACAAGGCCCGGCCCCTGGGTCGTGTCTTGGAAGAGCTCGGTGTGTGGGAGGATGTGTTCAGCATCCTCACCAAGCCTGGCACGTCCGGCCGCAAGGACGTGCCGGCCTATTGGCACCAGATCATCTCCGGCACCATCGCCGCCGACATTCTCGACTACCTAGCCCGGGACGCCTATTTCACTGGCCTACGTCTGCAGGTGGATGAGCGTGTCACGAGCTACTTCAAAATCGATCGCTCCTCGGGCAATCTCTACATCGACTTGGCCAAGCACGAGCTGCTGCGCGAGGACATTCTGTCCGAGATCGTGCGCATGCTGGAGGCGCGCTACTACTTCTCGGAGCGTGTCTACTACCACCACGCCAAGGTCTCGGCTGGCGCGCTGGTGGCGCGTGCCGTGGACCTGTGCGTGCGCGCTGGCACCCTGGAAGAAGAGGACCTGTACGACTGCACGGATGATTCCGTACGTGGCATCCTGATCGCCGCTGGCGCGCGTGCCGGGGGTGCTACGGCTCCTGTGGTACGCGACCTGGTGGAGCGCCTGCGGCTGCGCCGCTTGTACAAGCGCGTGTGCGTCTTCCCGCGCTACGAGAACGAGGAGATCCAGGAGCAGCTGGTCCAGCGCTTCTTTGCCGCGGGTGGGGCCAAGGAGCGCGAGCGCGTGGAGGGTCGCATCCAAGACATGGTGCGCCTGGCCACCGGCCGTGAAGTCAGCGTGATCGTGTACTGCCCGGCCAAGCGCATGCAGCTTAAGGAGGCCCGCATTCACGTACGCTGGCCCGGGACCGATGGCGTGCGCCCGCTCTCCGAATTCCGTGAGCGCGTACCGCGTCTTGGCGATCTGGAAAGCTCCTACCGCAACCTCTGGAAGTTCTACGTGCTCTGCGATGCCGAGGATCCGGGTGTCTTGGATCGAGTCCAGACCGTTGCCACGGCCGAGTTCGACGAGGCGCGCAACGCGTACTCCCTGAGCAGTCCCAGGTGATTTTCGAGGGGTACGTGCATCAGCTTGGGGCGCCCGTCTAGCAGGTCCTACGCAACTCCGCTACCCTGCCACTCTCTCCATGCCTGCCCGTATTCGTCGCCTCCGCTGGGCCATCCCGGCGTTCTCCATTCTGTTCCTGCTCGTCGCCGAAGGTGCGTTGCGCGGGCGGCAGTACATGCGCTATGGAACAGTCGGCAGCGTGCACGCCCTCGCGACCCACGAGCAGACCGGCCTGCGCATTCCGATCCCGCACAAGCAGACCGCGCGCATCAGCATCGATAGTCAGGGCTTCCGTAGCCCTGAATTGGAGCTGCCCAAGCCAGCTGGCCGCCAACGCATCGCCTTTCTGGGTGGCTCGACCACCTTCTGCGCCGAGGCCACATCCGGCGCCGCTAGTTGGCCGGGCCAGGTCTTCGCGGGCTTGGACGCCCAGGATCCCGGCCGTTACGACTACCTGAATGTGGGCGTGCCGGGCTACACGGTCGAGAGCAGTCAACGCAGCTTCGAGAGTCGCGTTGTGCCTAACGCTCCCGATCTGGTGCTGATCTACCACGCCTACAATGATCTGGTCTGCGATACGCGCGACCTGGCTGAGGCGGAGGGCTTCGCCAAGCCCGAGCCGGCCGTGGATTGGCTCGGGGAGCGCTCTTTGCTCTGGCACCTGTTGCGCCAGAACGTCTTTGTTCGTCTGCGTGTGCAGCAGGTGCAGGCCGCCGCCGCCCTCGAGTGTGACTTTAGCGTCTTGGCCGAGGCCTTCGGCCAGCGTACGGAGGCCTTGGTGCGCGCGGTGCAAGCGAGCGGCGCGGAAGCGGTACTACTTACCTTCGCCTACCGCGGTAATGCGCAGCTCGAGGAGGCGCAGCAGGCCGATGCCGCGGTCAGCGCTCTGCGCTACATGCCATACCTGCGGCCCGAGGGCGTTCTGGCCGGCATCGAAGCCTACAACCAAGCGCTTCGTGACGCCGCCGAGCGCACGGGAGCTCAGCTCTTGGAGTGCGCCGATGCCGTGCCCGGCACGGAGCAGAACTTCAACGACTCTGTGCACCTGCTCGATCCGGGTTGCCGCTTGCTGGCGGAGCGCATCCTGGGCTTGCTGCGTGAGCGA
>JBLIOL010000254.1:0-8269 GCA_047639615.1 Planctomycetota bacterium | reverse complement strand
ATTTTTCGCAGACCCTGATCGAGGAGACCGCCCTGGCCGCCAACCAGGCCGTGGGGGATTACTTCCGCGAGCGCGGTCTACCGACCATCTACCGAGTGCACCCGGAGAAGGACTGGGAGGAGATCGAACGCGTGGCCAAGATGCTCGAAGAGCACGGCATTCGAGTGCCCGACAAGGAACGCCTGACCGGGCGTGACGTGGGGCGTTTGATTCGCGCGGCACGCCGACGCCCCAACGCGGAGGCGCTCATCGGGCGCATCATGGGCCTGGTGGAGCGCGCCGTGTACGAAGTTAAGGACCACGAGGACGTGGCCAAGCACTTTGGCCTGGCACGCGAGGCTTATCTACACTTCACCTCACCGATCCGGCGCTACCCGGATCTGATGGTGCACCGCTGGCTGTGGGCGCTGATCTCACGCACGGAGGAAGCGGAGGCGGAACTGCGTGGCGCGAACATCGTTGACGAGCTCAATGAGGTCGCCGCCCACGCCTCGCTACAGGCCGAGGTGGCCAAGATGGCGGAGACCGCCATCGGCGACCTGAAGGTGTGTCAGTACATGGAGCCGCAGATCGATAAGAAACTCGAGGCGCGCGTGGTACGCGTCTCCCGTGGCGGCCTCGAAGTGCGCTTGGACGACTTCAACGTGACCGGTTTCTTGCCGGTGCGCTCCATGGGCGAACGACCCAAGGTCCAAGGCTCGACGCTCACCCTACGCGCGGGCAAGCGCGTGCTCTCCTTCACAGAGGGCTACCCGATCACCGTCCTGCTCAAGGACGTTGACTTCATTCGCTTGCAGGTTCTGTTCGTACTGGCTTAGGCCATCCCATGCGCAAAGAAATCTTCTCGGTACTCTTCGCAGGCCTTGGGGTAGCACTCTTGCTGGGTCTGATCTGGGCGCCCTTCTACTGGGTGGCTGTAGCCTTCGGCGGCTTGGTCCTCCTGGGCATTCACGATCTGACGCAGACCCGCCGGACTATCCTGCGCAACTTCCCGGTGCTCGGGCACGGCCGCTACTTACTGGAGTTGATCCGGCCTGAAATCAACCAGTACTTCATCGAGTCCAACACCGACGGCACACCTTTCAATCGCGAGCAGCGCTCAGTTATCTACCAACGAGCCAAGAAGCAGTTGGATACCACGCCTTTCGGTACGCAATCGGACGTCTACGCGCCGGGCTATGAGTGGATCGCGCACTCATTCATGGCCTGCAAGCCTGAGCCCGGAGAGTTTCCGCGGGTTCTGATCGGAGAGGGTGCTTGTTCGCAACCCTATGCTGCTTCCCTGCTCAATATCTCGGCTATGAGCTTCGGCTCACTCTCCTCGCGTGCTGTGGAAGCTCTGAACAAGGGCGCGGCCGCTGGCGGCTTTGCGCACAACACGGGCGAGGGGGGCGTGTCGCCCTATCACTTGAAGCACGGGGGCGACTTGATCTGGCAGGTGGGTACGGGTTACTTCGCTTGCCGCGACGACGAGGGCAAGTTTGATCCTGACTGCTTCGCTAAGACCGCCGCGAATCCGGCGATCAAGATGATCGAGATCAAGCTCTCCCAAGGTGCCAAGCCTGGTCACGGGGGCATCCTGCCGGCGCGTAAGGTGACGGCTGAGATCGCTGAGATTCGGGGGGTGAAGCTCGGACAAGACGTGCTCTCACCGCCCTCGCACAGCACCTTCGACACGCCCCATGGCTTGCTCGATTGGATCACTCAGTTGCGTCAGCTCTCGGGCGGTAAGCCCATTGGGATCAAGCTCTGCGTGGGCCTGCGCTCAGAGTTCATGGCCCTCTGCAAGGCCATGCGGTCGGGCCGTAAGTATCCCGACTACATCGTCGTAGACGGCGGCGAAGGTGGAACCGGTGCGGCACCCCTGGAGTTCGCCAACTCGGTGGGTATGCCGCTCAACGAGGGTTTGGCCTTCGTGCAGAACTGCCTGGTGGGTTTCGACCTGCGCCAGCGTGTGAGGGTGATTGCCTCCGGCAAGATCACCTCGGGCTTCGACATGCTGCGCATGTTGGCCCTCGGCGCGGACGCGTGCTACTCAGCGCGCGCCATGATGATGAGCATCGGATGCATCCAGGCTCGACGCTGCCATGCCAACGATTGCCCGGTGGGCGTGGCCACACAGAATGCCGCGCTGATGCAAGGGCTCGACGTGGAGGACAAGGCGGAGCGCGCCAATAACTATCAACATGAGACCGTGGAGAGCCTGATGGAACTCTTGGGCGCCGCCGGGCTCAAGGATCCCACCGAGGTCACGCCGCGCCACATCCAGCGCCGGGTTGATGAGAGCCACTCCGCGAGCTACTTCGATCTGTATCCCTTTATCGAGCGCGGTTCGCTCATCTCCGAGCCCGTGCCCGAGGCCTACGAGATCTCCTGGCACCGGGCTTCTGCCTCGCGCTTTTAAGAATGGCCTCCGGAACCCAGGCGCGGCGCTTCCGCCTCGATCAGTCCCTGCGTACTTGGGAGGTGGGTGCGTTCGTTCTGGCGGTGGTGCTCGGGCGTTATCTCGCCCTGGGCAGTGGACAGCCGGGCGCTCTGGATTGGGTGGACCTGCGCTATGCCCAGAATCTTGCCGCGGGGCGCGGATTCGTGTTCACGCCGGGGGCCATGTGGGAGCCCAGTGGGGGAGCCACCGCGCCTGGCTTTGTGGGGCTGCTCGGTTGGGTCGCCATTTGGTTCGGTGGCTGCCTCGAGGCAGCGCGCAGTCTGGGTGTGTTGGCGGACGGCGTGTCGGCCTTACTCATCGCGGGACTTCTGGCTCACCGGCCCTGGGCCGCTCGGGCGGGCCTGATGTTCTTTGCGCTCCTGCCGCTCTGCATGGGCGCGCCGGCTGCGGGTAACTCTGGGCCGCTCTCATTGAGTCTCGTTCTGGCGGCTTTGGTTTCGCATGGGGCAGGAAGCATGGCACTGGCTGGTGGCTTGGCCGCCGTTGCGACCCTGCTGCGTCCCGAGCTCGCTCTCTTGGCCCCGTGTCTCGCGGTCATGAGCTCGCGCGGCCTGCGCTCAGCGTTGCTGCTGCTGGTTCCGAGCGCGACCGCCCTGGCTCTGTTCTTCTTCGGCCAGAGTTGGCTCTTCGGCGGCGGCAGCTGGAGTGCGCCGACCGCACGTATGCAGCTCTCCGACGCGGGCTTGATTGAACACTGGAGTAGTTTGGCGCGGGCCGCCATGGGTGGTTTGCCGGGCTTACTCTTGGCGCCCCTTGCCCTCTATGGCTTGTACCGTTGCCTGCAGATCGGCGAGCGCATGTGTCTCAGCTTGGTGCTGTTCTGCATCAGCTTCGTGAGCGTGGGCACTCTGACCGCGCTGCCTGCCACGGACGGTGGCCTGCATGTGCTGCGACTGTGTTGGCTCCTGTTGGCGGGCATTGGAATCGAGGGCACCCTGCGTGAGCGCCGGCTCGAGCGCGTGCGCTTGGGCCTGGCCACGGGTGTGCTGGCCGTGGCGGTGGTGTTAGCCGTGGGTGGTCCCAAGTTGGAACCGAGCCTGCCCAAGCAGGCCGACCTCTTGGCATGGGCCGCTGAGGTGGGCCTGCACGAGCACAGTCTCTTCACCCTGGATGGGGCGGCTCTGGCCTACCTCAGTGATGGCCGCGTGATCGCTGCCCAGGGTGGAGCCTGGCCCCTGTACCAGGACCATGCGGTGCGTGAGGCTTGGCTGCGGGAGACGCAGCCTGACTATCTGCTGCTCGAGGTCGCGCGCGACGGCATCGGCTGGGTCTATGGCAAAGAACAACTCGCGCGTGCTTACTACCCCGTGCGCCGTTTCAGTAGCAGTGGCCACGAGGATCGCAATCCCGATCTGCGCCACCTGCCCCTGCGGGCGCCCCAGGATCTGTTGCTCTTCAAGCGTCATGGACTCGCCTTCCAGTGATGCCGGTGGCCCGGGGCTGACCCGGCTGCAGTCGCGCGAGGTGGACCGCCTCGCGCTGGAGCAGTTCGGACTCAGCGGTCTGGTGCTCATGGAGAATGCCGGACTGTTAGCGGCCTTGCGCTGCTTGGAGCTGCGCCAGGGCAGCGGGCCCGTGGTGATCCTGTGTGGCAGCGGCAACAACGGTGGAGACGGCTATGTGGTGGCGCGCCAGTTGGCCTTGCGCGGTGTGCCGGTGCAGGTGTTGGCCTTGGGCGCCATGGGGGACTGCAGCCCGGACGCCCGGGTGCAGCGCAGTATTCTCGGGCTTGCGGGCCAGGCTGTGCTCGAACTGGACAGCTCGGAAGAGCGTCTGCAGGCTTGGCGCGACTGGCAGGGTTGCTCGCTCCTGGTGGACGCCCTGCTCGGAACCGGCTTCCGTGGACAGCTGCGTGAGCCGCTGCGCGAACTGCTCCGTGCGCTCACTACATATAAGGAGAAGGAGCCCTGCCCCGTGGTGGCCCTGGACCTGCCCTCCGGCTTGGACTGCGATACAGGGCAGGCTGCCGAGGGCTGCGTGGCCGCGGATCACACGCTCTCCTTCGCCGCCCGCAAGCGGGCTTTCGACCAGCCCGGGAGTGAGGCTTGGACCGGTGCCATCGAAATCCTGCCCATCGGGGCCCCCAGGGCGGTTTTTGAGGCCCTTCAGTCCAGTTTCAAGACGGAATCCTGAAGGTCCGGGCACCTCGCGCGTACCTTCCGCGCCCCCCGACTCCCTGCCAAGGACCCCAGAGCCATGAGCGACCCCACCTACCCCGATAGTACGACCGCCGATGATCGCAACCTGGCCATGTTGTGCCACGTGGGACCTCTGCTGGTCGCGCTCTTCACCGCTGGCGGCGGCGGTTGGTTGGTGCCCCTGGTGATCTGGCTCATGAAGCGCGAGGAGAGCCCCTTTGTGGGAGACCAGGCCAAGGAGTCCCTGAACTTCCACATCACCCTGACGGTGGTCTCGATCGCCGCCTGGGTCTCCATGATCACCCTGATCCTGATCCCCGTGGCGGCCGTGGTGCTCTTCTGCGTCTGGGCCGGCGGAATCGTCTTCGCGATCATGGCTGGCATCGAGGCCAGCAAGGGTCGGCGCTACCGCTACCCGCTGACTCTCAGATTCCTGGCCTAAGTCCCACTGCTTTGGGTTCGTCAGAAAGCTGCAAATGCAGGGCTGCTACGGCTCCGATACGCGCCCGATACGGGACTGGCTCGTTCCGAGACGCTTTAGGTTGACCGGAAACCCCCTTTGGAGCCCCCTGGGGGCCCTATTTTTCACGTTAGTGCAGAAGTGCGGAAATCTGGCCCCGGATCTCAGGTGGCGGGTAATCTTCTTTTGTCCTCGAGGGAACACTGGTGCAAGCCGCTGCGTCTTTAGAGGTCGTTACTCCCCCGCAGCGGGGCCACAGGTGAGGCAAGCCACTAGGCGAACCCTCCTGAGCTCCAAAACGGGGGGTTTGTACCTAGGTACGGTTCTCTCCTAGCCACCCCAAATCCTTCCGGAGACTGGTTAATGCTTCGTTCATCTCTCATCGCGGCTTCGTCCGTAATTCTCTGCGCTTCCGCTTCTGCTCAGCAGGGCGCCACCGTGCAGCCTCTTCCCACCGCCGTCAAAGACGCCGGCATCTACCACGTCGCCACCGGCACGTGGACCCGTAACAGCTCCGCGACCGCCAATCTCGGTCCGGACACCATCTATCGCAACGATGCAAACTCTGGCTACTTCACCACGCTGAACATGGCCGTTGCAACGGAGGATTATTCCGTCATCGACGCTGGTCGCATCCCGACCTCCGCCGGTACCGTTCCCGGTACTGACCGCATTAAGTACACCGTGAACTGCATCGAGTTAGCTTACTGCTCCGGCGTGGTCGGCCCGAACGTCGCCATCACCTTCAACGCATACGAGAGCTACTCTCCCTGCGACCTGATCCTGAGTGCTCCCGCGGCTCCCTTCACCCTGGCTGGCAGCGTTTCCGCTACCGGTCTTCCGGGCGGCACCGCTTCTGGCGCTGCTTGCTGGATCGCGACCATTGATTTCTCCGGTGGCGGTGAGTTCTGCCTCGAAGGCGACGGTGGTGCTGACAACCCCGGCGAAGACCTCGACACCACGACCGACTCCTTCGGTCTTGAGTGGACCTTCAACGGTGCTTTTGGTACCTCCACTGGTCCCATCCTTGCTGGCGACCCCACCTGGTCTCCCGTTGCAATCGGTTCCATCACTGGCGTCGGCGGCGGCGGTACGTACTACTCCGCAGGCTTCGACGCATGTGGCACCGCTACTGGTCTTGACACCGAAGATTTCTTCGCTGTCGACGGCAGCGTCACTCCTCTCGGCCAAGGCTGCTACTTCTTCGGTGGCTACAAGAACACCAACGGTTGTGGCCTTGCGTCTAACACCCCCCTGGGTTCTTTCCACCAGGTCCTCTTCGCCGACACCGGCGAGTGCGTTGACACGGGCGGCTCCTTCTGCGATCCCGCTGGCGTCAACGCTGACGGCAACATGGCAGCCCTTTCCATCGTCGCCGACGGCGCCGCTGGCTCGGGTATGACCTTGAACTGCAGCGGTGGTACCGTTGGTCAGGCTGGCATCGTCATCGTCAGCGATGCGAACCAAGGCAACGCTGCAATCAGCAACGGTACTCTCTGCTTGCAGGGCTTCGGCCGCTACAACGGCTTCTCCGGCATGGATTCACAGTCCATCGGTGTCTTCGACGCGGCTGGTGATTTCTCGGCCCTCGGCGGCAACGGTGACGCCAACGGTCTCGGCTTCCGCATCCCGAGCACCATGCCCGCCCCCTACGGTGGCACCATCTCGGGCGCAACCTGGCACTTCCAGCTCTGGTACCGCGACAACCCCGCACTTGGGGAATACAACTTCTCCAACGGCGTTTCCAACGCCTTCTAGGTTAGTCGTTTGATATCACAGGCGGCGTCGCCCCCCTCGCGGGGGCGGCGCCGCCTTTCTTTGTGCCTGGAGCGAGGCCATGAATCTGCACGGGATTCGTGGATCTGTGGAGGCCGTTTGGGCGAGCGCGGGATCCCAGTAGGGCATGGGACAACTAGGCCCCGCCGCCTTGGACGCCGATCAGCGAGCCGAGCTCGCTGGGCTGCCCCTGTGCCTGAGCCTGGCTCTAGTGCTCGCCCTGCTGGCCTACGGCTTCGCCGAGGAAGAGCTGCGGGAACTCCACGCGGCTGGGGAGGCGACGAGCGAGGGGGCTCTGGGTGGATCGCCCTAGCCCGGATTGGAGCCCGAATGAGGCCGGCTCAGCCGCCCTTGGTGTGCATCTCGAGATGCGGGTTGGCCTGCAGCTCGGCGGGCCCAGCTAGGGGCTTTCGTACGCCCTCGGCAAGGCGCTGCTCAGCGCCACGGTCCTGGCGCTCGGCCCAATTGGCGCTGACCAATTGGCCCATGGCTACCGCATCCAGGCCCGCACGCAGGGGCGTGCGCAGGTCGAGGCCATGGGCAGCATAGAGGCAGGCGAACAGCTTTCCGTCGGCGGTCAGGCGCGCGCGGTCGCAGCTGGAGCAGAAGGGTTGGGTGGTGGAGGCGATCACCCCGATGGTCGTGCCGTCGGCTAAGCGGAAGCGGTCAGCCGGCGCGCTCTGGTCCTTGCTGGCCGGGGTCAGCGGTCCGAAATGGGCTTCGATGCGGGCTAGGATCTCGGTCTTGCCCAGCACCTGCTCGGAGCTCCACTGGGTGGCACCGCCCACGTCCATGTATTCGATGAAACGCAGCTCGTGGCCGGCCTGGCGGGCGAACTCGAGCAGGGATTCGAGCTCCTGGTCGTTTCCACCGGCGAGCATGACCGTGTTGATCTTGATCTTCGTGAAGCCGGCGCTGGTGGCGGCCTCGAGGCCGGCCAGGGCTTGGTCGAGGCTGTCGCGGCGGGTGAGCTTGGCGTAGAGCTGCGGGTCGAGGGAGTCGAGGCTGACCGTCAGGCGTCCGAGGCCGGCTTGGCGCAGATCGGCGGCTTGATCCTTGAGCAGCAAGCCGTTGGTGGTCATGGCCAGGTCATCGAGGCCATCGATACGCGCCAGGCGCTCCACCAGGCCCGCCAGGTCGCGACGAAGCAAGGGCTCGCCCCCGGTCAGGCGCAGCTTGGATATGCCCATGGGGACCAAGCCGCGCAGCAAGGTTTCGATCTCCTCGAAGCGCAGCAGGTCCTGGCGCGGGAGCCAGGTGTATTCCTCCTCCGGCATGCAGTAGCCGCAGCGGAGGTTGCAGCGATCGGTAACCGAGACCCGCAAATTGCGCAGTGGGCGGCCGAGTCGGTCGAGGGGGAAGCGTTCCATGGATCAAGGGCCAAGGATACACACGACCCGAAGGTATGCCTAAGAAATGGGTCGGGGCTGCCCCATAGGGCAGGCCCGT
>JBLIOL010000253.1:0-8296 GCA_047639615.1 Planctomycetota bacterium | reverse complement strand
GTTGGCCAGCCAAGCTCGGTGGCCAGGTGTACTCGGCGTCGGGCGGACTGAGCATGCCCGAGACCATGACTCCATTGAGTGGCTCCGGCGGCCAGGTGAGCGGCACGCCGAAGACATGCACGGTCTTGTCACGCGCGTCGAGCACGCGCCACAGGGGCGGTGCCTCGTTGCAGCGCGCATCCACCAGGCGCACCTCGTAGCTATCGGGTACGGGCTCGAAGAATCCGTAGACGCCGTTCTCTCCGGGACCGACGCCGGTCATGCCGGCCACCCAGGCCGCCGATGAGATAGGAATGGCCGTGGACTCGAGCTGGGCGCTGCGTCCGCGCTCCAGCAGCCCCGCCACATTGGGCAGGCGCCCTGCTGCCACCATGGGCGAGAGCATGTCGAAGGTCGCGCCGTCCCAGCCGATGATCAGCAGGTGCGGCCGGTCGGCCTGCGCGCTGCCTCCCTCGCCGCAGCCCCACAGGCCCAATAGGGCAGCGGGTAGAGCCAAAGCTGCCGAAAATCGGCCGAGCCAGTGGCCGCGGCGTGCGCGCGAGGGTCGGGTCATGAAGCTTGCCTACGGAGTAGGCCGGGTTGGGGTGGGGGGGCACCGCCGGGGAATCGAGGCCCGCATTCTGACCAGCGGAGGGCGCGAGTGCCATGGAGCCCTGGCTCGATCGGGATCATGGGACTCCGGATTACAGGCAACCCAGTCAGCACCAAATAGAGCCCTGTGGACTGCGCACGGTCCAAACCCCCAGCTAACCTCCCGCCGTCTGACCCGACTTCGAGCCCCCTGACATGTCCAAACTTCCGATCCTGCTGCTCTCCTGCACCCTCGTGAGCGGCTTTGCTAGCGCCCTAGTGGCGCCCATGACCCTGCGCCATGACGTGGAGGAGGCCGAGTACATCGAATTCGGCGAGCAGTTCCCCGCCGTGGCCCACGTGGGTGGCATGGCCTCCGGCACCCTAGTGGCGCCCCAGTGGGTGTTGACCGCCGCCCACGCGCCGGAGATGCTCGAACGCATGTTGCGTGGCAAGGCTCTGACGGTGGTGCTCGCTGGGAAGGAGTACGAGGTGGATCGCGTGGCCTATCCCAAAGACCGCAAGCCCATGGGGGAGGTGCTCGATATCGCACTCCTGCACCTGTCGAAGCCCGTGGGGGAGAGCATCGCTCCCCTGGCGATTTATGCCGGGGCGGTGAAGCTCGAAACCGAGTTCGTGCTGGCGGGCTACGGCGTCTTGGCCATCGGCGACAAGGGCGTGCGCGTGACGCCGGCTCTTATGCAATCGCCCACTCGCAAGCTGCGCGCGGGCTGGAATACCTTCGAGCGCTACGACGAGAAACAGAGCCTGCTCTTCGCCCGGCTCAACGATCCGGACACGGCTCTCGAGCTGGAAGCTGCGCCTTGTGTGGGGGACAGCGGCGGCCCGGCCTTGGTGCGCGTGGAGGCCACGGAATCCGCGCCCGCCAGCTGGCTGGTCGCGGGCGTGATCGCGCTCAGCAACGACGAGGACGAGAACGGGATCATTGGCGAATATGGGGAGTCCTTCGGCATGACCCACGTGCCGAGCTTCGCCAAGTGGATCGCTGAGACCTTGGCCGAGTAGGCCTCGGGCCCCGCTCCTGCGTCAGCTGAAGGCAGGGCATTCAAGCAGCGGGCGAAAAAGGCCGATCCTAGGTTGGTACCCTTCCAGACCCATGCTGCGCTCCCTCAACTGCGTCTTCCTGCTTCTCATGGCGGCCTGTGCCGCTCCGAGGCAGGCCGACTATGCCGGTTTGGAAGCTCTAGGTGTGACCGCTCCGGAGCCCTTGTCGACCCAATGGCATCAGGTCGGCAGCTCCTTTGAAGGTCGTCCCCTACGCGCGGCGACCTTCGGAACTGGGCCATTGCGCGTCTACCTGTTGGGCGGCATCCATGGGGATGAGCGCGCCGGCGGCGAGAGCCTGCCGCGCCTGCGCGAACGACTACGGGACGCGGGCTTCCTAGGCGAAACAACCCTGCGCGTGCTCGAGGATATGAATCCGGACGGGACGCACTCCTCCAGCCGCTTCAACGCACGCGGCGTGGACCTCAACCGCAACTTTCCGGCCTCCAACTTTCGTTCGGGTCGGGGCTACGGCGCGGGCCCGCTTTCGGAGTCCGAGAGCGCGTCCATGCTCGAGGATCTACACTGCTTCGATCCGCACTTTGTGATCGTCTTTCACGCGGCCCGGCGCGGGCCATTCGTGAACTACGACGGACCCTGCGAAAGTTTGGCGAGCACCTTTGCGGGGGCCGCGAGTGAAGTCGACTCGCGCTGGCACGTGAAGTCGGAGATGGGCTACGAGACTCCCGGGTCACTAGGTTCTCTGCTGGGCGTCGACGATGCTCTACCGGTCTTGACCGTGGAGTTCGGCCGCACTCAGTCGGCGGAAGAAGCTTGGCCCGCATTGGAAGCGGGCATGGCGGCACTGTTCGGAGCGGACGGCAGCAGCGCTCTGCGCTCCGCTTCGGCATCGCGTCCGTAGCAGCGTCGCAGGTAGTAGGAGAGGCATACGGCCACGATGGCTAGGCCAAGGGCCAGGCCCCACCAAACGCCGGCCAGTCCGAGCGAGGTGTGGAAGGCCAAGTAGTAGCCCATGGGCAGGGCGAGTACCCAATAGCCAACTAGGTTGAACCAGGCCGCGGGCTTGGTGTCGCCGCGTCCGCGCAGGATGCCGGCGCCGACCACCTGGAAGCCGTCAAAGACCTGGAAAGCGGCCGCTACGGGCAGAATGGCGGCTGCTAGAGCTAGTACGTCCAGCTCGTCGCTACCCACGTAGAGGCGCGGGAGTTGGAAGCGTAGGGCTAGGAAAATAACGGCTGCTACAAGCATGATGCCGGCGCCCGTGCGCACGGCGATGCGACCCGCGAGGCGTGCTCGTTCGGGCTCGCCGGCACCGATCAAATTGCCCACTCGGGTGCACGCGGCGAGAGCTACACCCAAGGGCACCATGAAGGAATTGCTCGAGAGGTTGAGCACGATGATGTGCGCTCCGGTGGCAACCGTGCCGAGGGCACCGGCCATGAGCGTGCAGGCGCCGAAGGCCCAGATCTCGAGCCCCATTTGCAGGCTGGTGGGGATGCCGAAGCGCAGGATCTCGCCCAAGCCGCGACGCGACCAAGCGGCCTTGGTCCACGGCGCCCAAGCGCCCTCGTGCAAGCGCCCGCGCGCAATGGCCCAGATCAGGCCGAAGAACAGGAAGCTGCGCGTGATACAGGTGGCGATGCCCGCGCCGACGAGGCCCATGCCGGGTAGGTCTCCGACGCCATAGATCAGCACCCAATTGAAGATTACGTTGAGCACGTTGGCGAGCAGCGTGACCATCAACACCGGCCGCACGATGTCGCGGCCTTGCAGGTACTGGCGCAGGGCGATGAAGGCCAGGAAGAAGGGGATCGATGGGATCTGTACTTGCAGGTAGCTGTGGGCGTCGGCTGCCAGTTGCGCGGACTGGCCTCCGAGCAGCAGCATGTTCCCGGTCATCGTCCAAGCCAGAGCCAGTGGCAGGCTCACCAGCAGCGCTAGCACCAGCCCACGCTGCAGGGCCAGCCCGGCCCGCGCGCCGTCCCGAGCACCGTGGGACTGGGTCACAATCGGGTCCATGCCATGCAGCAGGCCCATGGCGAACATGCTCGTACCCATGACCCAAACACCACCTACCCCGGCAGCGGCGAGGGCCTCTTTCGAGAAGTGGCCCAGCATCACGGTATCCACCGTGTTCATCAGCTGAGACCCGAGATTGGTCAGGATGATGGGTATCGCCAGGCGCAGCAGAGCCCGGAGCTCTGTCCTCGCGGCGCTCATGTCGGGCACGGTAAACATGAACCTGCCCGGATGCTCTCTCCGATTGGATCCAACATCCGTGATTTACCAGGCGTACATTCATTGCCCCCTCCCGGGGACCTCATGAGCAGCACCCAACGCCTAAGCCCCGCGTCTTCCCGGCGCCCCCTCGCTCACCCGTTGATGTTCGGCGGCGCAGTATTCCTGGTGACCTGCGTGCTGACTGCCGGGGCCCTGCGGCTCTGGGACAACTCGGCCCAGGCAGGCTCGGCGCCCATGCCGGCAGAGGCGCAGGACGCTTTGGCTTCGCATCGTTCGCGGCCCACGAGCCCGCCGGCGGCGCTCAATACCACCGAACGTCGCCGGGTCTCGGTGGTGCGCGATGCCGCGCGCTCCGTGGTGCACATCCAGGCGCGCCAGGACGAGGCCGCCATGCGTAATCAGCTGCGCTACGAGGGCATGGATCCTAGCCTGGTGCCTGCCGGGACGGGCTCGGGGGTGATCTGGAACAAGCGCGGTTACATCGTCACGAACGCGCACCTGGTGGACGGGCAAACCGACGTGACCGTGCAGCTTGCGGACGGCAGTCGCTGGAAGGCTGACTATGTGGGGGTCAGCCTGGCCACGGACCTGGCAGTGATCTGCATCGGCGCGCCTGCTGAGAGCCTGGTACCCGTTCGCTTGGGCAACGCCACGCAGTTGCTGGTGGGGCAGTCGGTCTACGCCCTCGGCAACCCATTCGGGCTCGATCTATCACTGACCACGGGCGTGGTCAGTGGCCTCGGTCGCGAGACGACCACGCCCGAGGGAGCCACCTTGCGCGGCGTTATTCAGACCGATGCGGCCATCAACCCGGGCAACTCGGGCGGCCCCTTGCTCGATTCCTCGGGTGCCATGATCGGCCTCAATACCTCGATCCCTGCGCAGACTCGTACCAGCGGTGGAATCGGTTTCGCGCTGCCGGTCGAGCTGATCAATCAGGTCGTGCCGCGCTTGATCGAGCGGGGCATCGAATCCCGTTGGGAGCTGGGCCTGAAGTTGGCGGCTGACGCCCTCAGTGCGCAGCTACTGGAAGCGCTCAACCTGCAGGGCGTCGTGCTCCTAGCGGTCGAGGTGGGTAGCCCCGCGGAGCTGCGTTTGGCGCCGCTGATACCGCTCCGCGATCAGGTGCAACTGGGCGATGTGATCGTGGGGGTAAACGGCCAGCCGACTCCGGATCGGGGGGCGTTGGCCAAGGAATTGGAACGCATCTATCTGCTTCCTGACCCGCGGGTCAACCTCGACATCGTGCGCCAGCCGACGCTCTACCAGATCGGACCTGAGGAGGATGGAAGCATGGAGGTGCTGCAACAGGCACCGCGCCAGACGCTGACGGTGGTGCTCGTTCCCAAATTCCCGACCCCTTTCCGGGACGAGTAGCGGGGTCTGGGGAGGAGTTCCCCGGAAGCCCTTCAGGGTCTCGGGCTGAGATTGCCGATGAGCAGTAGGCATGGCCCATCGCACAAAGTCCCTTTTGCTCCTATCCGTCTTGGCCTTCGCCTGCGGTCCGCCTGTGCAGGAAGTTCGCATGCGCTATGGGGATGACCTGGCCCTGCGCTGCCGCGGCAATGTACAGATACCGGAGGGCGGCGTTCGCACGGCTATCGGCCTGTGGAACTTCTGGTACCCCGGTGGGCAGCAGCAGGCTGAAGGGCGCTATCGCGATGGCGGCGTGCCCTACGACGAGGACCTCGAGGCCAACCGCACGCGCATCCCCATGGCGGGGCGCGCTGGGCTTTGGAAGGGTTGGCACCGCGCGGGCAGCGTGGCCTGGGAAGGTACTTACCACCTAGGCCGGCGTGAGGGGCCTTGGCGTTGGTGGCACGCGAATGGCCGCGAGTCGCAGCGCGGCACTTTCAGCAATGGGCACGAGCAGGGCCGGCATCAGACCTGGCACGCGGACGGCTCGCGGGCTTCCGATGGTGAGTGGCTCACGGGCCAGCGTCAGGGCTTGCACGAAGCTTGGGACGAGATCGGTCGCCAGCAAGCGCGCGGGTATTGGCGCAACGGCCAGCGCCAGGGCTTGCATCAAGTCTGGGATGAGCGCGGCGTTCTACGCGAGGAAGGTACCTACCGGCAGGGTGGCTTGAGCGGCCTACGCAATCGTTGGGATTCCGATGCGAACCTGGTCATGACCGGCAGCTTTGCTGCGGGTGTGGCCCATGGCGAAACCGTGCTATTTCACTCCAACGGTCAACGCAAGGAGCAGGGTCTCTTTGTGCGCGGCTCGAAGGAAGGCGTACACGTGGGCTGGGACGTGGGCGGCGACAAGCTCTGGGAACAAGAGTTTGAGCAGGGCGAGCCCAACGGCGTGCACACAACCTTTTACGCCGGCGGCGAGAAGCACAGCCAAGGCACGTTCGATACCGGGCGTCCGGTGGGACAGCATCGCCAGTGGAGCGACACCGGTCAGCTACTGGCCGAGTGCGACTACAGGGACGGAAACGAGATCGGGCACTGGCGCTACTGGTCCTCGAACCAATAGCGCCAGTGCCCGGCGGAAGCGTAGAGCGCTACTCGTTTTGCAGGCGCTCCACGATCGCGAGGAGATCCTCGCCGTGGGTGCGTACATTCACGCCCTCGTCGATGTGACGCAGGATGCCTTCGCCATCGATGATGAAGGTCATGCGCTTGGCGAAGGGGCGGCCCTTCATGACCGCATCGAAGCGGCCCGCGACGGAGCCATCCGGATCGCTTAACAGCGGGTAGGTGAGTTTTTGGGCCTTGTGAAACTTGGCCAGGTCCGCGACGCCATCTAGGGAGATGCCGTAGACGTCGGTGTCCATAGAAGAGAGGTAGGTCGCTGCGTCCCGCAGCGAGCAGACTTCCAATGTTCAGCCAGGCGTTGCCGCCTTCGGGAAGAAGGCTAATACGGTCCAGCGCTCGGCGAAATCGAGGGCGATTGCCTTGCCTGATTGATCGTTGAGGCGCAGGCCGGGAGCGGTCTTGCCCAAGGTCGCAACCGCCGGCGTGGGCGTATCGGGCGTGGGGTCTTGGAACGTGAAGGGCAGTCCTAGGGTCACTAGGGCTAAGGCGAGGGGGCGTAGGTTCATAGGGGGTGTCTCCGGTTGAGACCTTGAGCCTAGCTCGTAGTCGTCCAACAACGGGAGTTTGTTTCGGACTCTCACACCCATTTAATAGCTGTGACTAGGATAAAGAGAGCGTGTCCACCTTGCTCCAGTGGCCGCGAACGCCATGCGACTCACAACAGCTCTCATTGCTACCAGCCTGGTAGCGACTCTTCTTACCGATGCCAACGCCCAGTGCGAAGTGCGTCGAACAGCATTGGACCTCGCACCGGGGGATCAATTCGGCCGTTCCCTTGGGGCCGATGACAACTTCGTGATCGTCGGTTCGACCGATGATGACGACGCAGGTTCCTTGTCGGGAGCGGCATACGCTTTCGAATGGACCGCAGGTGTTTGGTCGCAAGTTCAGAAGCTTGTGCCCGTCGGTCTTGAGGCCGGGGATAAGTTTGGTCGCTCGGTCAGTTTGGACGACGGCACCCTGATCGTTGGCGCCTACTTGGACGACGACACCGGCGCGGAATCGGGTGCGGTCTACGTTTTTGAGCGTGCCGCCGGGCAATGGTTGCAGGCCTTCAAGCTGACGGGATCTCAGGCTGATGCTGGTGATCAGTTCGGCTACTCCGTTTGCGTACGCGGCGATCTGGCTGTGATCAGCGCCCGCGAGGACACGCCCTTCGGTCAGGCTTCCGGCTCGGTCTACGTCTTCGAACGCATTCTTGGTCAATGGCAAGAGGTTGCGTTCCTGAGCGCCTCCGATGGCGGCGTGGCCGACTACTTCGGTGAGTCCGTGGCCATCGATGGTGAGTTCGTCTTGGTGGGCGCCTACGGCGAGGACGATGGCGGTACAGGTTCCGGCGCCGTGTACGCCTTCAAAGAGAACAACAATGGCGTTTGGGTTGAGACCCAGAAGATCGAACCCCTCGACGATGCCTCCCTGGACTTCTTCGGGTGGAGTATGGCCGCGCAGAACGGTCGGGCCGTGATCGGCGCCTGGGGCAAGACGACCGCCGCCGGTTCGCTGGCGGGCGCGGCTTATGTGTTCGAGCTGAACGCTGGTCAGTACACGCAGGTCGCCAAGTTGCTGCCGGCGCAGCAACTGAGCTTGGACAGCTTCGGCTACAGCGTCGCCTTGTACGACGACCGCATCCTGGTGGGGGCTGTGGACTCCAATCACCAGGGCCTCAATTCAGGCGCCGGTCACCGCTTTTACTTCGATGGCGCCGAGTGGGTCGAGGAAGCGGTCAGCGACTATGGCGCTCTGCTCGCGGGTCATCGCTTGGGCTTCACGGCCGCCATGACTCAGGATCTCACTATTCTGGCCAGCATGCCGCCGACGGGCCTCGGCGCGGTTTGGATCGAGCGCGGCCCCTTCTCCGATTGCAATGGCAACGGACTCCCCGATGGTTGCGATGTGGATTCGGGTTCAAGCCTGG
>JBLIOL010000252.1:0-8360 GCA_047639615.1 Planctomycetota bacterium | reverse complement strand
GGTCTGGAAAACGGTCCAGGCAATTTCGGCGGCCTGGTCCTGGCCTTCCACGCTGCGCGGATCCTCGGCGAACTTGGCGGCGATAAAGGTTAGGCCGGCAAGGCCGTTGGGTAGGCGGTTGTCGACGGTGACACTCAGGCCGCCCTCAAAGAGCTCGCCCGTGGAGAGGAAGGCGTCGCGCGCCGCTTCCTTCTTGTCCTCGTTGTAATAGCACCAACCCACGGCGGCACGGCAGGTGACTTCGTAGTTGAGCGCCGAGCCCGCGTAGTTCGGTTCGAGCTCGCGGCAGCGGGCAAAGAATGCTTCTGCACGCTGGAAGGCTTCCACGTCGCGTACGGATTCTTCGGCGAGGAAGGCGGTCAGGGCGCGGTAGAACTCGGCGCTTCCGCCGTACCAGTAACCGAAGGGGGACTCGGGCCAGCTCGTGCGCAGGCGCGTGGCGTAGTTGACGGCCTCGTCGGCGCCCAGCTGGTCCCAGACCATGCGGAAGGCTTTCTCCTGCAGGGCGGCGTTGCCCGGATCGATTTCCACGGCGCGCTTGAGCGCGCTGCGGGCGTCGTCCTGACGGGTCTCCCACAGGTAGAGGTTGGAGAGTTGCTCCAGGGCCCAGGTCTCGCTGGGGCGCTCGCCGAGGGTGCGCTCCAGTTGGTCTTCGGTCTCGAGGAAGAGGCGCGCGCTAGCGGCTTCGTCCTGGTTGCCCTTGGCTTCGCGGTAGCTGTCGAAGGCGGCCTCAGCCCAGATCTGGTGCAAGGAGACTTCGAAGCGCTCGAAGACGACGCCCTCTCCAACCAACTTCGTGTACTGGGCGGCGGCGATGGTGGCGTACTCGAGAGCGACGCTCGGGTTCGGCACACGGCGCGCAGCTTGGCTGGCGCGCAGAATCAGAGCCAGCTGCTCGGGGCCGAAGGCACGGTTGGCCTTGACGCCGGCGTTGACCGCGTCGCGGAAGAAGCCTTGGGCTTCCTCGTAGAAGAAACCGGGCTGGCTGTCGCCTGCTGCAGCGCCATAGGCAGCTTCGCCCCGCATGGCCATGAGCTCGGCGTTCCCCGGCTGGAGCTTGAGTGCGTGGTCCAGGGGCTGGAGCGCTTCACGTGCTTGGCCCTCTGCAATCCATTTGGCGGCTTTGACAAGCGTGTCGCGCACCGTCAGTTGGTCGAGGATCGCCTGGGCGGCGGCGTAGTCGCCGGCGGCCAGGAATTCGATCGCAGCCAGCTTGAGGGCTGCATCACTCTGCTGGCCTTCGGCCTGGACCTCGCCCGGGGACAGGGGGCCCGGGGACAGGGGGCCCGGGGACAGGGGGCCAGGGGACTCCGCAGCCGCGAGGGGGGCGACTCCAAGGGCCAGGGCAAGGGGCAAAAACCAGCGGGACAAGACGGAAGGCGTGGACATGTGCGGGATTGGGGAGAGGTCGCGTCCGCGGACCCTGGCCTGGGGGAGCCAGATCCGGATTGGGGAGGACGGGGGGCGCAGGAGTTTATGCGCTGAAGCGCCGTGGGTCACACTCTGGGGTGTAGACGTGGGTACCCTTATAATCGCTAAGCAGGGAAGACGGCGCCCCTAGGGTCGTCCGATTCCGCCCCGCCGTCTGGCCGCCCCTCACTAGACTACGTATGAAATCCGTGTTCGCCCCTAGCTCCTGGGCATCCCTGGCCCTGATACCCGTCCTGTTGACCGCCCTCACGGGGTGCGACAATCCGGCCTGCGTATTCGGTCCGCGCAATTGCCAGCCGGGTGCGAACGACGATGGGAGCGGTGGAAACCAGACATCCGCCTCTGTGGGCTCGCCTTCAGACGGAAGTTGGCTCAAAACGAGCGCGCCGACGGTCATGGATGCCTTCCCCAGTGGTGAGGGCATTGGATCCAACTCGCCGATCGTCGTGATCTTCGACGAGAGCATGAACCCCGCCACCATCGTGGGTGCCCTCGAGGTGGTCGAGTTCATCTCCGGCGCGGCCGTTCCGACCGTGCCGACCCTGGCGGCGGACGGGCGCATGCTGATCCTGCTACCCCTGGGGCCTCTGCCCGCGGGCCAGGCCTTCGACGTGATCGTGGCCGAGGACCGGGCCCTCACAGATCTCTCGGGACAGATCTGGAACGCTGCCCCGGGCAGCCTGGTGGCCTCCTTCACCGTGGAGGCGGAAGCGACCGACGTGCCGAGCGTGGTGGCCACATTCCCGGCCGACGGCAGCACCGGCCTCAGCGACCTAGCTTCGATCACCGTCATCTTCGACCGCGACATGGTGATCGGAGATTTCGACACGGCCTCCTGGGTGGTCAAGGTCAACGGTACTCCCTCCTCCGAGGACCCGAGTCCCTTGCCCCTGTTGGCGCCGCCCGCCAACACGCCTGTCAGCCGCATTTGGAGCTGGAGCAACGCGGCCCTCGGCCAGCCGCGCGTCCCCCTGCCGACGGGGGCTGCCGTCTCCCTGATTCTTTCACCATCCGGTGCACTGCTGCACGCGGATGACATGGCCGGCGTGGATCTGCCCGAGACCTCGATCAGCTTCGACCTAGCGCCCTTCGATTCGCCGGTGGCGATCACCAAACCTTTCGAGCCCATCGACGCGCTCGGGGGACCGGACCTAGCCGGCATGATCCCGGTGCTGCAGGTGGAGCTCTCCACCCCCGGCCTGTCCGGCGACACGATCGAACTCTATCTCTTTGGGGATGAGCCGGGAGATACGGGATTGCGTCGCACGGTCGCTCGTTCCGTGGCTGTGCCCGTGGGGTCTCAGCTAGTGGATGTGCTGCCGACGGACCTGAGTCTGCTCGACGCTTCCAACAACCCCATCTTGGGTGAAGGCGCGGTGCGCATCGCTGCGCGCATGGTGCGTGGCACCCTCGGCAGCTCCGTGCGATTGGCCGATGGCGATCCGGCGGTGCCCGGTGCCCAGGACCTGCTGCTCGACACGACCCCGCCGACCCTATTGGGCCTCGGGCTGTCCGGCACCAACCTCATGCCCTTCGTCTCCGATCAGCGCGGCTTGGTGCTGGTGGGTCGCGCGGATGAGATGGTCAGCGCGGCGCGCGTGAGCAGCGCCATGGGCGACAACTTCAGCGGCGCTGAGATCCCCTCCGTGGCTCTGGGTGCGGCCGCTGGCACCTTCGTTACACAGCCCGTGAACCTGGGCTTGCTGGATCCCACGGACCCTGACCTGTCCTTCACCGTGCAGATCTATGACCGTGCGCTCAACGCTACGACCGCCATCGTCGGCAGCTTCCGCCAGGTGGGTGCCATGGGACCGGGAAATGCCCTGCCTGCCACTCAAATCACCGTTCGCGTGCTTTCTGAGGTGGACCTAACGCCGGTGGTTGGAGCGCGCGTGATGGTGCACGAGCGCGACGGCATGGGCGCCATTGTAGAGCTCGGCGTCGGCTTCACCGGCACCGAAGGGCGCGTGGTGATGCCGGCTTCCATGGCCGGCGACACGATCGTGACCGTCGAGCAGGCGGGCTTCGACCTGTTCACTTTCGATCGCGTACCCGTGGACTACCTGACCACGCTGATGCGGCCTAGCAATCAGGCCGCGGTGACCACCGCGGGCGAAGTGCTGGCGGCCCTGCCGGCGACCATCGGTTTGGTGAGCTTGGACGGCGCCGTGGGGGATTCCCGCGCGGGCATTTTCGACAGTCGCCTGGTGAACACCGGGATCTGTATTCCGGACCTAGCGGCGGGGCTCCTGCGCTGCCCCTTCGGGCCGCTGTCGGTTCAGCCGGGCAAGCTCGGCATACGCAGCTTCATGGCTGTGGATGGTGGACTGTCCTCTGTGGGTTGGACGGCCGCGGAGTATCTGCAGGCCTTCAGCTTGAGCGAAATTTTGCTACCCGCGCAGGCGGGCATGGATGAGATCGACCTGGTTCACGCAGTGGATCAGGTGCTACTGGCCCTGCCCGCAGAGGAACAGGCCATCGCGCTGACCGCGCACGTGCTGACGCGCGCTCTGGCCACCGGGCTGGGCACGCTCATCGCGGATCCGCTGGTGACCGTCGAGGGCCTGGTTCCGGGTCTCTCGAATCCCCTGGTGGTGGGGCGTGGTGAGGAATTCGTCTTGGACGCCAGCAACTGGACGGTGCTTGGCGCTATCCCGGGTGCGGCCGACGGGATCGACGACGGTGGCGGGGATGTGCTCGGTAGCTTGGTGACCGACGGCACGATCGAGGCTGACCTATTCCTGCGTGCTGAGGTGGAAGACACCAACGGCAACGTGCTGGTGGCTCGTCCGCGGCTTTCCGTTTCAGCTGGAGCGCTCGTGCTTCCGGCGGTTCCGACGCTCTTGGCGCCGGCAGCGATGGCCACTATTCCCGCGACTGGCTTTGATATCGGGATCGTGGACGTGATCCCCGATGCCGCCATGGCGGCTGGCTTGGTGCACGTGCAGGTGGTGGACTCCGCCGGACGACGCTGGGACCTGTGGACCGTGGATTCCAACGATGCGGCGGGTCCCGTGCGCATTACAGCCCCTGATATCACCACCATGAGCCTGGGCGGCACCTCCCTGAGCGTCGGCGCCGCCACGGCGCGGGTGGAAGTCTTCAGCTGGAGCAGCCTGAATACGTCCTCATTCCTGTGGTCGGATATCGGTCGGGAGGCCGAAATCATGGCATTTACGGGTGAAACCTCGGTCACGATCAACTGAGCAGCGGCAGGGGGTTGGAACCGCGCCCCCAAGACTTCTAGGATGGCCCACTCGGACGCTCTCCCGTCCGGACTCACCTGGAGGTTCCCCATGCGACCGCTTTTGATGATCCGCTCCCTGTCTCTGCTCGCCCTCGTATTCCTGACTCAGGCCTGTCAGCAACTCCCTGAGCCCAAGGGGCGCGACGTGCGCGTCATGGAGGTGGGGCGCCTCGAGCAGTTGAACCCCAACGATATCGTGGTCGCTCCTCTGCAGATGGCTTCCGAAGAGGATCTGAGCGTGCCCGAGTTGGCCCTGCGTCAGGCCTTTGTGAAGGCCCTGATCCGCCGGCGCTACGCGCCCCTGGCCCTCGAATACGTGGATAGCGGGGTCGTAGAGGCTTCCTACCGCACGGGGATCCTGGACGAGGACGCGGTCTGTGAGATCATCGTCCACGACTGGAACGACAGCATGTGGGAAGGCCGCCGGGCGATTGAGGGAGACCTTGAGGTGCGCCTCGTGGACCCCGCAGACCCCCTCGGACCCGTCCTGTGGTCCGCCCGCCTAGCACGTCGCTTTGACTTCGCTGGGGACGACTCCGGCCACATCTCGGAGCCCGTTCAGTACACCAACGCCCTGGCGCACATCGCCCAGGAAATCATGGCGGTCATGCCCGCGCGCCGGGCACAGCCCGGATTTGAGTGATCCCGAAGGGGCACAGCCCGGATTTGAGTGATCCCACGGGCGGAGAGATCGCGATTTGACGCCGAATCCTGGGCCTAGGGCCTGTATTTCGGGGCGCTGGCGCTAGACTCTTCGCCTTCGAGACCGCCCTGGCGGCTCGATTTGCCCGGACCTGATGTCCAGGCCACGCACCCGGCGACGGGAGGCGCGTATGCCGCGCCCCTCGTGCTTGGGCAAGTTTTCATCCAGCAAGACAGACCTTTCAAGTAGAGCAAGCCCCATGGCAGTCCCCACCGTACGCAAAGCCGAACTCGTCGCTGAGTTCGGTATCAATGACGGCGACAACGGTTCCGCAGAAGTGCAGATCGCACTTCTCACCGAAAACATCAAGAACCTGACCGAGCACCTGAAGGTGCACAAGAAGGACTTCACCTCACGCCGTGGCCTGCTGATCATGGTCGGCCGTCGTGCGAAGCTCTTGACCTACCTGCGCAACAACGAAGTTGACCGGTACAAGGCCATCCTGGGCCGCCTCGGCCTACGTCGCTAGGCCAACCGGCCAGCCACTCCTCTCCCCATGAGATTCCAACGAACCACGCTAGCGCGACGCGGGCCTCGGCCCGGTGCTCGTTCGGCGGGTTCGCTTTGACTGGAGACCGCGGTTCCTCGAAACAAACGAGGGCCCGCGGTCTCGGCTCTTACTCAGGTCACCCTCAATAGGGACCTGCGCGAGCTAAGCGCGCCAGTAGGTATCTGGCCTAGCGCGTGATTGAGATTCGAAAAGAAATCAGCCATCTGAAAAAAGGCAACTAACCATGACGAACGGACACGTTCGTGTTGAGCGCGAGATCGCCGGTGTGCGCATCTCCCTCGAGACCGGCCAAATGGCCCGTCAAGCCGGCGGATCTATCATCTGCACCATCGGCGACACACAAACCTTTGCAGCGGTCACCGCGGGCTCGGCCCGCGATGACATCGACTTCTTCCCCCTGGTCTGCGACTATCGCGAAAAGACTGAGTCTGCCGGCAAAATCCCCGGCGGCTTCTTCAAGCGCGAGGGTCGCCCGACCACCAAAGAAATCCTGACCATGCGTCTGATCGATCGCTCGATCCGCCCCATGTTCCCGGATGGATATAAGGACGAGGTTCAGGTAATGACCCACGTTCTGCAGTACGACGGGAGCAACAACCCCGACGTCTCTGCAATGATCGGCGCCTACGCGGCGCTTGCGATCTCTGACATCCCCTTCGATAGCACCCTAGGTGCTGTCCGTATCGGCCTCATCGACGGCGAATTCGTGGCTTTCCCCACGGATGAAAAGCGTCGCGACGGAAGCCGCCTCGACCTGGTGGTCGCAGGCCACAAGAATGGCCTGGCCATGGTGGAGAGCACCGCACAGGAGCTCACCGAGGAAGAGATGATCGACGCACTTGAGATGGCCGGCGAGGTCATCCAGGATGTGGTCGATATGATCGAGGAGCTGGTCAGCAAGGCCGGCAAGACCAAGCGCGAGTTCGTGGCCCCGGCCGTGGACGAAGACCTCAAGGCGAAAGTCTTCGAGTGGGAAGAGCAGCTGGTCGGTGCGATCCGTACCGACGGCAAGCACACCCGTGACGCCGCTGTCTACGCTGTCCGCAAGGACATGATCGCGAAGCTCGCCGCCGGCGTTGCTGCTGGCGACCTGAAGGCCCACACCAAGGCCCTCAAGAACTTCTATCACGACCTACAGCGCAAGGTTGAGCGGGATTGCATCCTGTCCGGCAAGCGCGTTGACGGCCGTTCTACGGACGAGGTTCGTAAGATCACCATCGTCAAGGACTTCATCCCGCGCCAGCACGGCTCGGTGTTGTTCACCCGTGGCGAGACCCAAGCTTTGGTCAGCGTCACCCTGGGTACCCCGGACGACGAGCAGATCATCGATGGTGTGGAGAAGGAGTATCGCAAGAACTTCTACCTGCACTACAACTTCCCGCCCTACTCCGTCGGTGAAACCCGCCGCATCATGGGTCCGGGTCGTCGCGAGATCGGTCACGGCATGCTTGCCGAGCGCGCCCTCGGTGGCGTGCTTCCGGCCCGCGAAGCCTTCCCCTACACCGTCCGCATCGTCTCCGACATCATGGAGTCCAACGGCTCCTCCTCGATGGCGAGCGTCTGCGGTGGTTGCTTGGCGATGATGTTGGCCGGCGTGCCGATCACCCAGCCGGTGGCGGGTATCGCCATGGGCCTGGTGGAAGAGGGCGACCAAACCGCCATCCTCACCGACATCCTCGGCTCCGAGGATCACAACGGTGACATGGACTTCAAGGTTGCTGGTTCTGGCGTGGGCATCACCGCCCTGCAGATGGACATCAAGATCAAGTCCGTCAGCCGCGAGCTCCTGCAACGCGCCTTGGGTCAGGCCCTCGAGGGTCGTATCCACATCCTGCGCGAGATGTTGAAGGTCGTGGACCGTCCCAGCGCGGACGTTTCCGACTTCGCTCCTCGTATGGAGAAGCTCAAGATTCCGTCCGACAAGATTGGTTTCCTGATCGGCCCTGGTGGCAAGAACATCAAGGCCCTGCAAGCCGACTACGAAGTGCGCGTTTCGATCCTCGACGACGAGGGCAACGTGCAGATCTTCGGTACGGACAAGGCCAAGGTGAAAGCCTGTGCCGACGCTATCAAGGCATCCACCGAGACTCCCGAAGTGGGTACCCGTTACACGGGTACCGTGCGCAGCGTGCGCGACTTCGGTGCGTTCGTTGAGCTGCTCCCGGGCGTGGAAGGTCTGTGTCACATCTCCGAGCTGGCTAACGGCTTCGTAGGTGCGGTGACGGACGTCACGAACGTGGGCGACACTCTGGAAGTCGAGATCATTGCTGTGGACGACCGCGGCAAGATCAAAGTCAGCCACCGTGCCACCTTGCCCCCGGGCGAGGGTGGTGAGGAAGGCGGCGAGCGCAGCTCCGGCCCCGAGCGCAGCTCCGGCGGCGGCGACCGCGGCGGCGACCGCGGCGGCGACCGCGGCGGACGCGGCGGCCGTGACGGCGGCGGTGACCGCGGCGGACGTGGCGGCGGCG
>JBLIOL010000251.1:0-8372 GCA_047639615.1 Planctomycetota bacterium | reverse complement strand
CCTCGTCACGGGGGCGCTCGCTGCGGCTGGGACGTTCCTCGTCACGGGGACGCTCGCTACGGCGCGGACGTTCCTCGTCACGGGGGCGCTCGCTGCGGCGCGGACGTTCCTCGTCACGGGGACGCTCGCTGCGGCTGGGACGTTCCTCGTTACGGGGACGCTCGCTACGGCGCGGACGTTCCTCGTCACGGGGGCGCTCGCTACCGCTGGGGCGTTCCTCGCGGTCGGAGCTATCGCGACTGCTGCTGGGGCGTTCCTCGCGCTCTTCCTTCGGCTCCGGTTCGGGCTTCGACTTTTCGAACAGCTCGCGGGGGTGCTGGAGTTCGGTGAACTCGAAGGGGGTGCCCTCACGTAGTTCGCGCCAGCGACGCATGTCGATGCTACCGCCCACCAAAGTGACGGCCGTGCCCGTACGCCCGGCGCGGCCTGTGCGGCCGATGCGGTGGGTGTAGTCGGAGACGTCGCGCGGGGCGTTGAAGTTGACCACGTGGGTTACGTGCAACACGTCGAGGCCACGCGAGGCCACGTCCGTGGCGATCAGAGCCTTGACGGATCCGGTGCGGAAGGCGGTCATGACCTTGAAGCGCGCCGTTTGGTCGTAGCCTCCGTGCAGTGCCTTGACCGAGAAGCGCTCGCGCTCCAGGAAACGCATGAGCTTGTCCACGTCCGTACGCCGGTCACAGAAGACCAGGAATACGTCATCGGGAGCGCTGCGGCGCAGGAATTCACGCACGGCCCGGGGCCGCTCGGAGTCCGAGACCTGCATGAAGTTCTGATCGATGCTCTCGACCGTCGCCACGCCCTTGGCGGTGGCGATCTCGAAGGGGTTGGTTGTGTAGTCGCGCGCGAGGCGCAGCAAGGCCGGGGGGAAGGTGGCCGAGAAGAGCATGGTCTGGCGGTACTCACCGCACATCTCCAGGATCTTGCGCACGTCGTCGATGAACCCGATCTCGAGCATCTTGTCCGCTTCGTCCAAGACGGCGAACTCGGTCCACGGCATCTTCAGGAAGCCTTGACCGAGCAGGTCCAGCACGCGGCCGGGAGTACCGACCACCACCTGGGCGCCGGCTTGTAGGGCGTTGACCTGGGGGTGCATGGGCTCACCGCCCACGACCAAGCAACACTTGACGCCGCGGGGTTCGCCGAGCTTGACGAGCACCTGGAAAACCTGCTCCGCCAATTCGCGTGTGGGGCTCAGGACGAGCCCGATCACACTGCGGCGGTCAGCAGCGATGCGCGCCATCATGGGCGCACCGAAGGCTAGGGTCTTGCCGGTGCCGGTTTCGGCCTTGGCGATGATGTCGCGTCCCTCAAGGGCTTCACCGATACACAGCGCCTGGACAGGCGTGGGTTTGGTGATGCCCATCGCGGTGATAGCACCGAGCACTTCGGGGCCGAGTTTTTCCCACTCGCTGAAGCTTTCGATATCGGGGACTTCGTCGACGGGTTCGAGGGGCTTGGGCTCGGGGCCCTTGGGGCGACTGGGGCCGGCCGATTTGCCTGAGGGGCTTCGGCGGGGGCGGTCGTTAGTTCTGGGACTCAAATGACTTGTTCTTACTTTGGCTCGTTTGTTGAGCCGATCTAGGGGGCGCACTGCATGGCTCCGCGTGTGGGAGGCCTGATGGGGCGCAGGTAGGCGGGCGTCACTGCGGGGCCCGCGGCAAAGGCGGCGGGCGGCCGTGGAGGCCCGTGGCGGCAAAGGCCGCTACATGAGCGGACCAGGATAGTCCTACTTAGGTCTCGGCGTGAGGGGGAATTGCACTTAGGTCTGTATCCAGCAGTAGGCGTCCGAGGCCCAGGAACAGGACTAGGTCCCCCAAACAGTAGGCCCCGTAGGCCTCGGCCAGGTCGCTACCCCAGCTGCCGAGCAGGGCATCGCCGGTGCCTGCGAAGGCCAATAGCGCCACTGCCAGGCAGACTGTGGCGAGGGACCTAGTGTGGCGAATTGTCGCGGCTCGAGCTAGAAATGCCACTGCTAGGGGCAGTAGGACGTGGTGGTGCTTCCAGCTGCGCTCTGAGAGCAGCAGCATGGTCAGGCCCAGGAGGGCGCCGGTCCCGAGCACGCGATAGGGGCTGTCTTGGCCCTTTCCACGGGTCCACGCCACCCACACGAACAAGCACAGTAAAGCCATACAGACCCCCATATGCACCCAGCGGAATGTCTCGGGGCCCAGGTCCAGCCAGCCGATCCGCATGGCCTCAAGGGGGCCGCGCGGCCGAGCCGGGATGGCCACCGCGTCCGTCAGGTGGCGCGCCATGACACCTAGAAGCGACTGATTGATGTGCTCGGTCTGCAGCAGAGTCAGCTCGCGCCCGCCCAGGTAGGGCAGCAGCATCTGCTCGGCCCAAGCGCGCGTCATCGAGAGCGTCCGGCCCAGCCCCAGCCAGGAACTCGGCGCCAAGATCCCGCCCAAGACACCAAGCCCGAATCCAAGGGTTCCGCGCCAAGATCGGCGGGTTAGCAGCCAAATCAGCCCTAAGGCTGGGGTCACCTTGAGCACCGCACCCACGCCGAAGGCCGCTCCCGCGCTCCACTCGCGGCCGCGCGCCAGAGCTACGATTCCGGCCGTCACACATGCGCCCACCAGCAGGTTCAGGTTGCCGTGTTGGATGTCCGAATGCAGCACCCGGAAGGAGCCCAGGAGCACCAGCCACAGGGCCCATCCCGGGGCGGCGCGCGCGCTGCCGAAGGCCAGGCCGAGGGCGCTCGCCACCATCCACCAGGCGAGTCCGAGCTTGAAGGCCGCCCACAGGGCAGGGCCCAAGCGCTTGCCGGCCACATGAAAGGGCCGCATGACCAGCAGGCTCAGGGGCAGGGTCGGGTAGCCCTCGGCGCCGACCCCGTAGATCTCCTCGCCCTGATCCACGGCCTCCTGCACCGGCGCCCACTTGAGCAGGGCGTTGCGCCCCTTCTTGGCCCGGTGATGGCCCTGGATCATGGACATCAGCGTCAGCAACAGCGCAAAAACCACCGCCGCGCGCCAGGCGCGGCTTTGCTTGTCGAGGTCTAAGGGCATGGCCCTACAGTACTGTGCCGCGCACGATTCTTCGGGCTGAAGGTGTGCCAGGGGCGCGGTTCAACCGTTAGCCAGCCCGAAGAATCGAGCACGGCGCAGTATTCCCTGATACGGCCAGGGCATTGCGCGCAGTGGGCTCCCTGTATCAGATACCTCGGACCCAGTTGATGTCTTCTGCGGTCCGTGACGCGCAACCATCCCATGCGACCCGAGCGAAAGAACCGCTCTTCGGGTCCGTTCTCTCGCGGGGTGAGCTCCCGACTCAGGCTCGCGTAGCCGTCGGCCCTTAGCATGATTTGCGCGACCTTCTTCATGGACTCGATCTTCGAGCGCATGACTTTCTCAGCATGGACATGATCGGAAACCGATCAAGAACATGCTTGCAGCGCTTGCGGAAGAAGGGCGATAGAGATCTCGGCGGGGCGCGCATGCGCGCCATGATCATCGGCCTGGTGTCGGTGGTTGGCGGTGTGATGGGGAGCGGCCTCAGCAGGCCCTGGTTGATGCTTATGCAGGACCACCTGATGGTCATGCGCGCGCTGAAAGGCATCGAGGACTTGGCCTTGGGCGGTGATGGTAGCTAGCACGTACTCCAGCTACCGTGGAGCACACTGAACACGGCCATGCGCTAGAGTTGTGGTCATGAATTCCGACGCATGGTCTCCGGACCAGATTGCTGCTCGAGTGGAGTCCCTTGGCGTTGCCAAGGCCCGCTCAAGTTTGGTGCGCCTGTTGGTTCTCTCGGTGCTGGCGGGTGCGTTCATTTCCTTGGGGGCTGTCTTCTACCTGGTGGTGGTTACCGGTTCAGAGCTTGGCTTCGGTGTCACGCGCTTGCTCGGTGGCTTGGCCTTCTCCACAGGCCTGATCCTCGTTGTGGTCGCCGGTGCGGAGCTCTTCACCGGAAACAACCTGGTCTCTATGGCCTGGGCTTCCAGATTGATCAGCCTGCGCGAGCTGCTCAGGAACTGGATCCTGGTGTATGCCGGCAATGTGTTGGGCGCATTAGGGACTGTGGCTCTGGTGAGGATGGGCGGGATCGCAGACCTCGGCAATGGGGCTGTGGGGGAGACCGCACTGGCCATCGGACATGCCAAGGCGGGGGTCGGAATCATCCAGGCCATCGCTCTGGGTATTCTGTGCAACACGCTTGTCTGCCTAGCTGTGTGGCTGACCATCGGAGGCCATACGGTTGCGGACAAAATCCTGGCGATCATCTTCCCGATCACGGCCTTTGTAACGGCTGGAATGGAGCACTCGATCGCCAACTGGTTCTTCTTGCCCTATGCCTACTTGCTAGGGGCTGGCGAGAGCGCGGGTTTCGTGCAGGGCGCGGGCTGGAACATTCTTGCTGTCAGCCTCGGCAATGTTCTCGGGGGCACACTGTTGGTGGCCGGTGTCTATTGGTTGGCCTATTTACGGCCTGGGGAAAGGCAGCAGTCTTAGCCGAGCATCGCTTGCACGCGCGCGATCAGCTCGGGGCTCTTCCACATGGGGACTTCCTGCTCCGCGAAGCGGCGCTCGTCCGCGGCGCTGGGAGTGAGGCGGCCCTTGCGCAGTCCGCTCTTGCTGGCGGCGAAGGCCTCGCGCGGGTAGCTACCGACTCTTTCGAGGTAGGCGCGCGCCTTGTCCGCTGCATCGACCGTGACCTCATCCAAGAGGCCCTTGGCTAGGGCGCCGGGCATGTCGTAGAGCTCTGCGCCGAGTACCACGAGTGCCACCGATTGCGGGGGTAGGCGCTGTTCCATGAGCTTTAGGATGCGCGGGGGGAAGGCCGCGCCGAGGGCTAGTTCGCTGACGCCCATGCGTGCCTTGGGGCTGGGGCTTGCTACGCGGAAATCGCAGCACTGGGCTAGGACGCAGCCGCCTGCGATGGCATGGCCTTCTACGAGGGCGGCAGTAGGCGCGGAGTACTCGTACAGACGTTCTGCGATCCGGTCCACGCGCACTAGGAAGGCGTGCATTTCTATGAGGGAGAGCGAGAGCACGTGGCGCAGGTCGAGGCCGGCGGAGAAGGCTTGCTCGGTTCCGCACAGGAGCAGGGGTTCGCCGGCGGCGGCGTCGAGGCCTTGCTCTAGGTGCTCTAGAACGGTGGGGGAGAGCGCGTTGCGGCCGGGGAAGTCGAGCTTGAGGGTGTACATGGAGGCTTGTGGGGCATGCGGACTATGGAGTTTTAGCCGGAAGCGCGTATTCTTGCCTACCTATGGACATCGTTACCTGGAACGTCAACTCCCTGCGCGCGCGTATGCCGCGCGTACTCGAGTTTCTCTCCGATCGTCGTCCGGATGTGGTTTGCCTGCAGGAGACCAAGGTGGTGGATGAACTCTTCCCGCTCGAGCCATTGGAGGACCTTGGCTACAGCGTCGCCTTCCATGGCCAGAAGACCTACAACGGCGTGGCGATCCTGTCGCGCGTGGGGCTCGAGGACGTGAGCAAGGGCATGCCCGACGATGCCGAGGACGAACAAGCGCGCGTGATTGCTGCCATGTGCGACGATGTGCTGCTGCTCAATCTCTACGTGGTCAACGGCCGCGAAGTGGGCGACGCCAAGTACGAGTACAAGCTCGACTGGATGTTGCGCGTGGCGGACTTGGTCTCGGAGTACGACATGGCCGAAAAAGTGGTCGTTACCGGCGACTTCAACGTGACCTTCGACGATCAGGATCTCTACGATCCGGAAAAGTGGCGCGACAAGATCCTGTGCTCCCAAGCGGAGCGCGATGCCTTGGCGCACATCATGCAGCCGGGTCTCACGGATGCGTATCGGCACTTCCACCCAGAAGGTAAGGACTACACCTGGTGGGACTTCCGCTCGCGCGGCTATGCCCGCGGCGAAGGCCTGCGCATCGATCACTTCCTCGTGTCGGACCCGGCCCTGAAAGCGGCCACGGGCGTGCGAGTGGACTACGAAATGCGTGAGGGCGAGAAGCCCTCGGATCACGCCCCCGTGATCCTCAGCCTCGGCTAGACGCTTGCGCCGGAATGACGTTAGGCGAGCGCGGCGCGGTGGCACCGGCGCGGTGAGGGCGTGGTGCAGGCGTGGTGAGGGCGTGGTGCAGGCGTGGTGAGGGCGTGGTGAGGGCGTGGTGAGGGCGTGGTGAGGGGGAGCGGGCGCTAGGGGCCGACGGCGCCCGGCCGCAGGCCGGGGGCTGGCGATGGGAGGGTCGGGGTTGTCGGGGAGCGGGAGGGGCGTCCGCTGGTGCTGAAGCTCGGACGCGTCGGAGCCGGCCGCTGGCCGGGTGGCGCAGCGAAGGCGGGGCCGGAGCCGATGGAGCGGGGCACGATTGTATATGTGCCGGAATTGTCCAATCGCTCAATAAGTGCCGCATGCGGCACTTATTGGCGATATTGATGGCGGAAAGACCGGCACATATTGGCTTGCCATGCGTCTTATAGGTATGGAAGCAATCACCCTGCCTGCCCCTGAACTGGACCTCGATTCCTACACCCCGCCCACGCCAGAGATGCGCGCCCTGTGGAAGAAGAGGGATGCCAAGTTCAACACCAAGAGCGGACATGTGCCGCATCAGGTGCGGCCAACTACGCAGAACTCCCATGGCGTGTTGATCACTTGGAAGCTCGCCCGGGGCATCGGCAACTTGCGAACGGAGGCGGTGCGGCACCTATTGGAGGAGTGCTTCCGCAAGGGCAAGGACCGTTTCGGCTTTAAGCTCATCAGCTACAGCATCCTGAGCAATCACCTGCACATGATCGCCATCGTGCAAGACGACGAAGCCTTGCGTAAGGGCACCCAAGGCATGGGCATCCGCATCGGCAAGGCCATCAATAAACTATTCGGCCGCAGTGGCCGCGTGCTCCGCGACCGCTACCACGCCAAGCCCATGTACGGCCGCGCTGCCATCCGCCGCGCGATCACCTACGTGCTCCAAAACGCGCGCAAGCACCAGATTCCGATCCCCGACGGCGAGTGGGATCAGTACAGCTCCGCGCGCTTCTCAAGTGGCCTGGTGGACGCGCCCGCGGAGGAGTGGCCCGTGGTCCCCGTATGCTACTTCTACGCCTTCGCGAGAGCCGCCCTACGCACCATCCGCCCCGACATCTTCCCCGGCCACCTACAGCTCCGGGCCTGACTCCCCGACTCCCTGCTCCCTGCGCCCCCCGGCCCGCGGCCGGCTCCGGCGCCCGCAACCATCAGCACCAGCGGACCGCCCTCCCGCTCCCCAGCAACCCCGATCCTCCCATCGCCAGCTTCGCCCCCCGGCCAGCGGCCGGCTCCGGCGCGCCCGACCCTCAGCATCCGTGGGCGGCCTTCGCGCTGCACAACAACCCCGACCCTCAGCAACCGCGGACAGCCCTCCCGCTCCACAACAACCCCAACCCTCCCCTCGCCAGCTGCCGGCCAGATGTGGCGGGTCGTGGGCCCGAACCTGCGCACAATCCTTAGCCGCATCGGCGCCAGGACCCCTTCCGCTTACAACATCTCCGAAACACCCTGATGAACCGATTTGCGTACGCCGGAGTGTGCCTTCTCTAGTTGTCCAAACTAGGGCTGTTCGGGCGGGTATGCGGCGTGTAGGCGTAGGGCTAGGCGTGCGCGAGTCAGCACGTCGGGTTCGGAAAATATGCGTTCCAATTCAGCCTGTGGAGCCCGTAGGCGAGGACTTAGCACATCTACCAGCAACGCCGCGGGTAGGCCCTTCAAGGAATTTTGCAGGCCCTTGTGAGCTTGCTCTTGCCCCTCCACCTTCTCCGCCGAGCTGCCCTCCGGTAACTGCTTCTGGCGTGCGAGAATAGCGCGCTTGAGGGAGCCTTCTAAGGACTTGGCATCTTCCGTCGTAAGGCTCATCTCCAGCAGTGGAAGGGCCTTTACTTTGCGGTAGGGCGTGTCTCTGGGCGCTTCTTCGACGATCACTCGACCAAGGCCCACCAGCCAAATGTGGAAGCGGCCATCAGGCGCGCGCTCGTGCCCGGCGATCTCGCCCATGCCCGCCACGCTCAAGATGCGCGGCGGATCATCCTCGTCATAGATGCGATCCAGATCCGGTTCGAGGATGGTGCCGATGACGATGCGCCCGGGCCCGTCCAGGCAGTCCTCGATCATGCTGCGATAGCGCGGTTCGAAGATGTTCAGGGGCATGATCTGCCGCGGGTGCAGGAATACACCGGGCAGGGGAAACATGGGCATCACCCGCGCTTGCACCGTACGCTCGGGGCCCGGCTTGGGCGGCCAACCGTCGGGGATGGGGTTCTGTTGGCTCACGCTTGCGGACTGCTCAGTGGCTGGCGCAGGGCGTGGTGGCGGGAGAGCACATGCAGTACTTGTTCGAGGGCTTGCGCTTCTTGGTAGCGGCCACGCAGCTTGCAGCTTTGAATGAGGTTGAGCACTTGGCGCAAGAA
>JBLIOL010000250.1:0-8414 GCA_047639615.1 Planctomycetota bacterium | reverse complement strand
TATCAGCGAGCACTGGCTTTGCGGTCCATGTCTGGATCGCTCCGGGTGAGATCCACATGATGCTGTCGCCACGTTGAGCGAGGCCCCCGTCGTACTCAGACCAGTTGGTGTAGCGGTCCTTCGTCTTGTACTTAGAGTGCATACAAGAATTCATGCCCGGGGCCGCCGGCTCGCCTGGCACCAAACCGGAGGGCACCGCGTAGAGCCCGCTGAGGTCGGGGAATTGTGCACCAACGCCAGTGACTGGCTGCCCCAGGCCTGATTCTGTCCGACCACCGCCCCGCCCCCCAGTGCCAACGCTGGCCCAAGGCTCACCAAGCGGGTCAGAATTCGCCCCCCGCCTGAATCCGGGCATGGCTCTCACCTGACTGGGGCGCAAATCTTCAGCGGGCGCTATTCTGGGTAGCATGAGCCGCCTGTTAGTAGCCGTCCTAATCCTATTGGCCGCCCCATCGCTAGCCCTAGCCGCGCCCCAGCGTCACGGTCTTCCCGCCAGCAATGGGCAGCGCAAGAGCCTGCAAGTCCTGGTGGATTTTTCGGTGAGCCGGGCCTCCTTCTTCCTGTCATCGGTGGATCCCACCCTGGTCGACCGGCATACGCGCAAGGCCATCTTCAACCAGTCCGCCGGGGCCGTCACTGAGCAGCTGGAGGACGCTCTCGTGGGTTGGATTGCGAGCGACTTGGGTATCCGCTCCAAGGAAGGACTTAGCGCCATCCGCCGCTTCAAGCTCAAGGAGTTCGGCAAGCCGCTCTCTCCAGATGAGATGCGCCTCGCGCAGGAAACAGGGCTCGATGCCCAGAGCGGATCCGGGGAGGATCTGAGTGATCAGGAACGCATGCGGGCGGAGACCGCTCGGGTGACGGCGCAGCGCGAGAGCGAAGCCTTGCGTGCTCGAATCAAGACCTGGCCCTTCGATCAAAACGCAATCTTGCGCGACCATGCCCAGTGCCTGCGCCACTCCGACGCCACCCAAGCCAAGCTGAAGGAATGGCTCGGACCCGAGCTGAACAAGGACCAAGTGCGCGGCTGCAAGGAGCTGGCGAACTTCTACGCGCCCGACCTCGAGCTGATCTTCGGCATCACCTCGAAGGACCGCATCTTCCGAGAACGCTTCGAGGAAGCCCTGCTGCAACACTCCACGGCGCGCGCCCTGGGCGAGACCCTAGTCAAGCTGCGGCGCCTAGCACGTCCCAAAGTGCATACCATGCTCGATCTCGACCCCAAGGATCCAATCGCCAAGCTCGACGCGGAGGAGCAGGTGCCCAAGATGGTCTGCAAGCAGCTCAACGAGCGTGAGCTCTGGTACGAACTGGCTGCAGACCACAAGCGCATGATCGACGATACCAAGGCCTTCCGTCGCATCCTGGCTGGACGCAAGTAGTACGGAGCCAGGACAAGAATCACTCCTATGACGGTACGACTCGGTCTCGCTCATCTCACCTGCACGACGTTCCTGTTGGTTTCCCTCGCTCTCGGCCAGGAACCCGGTCGCTTCAGCGACGCTGAGTGCCAGACCTGGATAGCTCTCGGTCTTGCAAGGCGCGGCCAGCTGGCGGGTGACACCGGCGCTCAAGAACGGCATATGGGAGAGGCCGAGCAAGCGGCGAAGACGGAGAACTCGGCCAGGAAGAAGCGCGCGCTGCGAAGCTTGGTCAAGGAACTTGGGAAAGTTGTCGAGGCGACGAATGACCCTAACCGTCACGAGCAACAGCTCGCGCAGAACCTGGCCGAGTATGCGGCAGAGTGCCGCGTTGCTGGCCGTCTTGCAGCGGCCCGCGAGTACCTTGATCTCGCCGCCGGGCTCTACCCCCAGGCCGTACAGGATCTGTTGGCCGAGGTCGTCGTGGACATCGAAGCGCGAACCGCTGGCCTGCACACGAAACGTGCCAGCGTACGCGACCACGACGCCATCGTCGCCCGGGGGGATCGCGCGTACTATGAGGGGGACAAACAGGCCGCCCTCGAACATTACCTGCGCGCCCAAGAAGGCCTCCAGGCCTTCGCCTCCAACAAGGGCCGCTACGAGCGTGTTGTACCCCGCTCACAGCGCATCTGGCACGAGTACACCTATGAGCACCTCTACGATTCGCACGATGCTGGCTTCCTAAGTCAGCAGGATCTCAGTTTCCTGAAGGTCAAGATCGAACTTTGCACGCGGGAGGAAAGCGAAAGACGGCCCGTGATCTACAAGGCGGTGGCGCTCATCATTCGGGAAACTGATATCGAGTGGACGAATCAGGAGGGCGAACAAGGCGAACAGAGCACCCTCGATGACGAGGAGCTCCTGGTCCACAAGATCGCCTGGAAGATCGCCATGGACGCAGTAGCCCACTACTCCGCCGGCCGCGTGCGTGTCGAGACGGAATGGATCGAACTAGAGGGCGCGACTCTCACTGGTCTCACATCATCCAACTACCGATCGCTCGTCTCTACACGCCACCTCGACCCGAGCAAAATCGTTCCCGCGCAGGACGAGCTCTTCAAGCGCGTGGTCCGGGATCACGACTACATCGCCTTCGTGTGGGATCGGGGGCGTTCAGCTCAGGCCTTCGGCGGCGGACCGATCTTGCTGCCCTACAAGGGGGGGCGCCTTGAGCTGCGCGGCTCGGTAAAGAACATGCCCTCCCGAGCCGTAGTCTGCTTGCACGAGTTCATGCATAGCATCGAACGCCGCGTCGAGATCCCCCGCGTCCATGGCCCCCGGGGCAACTGGCTGCACGTCTTCAAAGAAGCCGGAGTCCAAGACGCAACCGACTGGTACATTCACTTGATCCGCTCCGTTGGAAGTTGGAAGAAGGCCAAGTACCTTTGAGGGGATAGTAGTACGGAGCCAGGACAAGAATCACACGGTTAGTCGTACGCTTCGACTTCGCCGAAGCGTCCGACTTACCGTGTGATTCTTGTCCTGGCTCCGTACTACACTAATCTTGGCCCATGAAAGACAAGCGCCCAGAGGCCACTGAAGATGGTGCACCTGCAGTGACCCGAGCCATCGAGCACTGGCTGGATGAGGTCGTCATCGGCCTCAACCTGTGTCCCTTTGCTGCTAAGCCGAGGATTGCGGACAGCATCAAGATTCAGCTGCTGCCGCTGTGTGACGTCGCAACTGCCCTGCAGCATGTACAGCGGCTCTTGACCGAGCTCGAGGATGCGAATCCTGAGCAGCATGAGACCACGCTAATCGTGCTCCCCCACATGCTGCAGGCCTTCGATGACTTCCTCGACTTCCTCGACCTAGCCAACGCGCTCGTCGACGAACTCGGATGGCGGGGCACCTACCAACTCGCGAGCTTCCACCCCGATTATTGCTTCGCGGGCAATCTCCCCGACGACCCGGGAAACCTTACCAATCGGGCTCCTCACCCGATCGTTCACCTGATTCGTGAGGCCAGCATGGATCGGGTTCTGGCCGAGTACGCTGATCCCGCAGCCATCCCGGTGCGGAATATTCAAACGGTTACAGAGCTGTCCGAAGCGGAGCGTTCGCGCCTATTCCCGCACATCTACCCCGCGGGCTGACGTTGGGCAGAGGGCGATCGTGGCGAGCAGGTGCAGCAGCGTGACCTGCCCGCTGATCCAGCTAGTCGATCAGTTCTCCTGGGATTGCAGCTGAGCCTGGATGGCCTGTTCGAGCTCGTCCGGTTCGAAGCCACCTGGGCCGGGCTCGCCCGTGTAGGCCACCTTGCCATCCTGATCGATCAGGTAGAGGCGTTCGGGCCAGGCGAAGAAAGCGTTGTTCGCGCTGTCCTGCATGTCATCCACCAGCATGGGCATCGGATTGAGCGCGAGCTTGGTGGCGCAGGTGCTCGCGGCCGCCTTGCGCTCTTCCAGATTAACGGGATCCTCCATGAGCGGATTGATGCCGCCGCCAAACTCACCGTCATCGCCCCCACCCAGGGGCACGGCACTGTCAAGCGCATGCGCCTCACGGATGTAGACCACATAGAAGTCCACGTCCTCACGATACGTCTCCCACATTGCTTTCAGCCGACCGGCTGATTGGCGGAAGGGAGGTCATGTGTAGCTGCCGAAGATCAGCGCTACGGACTTGAGGCCGCAAAGGTCCTCTAGAGCCACCGAGCTGCCGTCCTCCAGTCGCATGAGCGTAACAGCCGGAATGGCTGAGCCGACGGTTAGGCCCTCGCGATAGGCACGTTGTTCAAAGGCCGCGCCAGGGGCCCCATCGTCGAAGCGCACGCGATCGAAGCGTAGCTCATAGGACTCCGAGTCCTCGAAGCCTGCGGACAGCTCCAACATATTGAGGCTCTTGCTGCCGTCCGCATCGTAGAAGCGCAGCAGCCGCGTCCAGCCGTCGGCATCGCCCACGTAGCTCTGCATCATCATCGAACCATCTCCGGGCATGGCCACTTGGTGAGCCGCCTGACCCGCGCGGAACTCGGACTCGACCAATTCCTCATCCAAGTTGCCGGCCTCGTCGTACTGGTAGAAGGCCTCGGCCAACTCATCGATGGTGAGCAACTCAATAGCATTGTCATCCGTCTGGAAGTAACGCCCGAGCACGTCCATGCGCTGCATGCTGGTGATCTCCGGCATCACCCTGGGCGTGTCAGCGGACCAATCCTCCGCACTGATGCGGCCATCCTCATTCGTATCCCAGCGCGCGAACTGACCCTGGTGCCTCTTGTACTCCGAAGAGCTCAAGGCACCGTCGCCATCGCTGTCGTAGCGCTGCAGGAGGAACTCAAATGCGGTCCGTGCTGGATCCACATCGGCAACTTGCCCGGGTAGCGGCACCGACAGCTGCACCGGCAACGGCACCGGTTCCGCAGCGTCCCCATGGCTCTCGGTCGCGCGGCAGGCATTCAGCGAGCAGATCCCTATCGGGACCAGCAGATACTTCAAGGACATGGTCACGGTTCAGCTCCTGGGCAGGGTTAGGACTGGGCCAGATGCGCTAGGCGCGTTCGACTATTTCTTCCCGCCAGCGCGGTACTCGCGGGTCGGCTCCCGGTACATGGCGTGTAGGTGTTCCAGGGGCTTGCCACCGATATCCTGGCAGGCGTACTCCAGAATGAACTCCGGGCTCTGCAGGCGGAAGGAGACGTCGGCGGGATGGCTGGCCGGTCCGCTCCAGGAGAAGGTCATTTCATCAACGCTCGCGAGCATCAGCACCAGACGTGCTTTGGCATGCGGCGGCGGGAGTACCTTCACATAAATCGTCAGCAGGTCGGACAGTAGCTGCACCTGATCTTGACCAAACTCACTGCAAGCCAGCCCCTGTGGACCCGGAATGAACCCGTCGCGCCCGGCGGCGGTCTCGATCCTGCCGCGCTGATCGGAGACGATGGCGATGGCACGCTGCTCTTCATTCAAGGAAGCGAGCAAGGCGTAAGCCTTAGCAGACTCAGCCCCCATGGGCTCATAGCCCACTCCGGCTCGGCTGAAGTTGGCCGGCTGAACGCCCCAGAATGTTGGAGAGAGACCAATGTGCTCTCCTTCAAAGGTCATGTTCAATGCGAGGTGATGGCCGTCCAGTTGCAGAGCCCAGGGCCCCTCCGCGCTCGGCTCGCCAAAGATGGCTAGCCAGAAGTTCTCAGCGCCAAAACCCCGGCGAGGTTGACCGTCGCGCAGAAGTAGGTCGTCCGCCAACAGAATGTTGCAGACCTTGGCGTAGCCAGAGTCGCTGAGCACAACCGCCAACAGGTCGAGGGCCGCCTTCAGCTCTGACTCGCTGCAGTCCCCGAGCCGCACTCCACCTTCGTCCACCCCAGGCGGCACGTTGGTCCAGTCCTGCCGCTCTGCATCCTCAAATCCAAAGCTCGCCTGCGAGCGGTGCTCGTCCGTCAGGCTGGACAAAAATCCCGCAGCCACCTTGGCCCTCCCCTTCGCGTCGGCATCCGGCGCCCCCTCCGGCTCGTAGCTAGCCAGAACCCGCGACGTCAAGGACTCACGCCCCATCGGATCCGCGAGCGGAGGACTCAGCGCCCCCGCCAAGAGGAACAGTCCAAGGAAGGAAAGACACAGCCAGGATCGGTTCATGCCCCCACTCTAGACCGACCTCTCCAATCCGGGTGAAACCGCCTGACTGGCGTCCAAGTGGCGCCTCTACGGACTCTCGGATCTGCCCAGCCGCAGGTGGGCACTGCGCCCTCGGGCATCAGTCCCTAGGAACCGCACCCCAGCCGAACCTGTCCGGCCCCAGCCTCAGTCCGCTGCCCAGGTCGTTATTCCACAGGCACCAACTGAATGCCATCCACGATCACGTAGCCCTCGGTCCCTTCGGTGAGGACTGTCACCAACGTCTGCCCCGGCTCGAAAGCGAAGTCGCCGAGAGCGTGGAACAGGCCATCCACGTCGGGGCGCAGGCGTTGGTTCACGTGAACCGTCGTGCTCCCTCCCGCATGCCCGATGACTACAGGCACGCGCCGGGATCGATTCGAATGGGGCGCGTAGGACAGTCGAACGGAGTAGCGACCAGCCCTTGGAACCTGGACTTCAAAGCGCGCCAGCTTGTGACCCTTCTCCCGGTTGTCGTCGTGTCGGTAGCCACCGTTCAAGAAGAAGGCCTGAACCGTGCTCGCTGGCCAGTCCCCCTCGAACTTTGCCTGACTGTCGTCCAGCACAAGGCCGGCGAGCCCCTCCTTAGGTATCGAGCGAGCCCCAGGATCCGCCTTCGAATTGAGCGGCGCCGCGAGCACCTGCCCATCCTCCAGCAGGCGCTGGCGTAAGGCCTCGTAATCGACGTCCTGAACGGCGCACTCAGCATCGATCGCAAGGCAGGCTGCGGTCGCCACCGACTGCGCCAGGAGCATGAATACCGGCTCCATGCGGATGGAGCCATAGGCGATGTGCGAGCTCGAGAGACAGATGGGCACGAGCAGGTTGCGGCATTCAGCCTTGCGCGGAACGAGGGCATCGTAGGAGACGGGGTAGGGCCCTCCTGGATTGATCTGTAGATCCCCCTCGTTGCGTACGTAGGCCCGGCCCTCTTCGTCGTAGGCCACATAGCGCTGCACGTGGTGCGAGTCCATGTTGTAAGAGCCCATGCCCACCGGTCGCGGCGTTGGCTCGAGGCCGCGCAGGTGGCGCTCGCTCATGACGAAATCGCTGACCATGCGGCGCGCCTCGCGCACATAGATCTGATGAGGCCAATGATCGTTGTCCAGGAACTCATCCTTGGCCAAGCCCCAGCGCCCCATGCGTTGGCGCACATCCGCAGGTACGCGCGGGTCGTTGCAAAGGAAGTAAAAGTAGCCCCGCTGATAGAGTTCGTGCTCCGCCAAGATCTCTCGGCGGCGCTCATAGGTAGCCGTGGGATAGTCGTAGTTCTGGCCGATGTTGTCCGTGGAGAAGGACCCGTGGTTGTTCGTATCGGTCTTACGGTTCGGGGCCGGGTCCAGCTTGCCGAAGACGTGCTTTGAGCCGGCCAAGAGTGTCCGCAGCAAGAGCTCGTACTGTGCAGGGTCGTAGCCCGTTGGCTTCGTGAAGGCCACGCGATTGTCGGGGGCGTCCGTCATGCACAGGCGGTAGCAGTACGCCTGCAGGCGCTCGTCTCCGGCGCCCTCCGCCCCCGGCTCTCCCCCATGAATGCGTGGCAGGAGACCACTGCTTGAATCGCCGAGGACCAGATAGGGATCAACCTTCCCTTGAAATTGATGCGATACCGCCCTCTGGCTCTGCACCCCATTCAAGGTCTCGTCGTAGAGCTCGTTGGACTCGCGGCCCACGTGAAAACTGACACCAGAGGCGGCTAAGAGATCGCCCTCGTAGGTCGCGTCGATGAACATGCGGCCGCGATAGCGCGCACCGTCCAAGGTGCGTATCGATCGGATGACGCCATCCTTCAATTCGACGCCGCCAGAGCGCTTGAGCAAGCGCTCCCGCAGCACGGGAATACCGGCCTCGCGGATCAACTCCTCGAAGGCCCGCTCCGCAACGTGGGGCTCAAAGACCCACATGGCATCGGCCTCCTGACGATAGCGAGAATAGTCGCTGGCCTCTTGCTGGCGCCAGGCCTGGGGCTGATCGTAGTGCCGCTTGAGGCGCTGATAGAAGGCTCGGCTGAGACCGCCGATGACGGCCTTATTGCCGCTGTCCGTCCAGCCGAGTCCGCCGGCACTGAGCCCGCCCAAGTGCGCGTCGGGACTCACGATGATCACGCTCTTGCCCATCGCATGAGCTTGAACAGCGGCGATCACCCCTGCCGAAGTGCCACCATAGATGACCAGGTCGTAGGGCTCTGCCCGTTCATGGTCGGCCTGGCCCCAGAGGGGAGCGAGCAGGACCCAATGCAGCAAGGCACAGATCAGCATGGCTCGCTTGGGAATCGTCATGCGCTCGATCCTAACTTGATTCGGGCAAACTCACTGCACCGTTTTCGGGCCGTAGCGAACGAGCAAGGCCGCGTGGTCGGACGGAAAGCGCAGGGTGTGTTGATCGATGACGCGCGCTT
>JBLIOL010000249.1:0-8426 GCA_047639615.1 Planctomycetota bacterium | reverse complement strand
CGAAGACGAAGCCCCGCTGCGCATGGCACTGGTGGACGCCCTGGTTGCCGAGGGCTTCGACGTGCTCGAGGCTAGCGATGGCAACGCGGGCTTGGACCTGGCCCTGCGCGAGGGACCCGACTTGGTGTTGCTCGATCTGATGCTGCCTGGCCGCGATGGCTTTAGCGTCTTGCGCGCCATGCGCGAGGACCGGCTCTCCTCCCACGTGATCATTCTTTCGGCGCGCGGCGAGGAGTGGGACCGCGTGCAGGGCTTCGAGTACGGGGCCGACGACTACGTGGTCAAGCCCTTCTCCATGCGCGAGTTGCTCTTGCGTATTCGGGCCTTGGAGCGGCGTAGCGACGGCGGCGCGCCGGGGATTCAGGATGCGGATGGCCGCATTCGTATCGGTTCGGCGGAGGTGGACTTCGCGGCCTACTGCGTGACGCACAAGGGCGAGCAGCACGGGCTGTCGCGGCGCGAGCTCGAGCTACTGCGCTACTTCCTGGCCCACGAGGGCGAGACCCTGGATCGCCTGCGCATCCTCGAGGATGTCTGGGGACCGAATGAATCGCCCACCACGCGCACGATCGATACGCACGTGCTCAAGCTGCGCAAGAAGATCGAGGACGATCCGGCCGAACCCCAGCGCCTGGTGACGGTGCACGGGGTCGGGTATCGCTTCTCTAGAAGGTGATTTTGAGGGCCTGAGGGCCACTTTTGAGGGGTGTCATGGAGGCGTTGACAAGCCGGTGACAGGTGGGGAACTGGGGGGTGACAAGCTACCGAAGTCCCAGGCGTACAACGGTCGACAGCAAAGCAGCGCGTCCAGCGCGCTAGACCAAAGACACCTACCTAGAGAAGACCACCATGTTCACTTTGATTCCCACCCTGACCCTCGCGCTCGCCATGCCGGCCGGTCTGGCCCTCGCTCAGCCGACGGTTTTCCAGCAGGGGCGTACGAGCGTCGACGACCCCGCCATCTCTAGCGCCGAGCTCGAGCGCGTGGCACGCGTCAAGATCGAGACCGCCGGCGTGCTCGGCTCCGAGCTCGGCGAGAGCGGCCGCGCCGCGGGCTTGGCCCGCGAAGCTGCCGCCCATGTGTTTGACCTAGTACTGCGCGGCGACGCCCCGGCGGATGCGCGCGAGCTCTTCGAGAACGCCCTCGGCATCTGGGTCGAGCAGCTCGTCAGCCAGGGCAAGCAAGAGGAGGCGCGGGTTGCGCTCGAGCAGATGATCGGCGACGCCACCGCCAAGAAGCTGACGCCTCCTGGCAAGGCCTTCCTGGTGAGCCTCGGCTCGAAGTCCTCCCTGCGTGTGACCCTGGCCGACCTCAATCGCGACGTGGCGAACTCGCTGCCCATCGATCGCATGTCCCAGGAGGACATGGATAGCCAAGTGGCTGGGGCGGCCGTCAGCGGTCGCACGGACTTCGTCTTGCAGATCGGCAAGCGCGCCGCTCCGGGCCTCTTGAATGCCCTGCGTGCGGAAGCGGATCCTTACTACGAGGACGGCCTCAAGGATCCCATGTACATGCTCTTCAGGGTGGACCCGCTGGCAGGCGAAGCCTACGTGGGCAGCATCCTGGCCATGGGCGAGCGCAGCCTGTTCTGGAACCTGCGCTTCGCCAAGGCGGTCAGCGAGTCTTACGTTCTGGGCAAGAACGAAGCCTGGGAGAGCCACACCATGCAGGGCGACAAGTGTCGCTTGGTGAGTATCTTGAGCGTGTGTGATGAGCTCATTGCAGAGCCGACGCTCAAGACCTTCATCAACTCGGCCCTGCGTCCCGTAGCCCGCCACCGGGCCGTCACGCCTGCCATGCTGCGCTACCTAGAAGCCTGCATGCAGTCCCAGGAGAGCCTGCCTCGCAGCGTCTCCTCTTGGCTCGCGGATACCACTCCCATGGAATCCCTGCGCCCGATTCTCCTGGCCGGACTGGCTTCGCCTGTGGAGCGCAACCAGCGCACCGCGCGTTCGATGCTCATGGACATGCCCTCGAATGACGGCGTCTTCGCGTTGATCTTGGCCGGCGGCGCAGAGTTGCGCTCCGGAGGTGGCGCTTGGCTCAACACGCGTACCGTACGGACGATTGGCGGGCCTGAGGAGAACTTCAGTGTGAGCCAAGCGTATTGGACACCTGCCGCAAACCCCGAGACGGAGCGCTTCCTGAACTCCTTGTTCCAGGATGAAAACCCCGAGGTGCGTAAAAGCACCTTGGCGCACTACGAAGGCTTCAAGCGCGAAGAGCGTTTCGTGCAGCACCCCGGTTGGCCCGAGTTCAATGTGGAAGGCAGCAACAACCGGGAGCGGGATGTGGTCTACAGCCTCGCTGACTCTACCCTCAGGCGGCTTGCCTCGGATCCCGTCAAGGACGTGCGCGTTGCTCTCATGAAGATCGCGGGCCTCTTGCCCCATGATCAACTGGCCGCGCTGATCACTATGACTGTTCACGACTCGGACGCTCGCATCGCGAGCACCGCCTGGAACTGTGTGGCCTACTTGGATTGGGAGGCTCAGCCGCAGGCGAGTCTGGACGTGATCAAGCGGTCGATTGCCGAGGCGCCGCAAGGCACCAAGGACCAGACCCGTACGATCAGCAACATCGTGGATCGGCTTGCTAGGACGCCCGCCGGGCTGGAGATTGCGGCACGTTGGGCTGTCGAGACGTCCAGTCCTGATGTTGTTCGCGCGGTTAGTGTTTCGGGCGGGCGTGGGCTGCGGGACCAGCTGGTCGCTCTTCCTGCCGATCTGTGGGTGGACCTATTCCTGAGCGTTCGTGGCGTGCCCGGCGTTGTGAACGAGATGCCCGATCAGGACCTGCGTGCTGATCAGCGCCAAGCAGCCTTCGATCGAATCCTCTCTGATGCAGAGCTCAACTACTACGAGCTATCCAACCTGGTGCGCTGCATCGAGGGCGGCAATAAGGCTGACAACATCACTTGTCTAACGCGGATCATGAGGACCGCTGCCACAGACCCGGAAGCTGAAGAGCTGAAGCGCTCCAGCCTCATCACCATGCTCAAGCGCATGTTCTCGCCCGAGGCCATCGCCGATGCCTTCTCGATCACGATTGCCGATCAGAGCCTGACCGCTGATTCACTTGAGCGCATGTATCAGGTGCTCAATAACCGCGGCATGAACCTGCTCAGTGTGACCCCGAGCCTTGCCAAGCTGATTCAAGCCCAGACGATCAAGTTGGGCCATGCCAGCAAGATTGTGCACGCTGCCCTGAGCTGGATGGGCTCCAACCCTGAGCACGCTGACCGGATCTGGATTGCTGAATTGGCCGGTCACTACGACTCTGCCCCCTCAGCGATCGCCGCCATCGGCAGGCTAAAGGACCCGGCCATGCTGCCTGTCCTGGGCAAGGTCATTGCTGGATCTCCGATTCCGAGGCAGTTCTCCGATGCCGTGCGCGCCCTCTCGGGCTTCATGTCGGACGAGGCTGCTGAGCTGCTACTGATCGCCGCCCGCAAGACAGGCGACGAGAGCATGCGTGCCCTCTGCCTGGCGGAGGTCGAGAAGATCGGCGCCCTGCAGGACGCCGAGGAGCGCTGGGCTACCCGTCGCGTGACGCAAGCCACGCGCGCGACGACGGTCTCGAAGCTGATGGCCATGCTCACCAGCTCCAACGACAACGTGCGCATCCAAGCCATCCGCGGCCTGGCCACCTGGGAAGCAGTCGAAGCCATGCCCGAGTTGATCGTGCTGATCACCGACAAGAACGCAGACGTGGCCAAGGCCGCACAAGCCGCCTTGGACACAATCAACAAGCAGCTCTAACCACTCGCCGACCATACCGAGCCGCACCAATCGCCGCCGTTTTCCCCTCGTTTCGCATACACATTTGGAACGAGGAGCAAGTGGCGGCGATCGGCGCGGCTCGGTGTGGTCGATTCCCTTGTTCCAGACTTGTATCAGGAAGGAGGGGAAAACGGCGGCGAATGGTGCGGCTCGGTATGGTCGGTTAGTTGGGCTTGGCGATGCAGTAGAGGAAGTGGTGGCCGCGCAGGATGAGGGTGTTGCCGACGACGGCGGGGCTGGCGTCGAAACGGTCGTCGAGGGTGTTGACGGCTAGGCTCTTGAAGTTTTTGCCGGCCTCGATGACTTCGACGATTCCGTCGCGGTCGGTGCAGTAGATGCGACCGGCGGCGGCTACTGGAGAGGCGTAGGCGGCCTCGAGGCCCTGCATGCGCTCGCCTAGGTAGAAGGACTCGCCCGTGGTGGCATTCAGGGCGCTGAATAGGCCGTTGCCGCGCATCGCGAAGAGCATGCCGTCCCAGATGACGGGGGAGGGAATGTCGGGCGAGTTGCCTTCCATGCTCCAGGCCAGCTGATCCTTGCCCTCGGGCTGCTTGCCCAGGTGCAGGGCAATCACGGAGCCGCGGCGCGAGCCGGTGGAGAAGTAGAGCAGGCCGTTTGAGACGACTGCGCTGCCCTTGAGTCCGGAGCGGCGCTGGCCGCCGGCGGGTCCACCGCGACCTCGACGACCGGATTGTTCCGTGGGCTCTTCGATGGCGGGCTCGCTGCCGTGGGTCCAGACGACGCTTCCGTCCGCCACCGAGTAGGCGGTGGTAACGAGGCCGGGCACGATCGCGAGGGTGCCGTCCTTGGTCTCGACGATGGTCGGGGTGCACCAAGCGGTGCCGCTCTCCCTGTCGGTGCGCCAGACGGTCTCGCCGGTGGTTGTGCTCAGGGCCGTGATGAAGGACTCGCCATCGTGCTGCCAGAGCACGACCAGCTTGTCGCCCGCCAGCACGGGCGAGGTGCCCTCACCGAAGGAGCCGGTCACGGCCATGTCGCCGAGGTCGCGCTCCCAGACTAGATCGCCCTCCATATCCATGGCGAAGAGGCCCACGGAGCCGAAGGAGGCGTAGAGCTGCTCCCCATCGGTCACCATGGTCGGCGTGGCGAAGGAGCCGTCCCCGTGGGTGCCTTCGTGGGGTGTCTTGGTGCAGGCGAGGGCTTCCCAAATGACCTCGCCGCTGGCGTGGTCGATGGCCACCACCAGGAAGTCCTGCTCTGAGATCGGCGCCGAGGGCCGACGTCCGCGGCCGCGGCCTGCGTCTGCAGCGGGCTCGGGTGCTGGTTCCACATTGCCGGTGGGGATGCCGGTGGGGATGCCGGTGGGGATGCCGGTGGGGATGGCGGTGGTCACGTACACGCGGCCATCGAAGACAACCGGCGAAGAGATGCCCTTGCCCGGGAGCTCGATCTTCCAACGCACGTTCTTGTCCTCACTCCATTCAACGGGCGGCGCGCCCGCGGCGAGCCCGGCGCCGTTCGCTCCGCGCCAACCGGGCCAGTTATCGCCAGCGGCCGGAGTATCAGGGGTTTGGACGAGTGCGCTGGCGAGGAAGGCGGCGGCGAGGATCATGGGACTGGTTTGGGGCTGGGTGAAGCACGGGGGTGCTTCACCTCACCACAATCCAGCTAGGCCGGGCGCCGAGCACTAAGTGAATCTTGTGTGTACCGGGTTCAGGGCTCGGATTTGATCCTTGGTACACGCTGACTTGCAGCGGGAAGTCTAGGCCTTGTAGGTCGGCGTAGGCCTGCATGGAGTAGGCGCCGTAGAGGAAGAGGTTGCGCACCTCGGAGTGATCGCTGTGGGGCGGCAGCACGGGTACCCAGGAATCGAAGAGACTGCCGCCCCCGGGAGTGACCTTGTTCAGCAGGCGGTCGAAACGGCTCAGGGTCTCGGTGGCGAGCTCGCCGGCCTGCAGCAGATTGCCGTAGGGCCGCACGATGTGGGAGTTGGCTAGGTGGCTGCCGAGCAGTAGTAGCGGGGCGCCCACGAGGAAGATCGCCACGGGGCTGCGGTGGGCGCGGAAGGCTTGCCAGCCAGCGCTTAGAAGCACGCCAAGCAGCAAGCCATAGGGGGCCAGGAAGGCGAAGCCGTACCAATCGTGAACGCGACCGGAGAGCAGGGATATGGCCAGTAAGGCCAGGGTCCAGGCACCAATGAAGAGCAGGCCCGAGCGCTGTTCCGCTTGTCGCCAGCCGACGAGCAGCGCGCCAGCCAAGAGCAGGGCTAGCAGTGCTAGGACCGCATAGATCAGACCCTGTTCCGCGCCCGCCCAGGGCTGGGGGTAGAGCACGCGCAGCACGTACTCCGGTACTAGGGCAGCGAGCGCGCCGGCGCCCAACCGACCGGATTCGGCGTGGCCGCCCATGCCGCCCAGCACGAACGCGCGCAGCACGAGCAACAGCAAGAGTCCCGCGCCCGCCGGTGCGGCGCAACGTAGGGCGCGCTTCATGCGGCCTTCGCTCGCTTCAACGAAAACCAGGGCGAAGATCAAGAAGGGCGCCAATGCGCCGGTCTCCTTAGCGCCAACCGCGAGCGCGGCCAGCAGAAACGTCCAAGCCGCGCGCCCGTTCTCGCCGGGGCGCGGCGTGCAGGCCAAGGCCCACATACTGAACAGCAAGGCCAAGCTATCGGCTCTGCGCGGCGCCACCGGGATGAGCTCCATCACCAAGGGATGCACGAGCATCACCAGGGCTGCGACGCCGGCCGTCAAGCGCGCGCTCGCACCGAAGAGGCGCAATGCGAGCGCTCCCGCCGCGGTTCCGCAGGCGGCCAGAATGAATAGGTCCGTGATGTGGTAGCCGCGCGGTCCAAGGCCGTGCAGCGCATAGTCGAAGGCGAAGGCGGCGTGGGTCACGGGGCGATAGAAGTGGCCGTCCGTGTAGCGGCCATCCATCAACTCGCGCGTGAAGAGCCCGATGAAATCTCCGAAGGACTGCACGCGGGCAGCGGCGATCAGGGGGTAGCTATCGAAGCCTAAGAGCGGTAAGCCCAGCAAAGCTCGGTATCCAATGAAGCTGAGCGCCAGGCAGGCTAGGCCCAAGCCCAAGAGAAAGGCGCGGTTCGAGAGCTTGCTCACTCGTCTTCCGCCCCGTTGTTCTCCACGCCGTCCGCATAGCCGAGGCTCTGCAAGCTCTGGAACATGGCCTCTGACTGGGCGTTGGTCATGCTTGAGCTAGCGCCTGTGGCAGGCGCGGAGAGATCGCCATCGGCGGAGCGCGGGACGAGTTGCACCGGACGCTCATCCAAGCACAGTTCCGTGCGCACGCTGCCGCTCATCTCCTCGTGCACGCTGAGTCCCATGAGGTGCAGGGCCGTGGGCGTGATGTCTTCGATCGACCATTGGCCGCGGTCGGCGGCGTGCGCGATGCGCGGGCCGGCGGCGATCAAGATGCCTTGGCGATCGTGATCGGGACGCGGCGCGCGGAAGCGTGATAGCAGGGCCGCGCCTTCCACCGCGGTCACTAGGTGGTCCTCACGCACCTCGAAGATCAGGTCCGGCACAGCGTGGGCGCCGCCGGGGTAGAGCTCTTCGCCGCGCCAGACCTCATGGATCAGAGGCTTACCTTCGGGTGCGTAGGCGCGCAGGCGTTCCTCGATACTGGCTAGCACGGCTTCGCGTTGCTCGGCACTGACGGAGCCTTCGGGCTCGCGTCCGGCGAGGTTCAAGCGCAGGGATCCGAAGTGTCCCTCGCACTCGCTAGCGAAGGCCGCGGTGGCCGCCAGGTCGAGGCCGTCGATGCGTCGGCGGTGTTGCTGCGGGCGCAGGTCTACCAGCGGGCCGCGCCTAGCTGCTTCGCCGGCGGGGCCTTCCGCCGCTTCCACGGAGAAGCCCTCCTGCACGAGCCACTGGTGCAGGTCGAAGCCATAGGGGTAGGCGGCGAATCCATGGTCGCTCATGAGCAACACATCGGTTTTAGGCCCGGCCGCTTCCAGGAGCTTGCCGAGGATGCCGTCCAGACGCTCGAGGATTTCGGCCACGTAGCCGTCCAAGCGTCCGTCGTAGATCTGATGGCTGACCACGTCCAAAGACTTGAAGACCACCACGGCCGCATCCCAGTCGCGCGTGCTGAGCAGGCTCACCAGCGCTTCCTCCTTGAGGCGCAGCTGCTGCTCCACGCGCTCCCGATCGGGCAGCTGCGTGTTGCGCCAAACACCGATGTCAGGCAGGAAGCCGGTCCCTCGCAGTTGGCCAGCCAAGCTCGGCGGCCAGGTGTACTCGGCGTCGGGCGGACTGAGCATGCCCGAGACCATGACTCCATTGAGTGGCTCCGGCGGCCAGGTGAGCGGCACGCCGAAGACATGCACGGTCTTGTCACGCGCGTCGAGCACGCGCCACAGGGGCGGCGCCTCGTTGCAGCGCGCATCCACCAGGCGCACCTCGTAGCTGTCGGGTACGGGCTCGAAGAATCCGTAGACGCCGTTCTCTCCGGGACCGACGCCGGTCATGCCGGCCACCCAGGCCGCCGATGAGATCGGAATGGCCGTGGACTCGAGCTGGGCGCTGCGTCCGCGCTCCAGCAGCCGCGCCACATTGGGCAGGCGCCCTGCTGCCACCATGGGCGAGAGCATGTCGAAGGTCGCGCCGTCCCAGCCGATGATCAGCAGGTGCGGCCGGTCGGCCTGCGCGCTGCCTCCCTCG
>JBLIOL010000248.1:0-8432 GCA_047639615.1 Planctomycetota bacterium | reverse complement strand
CGAACTATCGAAGCCGTCTTGCAGCGGCTCGGATCGCGACGCCCATTCTGCCGAATCTTGGACTGCCGTCCCAGCTCAGGCTGCTGTGCTCCCCCGAAAGTTTCGTCAGTTGCGCACGCTTCATTCTCTGCCGGATCTCACCGTCTCCTGAGGGTCAGGTAGTTCAGTTCACACAGTGCACGGCTCGTCGCCGTCCGCTCGATCCTAGCTCGGGCCGCCGGATCCTTGGTGGACTCTCCAGCTTCTTCCTCAGCTTTCTCAGCGTCGGCCAGAGCGGCCCTCCTGGCTTCCAGGAAAGCGGTGCGCTCGGGCCCCAGCACCCGCTGGCGCGCATCCCAGGCGGCCGCCGGGCTACGGGCCTTCAGATGGCGCGGCGCTCCGCTCGCATTCTGCAGTTCGATGGCCGCCTCTAAGTCTTCCTCAGCCAGCTGCGCTCCGCCACGGGCGCGCATGCTTTCGATGGCATGCACCTTCGTCCATCCTAGGCTCCGCTCGCACGACCCGTTGTAGCTCGGCGTGTACGGAGGCGATCGCAGTAGCGTCACTCCCCATGCACTCATCAATGCCTGCACTACAGCACTGACCAGAGGCCCACCATTGTCGCTCTTGATTACTAAAGGAGCGCCATGCTCCTCAAACAGGTCCCTCAGCACTGCAGCCACTGATTCGCCGCTCTCAGCTACATGCATCACCGCCGCTAGTTGCGCACCAGATCCAAGATCGCGCACTACCAGAATCGGCCTGGTGCCCACTCCAAGCGCCGCTTTCGGCGCCGTGTAGTCCATCGCCCACACACTCCCCGCTCGGGTCCACTGGCACCCAAATTCGCGCTCCCCGCCACGCCGCATCCAGCGCACACGACCCTTCATGTCGGCTGCTTCCCTGCGCGGGATCCCAGCTGTTCGAGCCACACGGCGAGCGCCTAAGCTTGGGTGCTTGCAGATCAGTCCCAGCGCCTGCCGCCGTGGCGCCCCCGGTACCGCTGCACGCGGCCGTCCGACTCGGCTAGCAAACAGATGATTCCTACGCCAGCCGCTGGACCACCCACGCATCGTGGATTCCGGGATCCCAAGCCTCCAAGCGATCCAGCGATGCGTACGCCCATTCGCCACCAAGGCGACGCCCAAAGCCACCACTCGCTTGCGCACCATCCGTCTACGCTCACGCTCCTCGCGCAGCAATGAAAGCTGGCGCCGCCGCGACTCCAAGCCGTGACGGCGCCCACGTTGAAGACCTCTACCGAGGACCTCGTTCAGCCGCTCGATGTGCCGCGCCTCGCGGCGCAGCGTCGGCGGCTGGACCTCGAGGCGCGGGACTTTCCCAAGCCTCCACCGGAGTCACTGTCCGCCGCACCCTCTATCACGATTCCGGGCATCAGCAGCGCGATCTCCTCGCGTGCTGCTGACAGCGCAAGCTCAAAGGCAAGACGCTTCGCCTCCTGCTTCAGGCCCTCAGCCTCCGCCTCCGCTGGAGTCGCTTCGACCTTGCGCGGCCGACCGGGCTGCCCGTGTTCCAGGCTCGCCACCGCTGCGTTCAGAGCGTCACGCCGGAGCTGGCGCAAGCGCCGCACCGACACGCCCAGTCGCGCCGCAGCACCATCGCGGGTCAGCTCCCCGCTCAAGCAAAGTAGCACGCACTTCAGGCGCTCCTTTGCCTCAAGCGATCCCATGCTCTTGTCCACGTGGCCCACGCCCTTGACCGGGCGGCCCATGCGCATGCGATCGATCATGACTCAGCTCCTACGGGGTCGCCTGCAGCCAGGTCCGCCTCAGGAATCGAGGCAATCGTAGCCAGCACTCGCTCGCCCCGCGTCTGCTTACGACGCCGACGAGCAGGTGCGGTCTTCGCACCCTTCGCCTTCTTTTTGGGTACTGCTGCAGATGGAGCAGTGGGCACACCAAGAGTGCGCTGTAGCGTGCGGTACAGCGCCTGCTGACGCTTCACCTCGCGCTCCAGACGCGCAATCTCTGTGCGCAAACCCTCGCACTCCTGCTCAAGGCTCACCTTGCGTCCACGTGCACGTGGCTCCAAGGCAGCAAGCAAGCCTTCAAGCCCGTACACCTCCAGCTGGTAGTAGCGCGCAAGCGCCACACCCAGCGCATCCGCTGCCTCCTGTGTCGTACGCACACCCGTCAATGTCTCGAGGATAATGGCCATCCGTTTGCGCGCCTCCACGCTGGCTGTAAGTGACCGCAGACCCTTGGGCTTCGCTGTTTGCGTGCTCATGCCTGCTCCTCGTCATCCGAGCCAGCATGTTCTTGAGGGGCAGGCTCGTGCCAGTTTTCGGCGAGATCCGAAAGCGCACCGTCCAGGGGCGACTCGCCAGGGGCACGCTCGATGGAGTCTGCATTCGTGCCGGGATGATCCGGAGGCGCGGCACCGGCGCCCGTTTGCGGTACCTCCGCATCCACAGGCGATCGGCGCCCTGTTGCATCCAAGTCCACCTCCTCACGCGCACCGTCTGAGTGCGTCAGGATTACACGGCCTGCCTCGCCGTGCAGCGTCACCTGCTCGTCGCCCACGCGGCCAGCCAAGTACAGCGCCTTACGCGCCTCGCCCTCACGCGCAAGCTCAAGCGCATTCGTAGCGACACGTGCTTCGAGCGCACTACGCACCTCGCTTGCAGCCTCGAAGAAGCGGTCCGCGGGCACCGCACCTCCGATTCCCTGATGCGGGCGCTGGAAGTTGTACCAAGAGACAAAGTGCGCTATTCGCACACGCGCATCCTCCAAGCCTCGGAAAATGGCTTGCTGCACGCACTCACCCCAAAGCGTCTGCCAGAAACGCTCCGTCTTGCCCAGCGTTTGCGGATGCCGAGGACGCGCAAGCACGTGACGGATTCCGCGCTTCTCCAGCAGCTTGCGGAAAGCACTCTTGCCGCGCCAAGTGTGGTACTGCGCACCGTTGTCGGTGAGCACCTCCTCGGGCGCACCAAAGTTCGCGACGCCTGACTCAAACACCTCGCGCACCAGTGCTCCCGAGGCGCTCGCGTGCACACCCCAGCCAACGATGAAGCGACTGTGGTCATCCAGGAAGACGACCATGTGCACTCGGCGCGTCTCACGCTTCAGCACGAAGGTGAAGAGATCTGATTGCCACATCTGGTTCGGGCGAGCGCGCTCGAAGCGACGAGGCTTGTCCGGATGCGGGCGCGTGATCACGTCCTCCACCACGTACCCGGAGTCCGACAGCAGGCGGCCGATCGCGCTGGGGCTAGCCGCAAAGCCTTCAGTTCGAAGCAGGATGTCGTGGATGCGGTCTTGACCCCAATCGGGGTGCGACTCCTTCAGCATCAGGATCGCTCGCTTCGTGGCGTCTGGCAGCCTGCTACCAGTCTTGCCTTTCGGCTTGTCAGTAAGGCCCGCTGGGCCCTCAGCCTCAAAGCGCGCCTTCCACTTGTAGAGCGAATGCGGACTCACTCCCACCAAGGATGAAAAGTCCTTGGCCGGGAGCTTCGAGCGCATCCAAGTGTCGAGAAGCAAGAGTCGCTGCCGCGCCGTGAATTGACGCCGTACGGCGTCCGCTGCAGGCACCGTACGCCGCGTGCGCTTACGGCGCCGTCCTTCCGCGCCGATCGCGGCCAGGGCCTCCTCGGGGCCGCTACGCCCAGCTGCGTCACTGGCAGGAGGGAGGGGTGCGCTTCGCGGCTCGGCTTCGCCTCGCCACTCAGCTCCCCCCTCCCTCCTGCCAGGGACCCTGGCGCTGCCAGCACGATCAGGGCGATCAAGGTGCTCGGAATTACGCGGGAACTCTTCTTCGGGTCGGTCTGTACTCATCTCTCTTCTTCCTTTTCCGGCCAGGGGCCGGGGTTAAGGAGCACGAGAGATACGGCAAACGATTCAGCTAACTAAACCGCGAGACTTTCGGGACGGGGGACAGCCATTGCCGCATGGAATGCCCAACCCACAGGCCGTCGTGGTGCCCAACCGAAGTTTTCCGATCTGGCCATAGAGACCGCGCTCACACTGAGGCTTGTCTTTCACCTACCGCTGCGCCAAGCGGAGGGTTTCCTCGGATCACTACTGAGCCTGATGGCTGTCGATCTGGAAGTCCCGGACCACACGACTATTTCACGCCGCAGCGCGAGCCTGGTCGTATCGCTGGCGCGCAGGACGGGCACGGGCCCCATCGACCTGATCATCGACAGCACCGGCCTAGCGATCGTGGGCAAAGGAGAGTGGGCAGCGGCCAAGCATGGCGGGGGTGGACGACGAGGGTGGAAGAAGCTGCATCTTGGCGTGGACGCCAGCGGTGAGATCGTCGCGCAAGCGTTGTCCGACAGCAACGTCGATGACGGTACGGTCGGCGTTGAGATCATCGGCGATGTAGGCGGCCGCCTTGAGTCGGTCACCGCCGACGCGGCCTACGACACAAGGCCGATCTACGATGCAGCTAAAGCCAAGGGCGCAGAGGTCGTCGTGCCGCCATCTCGAAAGGCGAGCACCAGCAGGCGTGAGCGAAGGCATGGCGCGCGCGACCAAACCATCAGGCGGGTGAAAGAGATCGGACGAAGACGATGGAAGAAGGAGTCGGGTTACCATCAACAAGGCTGGGTCGAGAACACCTTCCTCCGATACAAGACAGCGATCGGTGGCCGTCTACGGGCGCGCAAGCTGGACGCCCAAGAAACGGAAGCCACGGTCGCCTGCAACGTGTTGAATCGCATGCGCGGCCTCGGGTGGCCATCGTCGGAGAAGGTCTCTCGATGACCCTGAAAGGGGAGGGGGACCTACGTCGCCGTTCGGCCTTCATGCAACAACGCCGCAGCGGGCCGAGTAGGCACACTCCCATTGACCGGGTTTGGGTCCAGGACGCGCATCGCCTTCGACCACTCCCTGGGGTTCTGCTTGCACTTCATCGCTTCGCCAGTCCGGATCAAGAACAGGACCGTTGACCCCGGCTCGAGACTCTCGAGTTGCTCCCTTGATTGAGACAGCCCGCCGACCGGGCAGGCTGCCGATCTTCAGGCTACGGTTGACCTCCTGCGCGATCTGTTCGACTCCCAGCGGCCCTAGACCTCCGACGGAACCGACAAGACGGATGACCTCAGCCCCGGAAGGCAGAGAGTCAAGAGCAGCCAAGGACTCCAGCCCGCGACACTCGATGAGCTCCATCCGCTCCTGACAGGCGGCATCGTTCAGACCCCAGGGTGCGCCGGGCGGGATGAAGTACCGGGCCCGGCATAAATGGGGGCCCGATCTCCCCCCCCCTCGTTAGAGTGCGCGCCCATGGCTACGAATCCGTCCGATCGACCCCACCAGGGCAAGCAGCCCAACAAGACCCAAGCCGAGGCAGAAGCGAATCTGCCCTGGCTGGAGGCCCTGGCCGCGGCGCCCGAGAAGCTGGCAGAGATCGATGAGGCGCTGCTGCGGCGCCTGCGCGCGGCGGCAGGACACGTGGCTCTACCCGATCGATTGGAGCGGCGCCGCCAGGCCAAGGCCCGCCGCAACCGGGCCAAGCGGGAGGTTCGCCAAAGGGACGATGCGGCCCTGGAAGCCACCAGCAACCGGGCCATGAAGCGCGCCTTGGCGTTCCCCGTCGCGCCCAAGGGGGTGGTCATCAGCCCCGAGCAGCGGGCCCTGCTCGAACACCAGGCCCGGGAGCGCAACAAGGATAACGCGGTGCGCTTCCTAACCGAGCCCCAGCCCTGCTACGTGTGCAAGCAGGACTACACGGAACTGCACCATCACTACGACTCCATGTGCCCCGATTGCGCCACCCTCAACTGGCTCAAGCGTACGGCCACGGCGGACCTCAGCGGACGCGTAGCTCTGGTCACAGGGTCCAGGGTGAAGATCGGCTTCGAGATCGTACTGATGCTGCTGCGTGCGGGTGCCCGGGTCCTGGCCACCACGCGTTTTGTCTGCGACGGCGCCCGTCGCTTTGAAGCCGAGCCTGACTTCTCCGAGTGGAAGGACCGCCTCGAGCTCCACGCCATCGACCTACGCCACACGCCCACCGTCGAGGGATTCTGCGCTCAGCTGCTGGCCTCGGAAACCCGGCTAGACTTCCTGATTCACAACGCCTGCCAAACCGTGCGCCGGCCCCCGGCTTACTACCAGGAAATGGCAGAGGGCGAGGACAGCAGCAAGCTCAGCCCAACACTCCGCCAGCTCCTGGGCAATGAGATGAAAGAGCAGGCCCTCGCCCTGGTACAGGACCCCAGTACCGCTGCGGCCATGAGCCAGCTCGACCTCCTGGGCGAGGCGGAGGAGGCACATCTCTTCCCAGCCGGCATGCAGGACGGAGAAGGCCAGCAGCTGGACCTACGGGAGAAGAACTCCTGGCGCATGGAGCTCGACGAGGTCTCCACCGTGGAACTACTCGAGGTGCAGCTGGTGAACGCCGTCGCCCCCTTTGTCCTCAACGCCCGCCTCAAGCCCTTGATGCAGGCCGTGGCTACCCCCGACAAGCACATCGTCAACGTGTCGGCGATGGAGGGGCAGTTCTATCGCAACTACAAGACCACCCGGCATCCCCACACCAACATGGCGAAGGCGGCCCTCAACATGATGACGCGTACCTCGGCGGCGAACTACGTCAAGGACGGCATCCACATGAACAGCGTCGACACCGGCTGGGTGACCGACGAGGACCCGTTCGCCAAGGCCGTGGAAAAGGAAGAAGGCCAGCGCTTCGCCCCGCCCCTGGACTCCATCGACGGAGCCGCTCGCGTGCTCGATCCCATCTTCGTGGGCTTCAACACCGGCGAGCACTGCTGGGGCCAGTTCCTGAAAGACTACGCCCCCACCCGCTGGTAGCTCGGTACCCGGTAGTTGCCTAGCGCAACATCCACATCACCGGAACGTCACGCTCACCGCGTCCGAGAAGTTGCTCGTTGGGCCGGGGTTGTTGTCCCTGTACCAGCACTGGAAGTTCCAAGTCTCGCCGGCCAAAACCGCGACCGGGCCGCTCGGGGTCAGCGTGTTGGCCAGGTCGAGCGCGAGGCCTAACTCACCGCCTGCGCCGCTGTTGAGGAAGAAGCCAGACTGGTTCGGGGGCAGCTCGTACGCCGTCAAGACCAGATCGTTGTCTTGGGCGAAGGGGCTGCCCGAGGCCAAGAGGGACGCCGGCGCGCCTGTCGAGTTGGGTGAAGCCGGGGAGCAGTAGAGATCTCCGGGGGGCCCAGTAATCCGGAACGCGTTGTCCGAGTCGAGCCCGCCGACCGGCGTTGGTACACAAACCCAGTTGGCCCAACAACTCCCCCTCCATCGCCAAGCTCAGCGAGCGATGGCCACCGTGCGTGGCCTGCCCAAGACTAGCAGCCGGTTCAAGATCTTGCAGCCGATGGCGACCTCAGCCTTCTTTGCAGCTAGACCTCTGGCGTGGAGTCGGTCGCCCAGAATCGACTTGTAGCGGAAGAAGGCGTTCTCGACCGTCCCCTGCCGGTGGTAGCCGGACTCCTTCTTCCATCTCCGGCGGCCTACCTGCGCGACCCTGCGAATCGTCCGGTCCCGTTCAGTCGACCTCGGCTTGCCACCAGACACGGATGCCGTTCGCGTTGGAGGGACTACGACCCCCGCCCCTCTAGACGCAGGCTGCTCGTAGATGGCCACCGTGTCGTAGGCCGCGTCCCCCGTGACGCTGAACAGCTCGCCCTTGGTCTTCTTGATGACCTTGAGCCCAGTCTTGGCATCGTCGCCCGAGCTGTCCGTAAGGACTTGCACACGAATCATCCCAGTTCGATCAACGCCGAGGTGCAGCTTGCGCCAACCCCGCTTTCCGCGTCCTCCGTGCTTGGCTGCGGCCCATTCGCCCTCCCCCACGATCGACAGCCCGGTGCTGTCGATGATCAGGTGGATCGGCTTCTTCGAGGTGACCAGCACGAGGTCTACTTGCAGATCCATGCCGCGGCGGGAAAGGGTCGTGTGGTCTGGGGCTTCGAGGCTGAGGTCCATCAGTTCCAGCAAGGACCGCAGGAAGCCCTCGGTTTGCCGAAGTGGCAACCGGAAGACAAGGCGCAGCGTGAGCGCGGTCTCGATGGCCAGGTCCGTGTACTTCTGCGGTGCTCCGCGTTGACCGGACGGCTTGGCCTTCCAGCCCTTGATCGCCTCAGGCGTGATCCAGAGGGTGATGTCGCCGCGGCTGACGAGGGCCCGGTCGTACTTGGACCAGTTGGCGACTCGATACCTTGTCTTGTACTTGGGGTGCACGCGGGAGTTCATGCCTGCAGCCATCGGCTAGCCTGGCCCTGAACCTGAGGATGCCCACGTAGAGAGCCCTGAGGCCGGTGAATCATGCACCAACGCCCTAGGGCAGGGCGAGCGCAGGCCCATCCGGGAGGGCCAGCCAACGGGTGAAGTCTTTCTGGTAGTAGTCACCCCGTCCATTGATCGTGTCGAAGTACCAGCCCGTGTGGCCGAGCTCGCGCTCGATGAGGGTTAGGCTGCCGGGGGTCCCGTGGCGTACCTCTTCGAACATGCGGGTCTGGT
>JBLIOL010000247.1:0-8474 GCA_047639615.1 Planctomycetota bacterium | reverse complement strand
CGCCGCCGGCTCGAGCGGATCGACGAGCTCCTCCTCGTGGCCAAAGAGCCCGCTCATGCTTGTTTCTCTGCACGCCCGGCAGCGAACAGTAGCAGCGAACCCGCCACCGTCACATTGAGAGACTCCGCCTCGCCCGCCATGGCGATCGTGATCGGCTCCAGCCGCGTGCTCACCGCCGGCGCCACGCCCGTCTCACCGGTGACCCACAGGGCCAGTGCTCCCGACCAATCGAACTCACGCAGGCCCTTCCCCCCGCGCGTGGCCGCGATGGCCTGACGCATGTTGCGCAGCACAAACTCCGCCGCAGCCTCTTCGGCAGACTCCGCGTGCAGGATCGGCAAGCGCAACAAGCTTCCCATGGACCCGCGCAAAGCCTTGGAATTCCACGGGCTCACCGTACCCGCAATCAGCACCATGGCCGTCGCTCCGGCCGCCTCCGCGGAGCGCGCCAAGGCGCCCAGGTTGCCCGGGTCCGAAACCCCAGCCACCACCAGCACCAGGGCCCGATCCCCACCGGCGAAGGTGCCCTCCAAGTCGCGCAGCTCGCGTCGCGCCGGCGCACGCACCAGGGCCAAGATCCCGGGCGACTTCTCGAGGGCACTGACCCGCTCCAGCAGCTCTTGCTCGACCAAACGCACCTCCGTGCGCTCCCCTAACCGCTCGGCCCATTCGCGCCCGCCGGGGTCGTCCTCGGCCAGGAGCAGGAGCTCGAACTCCAGCCCCGCCGCGCGAGCATCGCCCACCAGGCGCGCCCCCTCCAGCAGCAGCAGCCCACGCTCCTTGCCCGCCACGACGGCCCCAACCCGCTTCAAAGCGGGATTGGTACGACTACGGATGACATCAGGGTGAAGCGCCACGGCATCTCTTATACCATCGTCGGCATGACTCCTCCCACGACCCTTTCATGAGCGATCTCCGCCAAGGCCGAATCGTCCGCGTCGACGCCAAAGTCGTCCACGTAGACCTGGGATCGGAGGTCATCCACGCCTCCCCGCGCGGGAGCCTCTTCGAGGACCTGAAGGGCCGCAAGAACCCCCTAGCTGTGGGCGATCAGGTCATGGTCTCCCTGCATGGGAATCCCGTTGCCGTGGAAGAGATCCTGCCCCGCAAGAACTACCTGGGCCGCGTCGCCTCCGCCCACGACCCGCGCGAGCAGGTGCTCGTGGCCAATGTGGACCAGCTGTTCATGATCGCCTCGCTCTCCCAGCCCGGCTTCTCCTCCAACCGCACGGACCGCATCTTGGCCGCCTGCGAATGGCACGAGATTCCTGTCGTCATGGTCATCAATAAGATCGACCAATCCGAAGAGGAGGAGCTCGCAGCCATCAGCGCCACCTACGAGGCCATCCCTGTCCCGGTGCTGCTCACCTGCGCCAAGGACGGCCGCGGCGTCGACGCCCTCGCCGAGCGTATGCGCGGCAAAGTCTCCGTCTTCTACGGCCCCTCCGGCGCCGGCAAGTCGACCCTGCTCAACGCGATCCAACCCGGCCTGCAGATCCGCGAAGGCAAGGTCAGCAAGTACTGGAAGACCGGCCGCCACACCACCAGCTACAGCAAGCTGCACCCGCTCGACATGGGCGGCTACGCCGTCGACACCCCCGGTATCCGCGTCTTCCGCCTGTACGACGTGAAGACCTCCGAGCTGCGCGACCTCTTCCCCGATTTCGCACCCTTCGCCGAGAAGTGCAAGTTCAAGAGCTGCAGCCACGACCACGAACCCGACTGCGGTGTCTTCGACGCGGTCGAAGACGGCAAGCTCGCCGCGAGCCGCTACGCCAGCTACGTCGAAATGCTCGATGAGATGCAGCCCGACCTAGCGCCCGACATGGACGAACCCATGGAAGGCCCGCCCCCCGGCTCCCCGCCCCCCGTCTAGACGAGTTCGGGCGCATGGGGTCAGGCACAACCGGCTCCATGCGTCCGAATTCGCAGGACTAGTCGGACTCTTCGATGCGGTAGAGGTGCGTTTCCGTGCGCAGGATGAGCGCATTGCCCGCCACCGCCGGCGAGGCCATGAAGCCCGCATCCAGGCGCGATTCGGCCAGTACTTCGAATTCAGCTCCGGCCTTGATCACCGTTGTACCGCCGTCGCGATCGAAGAAGTAGATCCGGCCCTCGCAGTGAATCGGCGAGGCGCAGTGGTCCGCACCGAGGCGTTCCTGCCACAGGGTCTTGCCCGTCTCCAGATCGATGCACGAGGCCATGCCGCGATCGCTCACCTGAAACAAGCGGCCCTCCACGATCACATTGGAGGCCATGGTCGGAGCGCCGCGCGTATTGCGCCAGAGCACGTGACTCGCGCTCACATCCCCCGTGCCGCCCAGGCGCACGCACCACAATTCCGGGCGCATGAAGCCCGTGTTGACGATGATGCGGTCCTTGTAGACGCTGGTGCGTGAGGCCATGGAGAAGCCAGCGAAACGCACACGCCAGAGTTCCTTACCGTCGGCCGGATCGTAGCCGTAGGTAGCCTGCGCACCTGAGCTAAGCAGCTGCTGCTCGCCCTCCACCTCGATCACAATCGGCGTGTGGTAGGCCTTGCGAAAGTCGGGTGTTAGGTCTGCCAAGGCCGCACTACGGGTCGTACTCCAGAGGGTCTTGCCGCTGACCAAGTCCAAGGCCAGCAAACTCTGCGTGTCGCCGCCATCCATGGTCAGGATCAAACGCTCCTCCATCAAGAACGGCGAGGATCCAGGCCCTTCCATGTGATCGCAGTGCAGATCCTCGCGCTTCCACAGGGTCTTACCAGTAGCAGCCTCCAAGCAGGCCGTGCCATAGGTTCCAAAGTGCACGTAGACCCGACCCGGACCCACCACCGGCGAAGGCGAGGCATAGCTATTGAGCTTGTTCACCGGCTCGGGCGCGGCCACTTCAAAGAGCACGCGCTCCACCAATGGCTCGCCGCTAGCCAGGTCGTAGGCCAACACCGAGAGCCGAGTGCCGTCGGCATCCGCACTGGTCAACCACACGCGCCCCTCGGCCACCACCGGCGACGACCACCCGCGCCCTTGCACGGGAACTTTCCAAGCGACGTTGTGCTCCTCGTTCCAGGTCAGAGCAAGCTCAACACCCGCCACCTGCCCGTCCTTACCAGGGCCGCGATAGTCCGGCCACGGTACGTCCTGTGGAACGGGCGGCTCCTGGGGAGCGGACGCCAAACACGAAGAAGCCAACACAAGCGCGGAGAGGGCCAACATGCCCCGATCCTACGCCAGCACGCGCACTAGCGACTAATTGAAGTCGTAGACGTAGGAGAGGCGATCTTTGTTGAGGATCACGTAGGGCAGGTTCAGGAGCGCCTTGAGCTCCTCATCGCCGTGATGCTTGAAGCCACGCAGGTCCGGGTTGCGCATGACGAAGTAGCGCTGCGTAGCGGCGTCCGTGGACTCATAGGCCTGCGGGCGAATATCGCCACAGAGCTCGATGTTGAGGCCGCCCGTGTAGAACACGCGCACCTTCTGCAGGTCATTCTTCTGCTCGCGGGCCAACTCCGCACGCGTCTCGTCGCCCGCCTCATCGAGGTATTCATGGGCCATGAGCACCTGATCCATATTCATGTGCAGCAGCGGCGTCTTGATGCGATCGCGCGAATTCAAATCGATCAGCGTCGCGTCCCGGACCTTCAGAAAGGTGCGCTCATGCCCGTCCATCAACTTGGAGAGGCGTGTGTATTTGCCCTCCACATTGCCCTTGATCAAGAAGGCTTCGGTGAGGAACAGGTCCGTGCAGAGGGTCAACATACGTTCAAGCGGGGTCGGCGTCGGGAGAGAGATCCTTGCGCACTGCACCGGCCAGGTAGAGCGAGCCCGTTACGAGGACCCAACCACCTGACGCGACACGAGTACAAGCCTCGGCAACCGCGTCTCCAGGGTGCGAGACCGCCAGCGCGTCCAATCCCACCTGAGCGGCCAGGGCCGCAAGGTCGTCAGCGTCACGATGGATGCCACTCGCCACAGAAGTGCAAATGCAACTATCGACCTTGGCCACCAGCGTCTTGAGCAGGCTTCCAGTTGGTTTGTCACCAGCCAAGGCAAGCACCACCACACACGGCCCAGAAAGAGACTCGTCCCGGGCCAAATCCTGCAGCAAACGCTCCACGCTCGAAGCCACATGCGCACCGTCGATCACCACCGGTACTTCGCCACAGTGGAAGCGTTCCAAGCGCCCAGGTAGACGCCAACCCGGTCCCTCAGCCAGGAGCGAGCCAGCCATCGGCCGCCGCTCTTGATCGAGCTCCCCTGCCGCACCGAGCACATTCAACACTTCGGCCGCAATCGCGCGATTTGTGGCCGCTACGGTCACTTCCGGCGCAACCCAATGCAGCGCGCAGCCAAGCTCCCGCGCGCGCCCATCCAGCACCGACCAGGCGTCCTCGAGCCCACTCAGCTCCGGCCTCTGCGCCACACCGCACACGAAGGGCCGACCCGCGCGCAGCACACCGGCCTTCTCTCCAGCGATCGCCGAGCGCGTGGATCCGAGGATTTCCGTGTGCTCCAGATCGATACTGGTGATCACCGCCAGCTCCCCATCCGCCGCATTGGTCGAGTCCAAGCGTCCGCCCAATCCCACTTCGAGAAGCGCCCACTCCACACCCGCCTGCGCCATACAGAGAATCGCTCCGACGGTGATGAGATCAAACCAACTCGCGCGCCCACCCGGCGTGTCCTCCGCCTCGGCCGCTTGCTGCAATTCCAGAGCACGCTCCAGCCCGCCGGCCAGCGCATCATCCCCGATCTCCTCGCGCCCGAGGCGCACGCGCTCGGTCACGCGCTCCACATGCGGCGAAGCGAATATGCCTACCGAACGACCCGCATTGGTCAATCCCTCGGCCACGCGCAAGGCGCACGACCCCTTGCCCTTCGTACCCGCGAAGTGAATTACACGCAGCTTGCGATCAGGCGCGCCCGCCCGATCGAGCAGGTCCCGCGCCGGCCCCACATCCACGCGCATCACATCCCGCCGCCGGCGCTTCTCCCAGTCGATGCGCGCATCGAGTCGCTGCACGGCCGCAGCCAGCCGGGGAGAGAGGGGTTGGGGGTCGCGAACCATCCGTGGGTCTCTTTACGAGAAGTAGGCCGAGAAGAACAAGCTGCCCAAGGTTACAGATCTAAGCCACCCGATAGTTGTCTATGGATTCGGTTCTTGCCCCTTTGCCGGCTCCTACTCAACCCCCAACGTCTGCCCTATGACCGAGCTCCTCCACCGCATCAAGGTATTCCTTTACCGCTTCGAAGGCGACCAACCCGAGTACCTGCTGCTCAAGCCGGACATGGGCATCGACCCTTTCTGGGGCCCCATGCAATCGACGCTTGGCTTCGGCGAGAAACTCGAAACGGCCATCCGCCACCATGCCCGCGTCGACATCGGCCTCGACCCCCCCGGCAAGCCCCTCGACCTAGACATGGCCATCCAATGGCAACTGGGCGACGAACACATAGTCGAATGGAACTACGGCCTACGCTGCCTCTCCGACCCAGACCCCGCCCGCCTCGCCGAACACTGGAAGGATCACCGCTGGACCGGCTTCGAAAGCGCCTACCCCAGCCTCGGCCTCGAGTACGACCGCCAAGCCATCCTGCGCCTGCACGCGCGCCTCGGCGCGGCCTGATTTAGTGGTACTGAGCCAGGACAAATCCACCAAGCGCTAGCTCAGGAATCCAAGCAGCGGGTAGCGTGCGCCAAGCACGGCTTCTTGTTCGAGACCGAGTGAGCGTTCGAGCACCGTGGCGTAGAGCGAGCGGAAGTCGGTGGTGAAGCCTAGGTCGCCGCCCTTGGTCAACTCGCTCATGGAGGGGTGCTGACCGTAGAGGCCGCCGTTAACGTTGTGGCCAAGAACCAGGGACGGGCCGGCCTTGCCGTGGTCCGTGCCTTGGGAGCCGTTTTCTTGCACGCGGCGGCCAAACTCGCTGAACACGAGCACGGTCGTCTTGCGACCCACGCCGCTGCGCCCTAGGTCCTCGTGGAAGGCGCCGAGTGCGTCGCCCAAGATCTCCATCAGTTTGTCGTGGGATCGGCGTTGATCGGCGTGCGTGTCGAAGCCACCGAGCTCGACGCTGATCACGCGCGTGCCTAGGCCGCCGTGGATGATGGAGGCAGCGTCCCGCAAGCTCGCGCCGAGGCTCGTGCGCGGGTACTCGATGCTGGTGCGGTAGCGCAGGGCTGCGGCGCGAATGCGCGCGCTGGAGATCTGGGCATCTTCTAGCACTTCACGGATTTTGCCCAGTGCGGCGTTGCGACCCGCGTGGCGTGAAGCGCCGGATGCCTCGCCCGTGAGTTGACCGGCTTCCATGTAACCACCGACCTCCTCCGCATCACCGAACCAGCGATAGCTCGACGGCGATTCAAGGGCCACTGTGGGGTTCGCGGCGGAGTACACGGAATAGGGAGCTTTCTTGCCCAAGTGCACCACGCGCTCGGGCACGGCCTTGGCGGACCATTCGGCTGCAGCGAGGCGGCCGAGCCAGCCCTCGCCGGAAGAGCGCCCAGTGCGGCGCGCCGTGTGCCAGACCTCGAGCGCCTTGAAGTGCGAGCGCACGGAATCCTCATGGCCGACGCCTTCGACGATGGCCATGGCGCCCTTGTCCCAAAGACCCTGCAGCTTGGTGAGCTTGGGGTGCAAGCCGCGGTAGTCGTCCAGACGCAGCACGCCCTCCGCGCGGTGGCGCGTCTTCTTGCGCGCCGAGTGATAGTTGTCATCACCGTGAGGCACGATCATGGAGAGTCCGTCGTTGCCGCCGCTTAGCTGCAGCAGCACGAGCGTTCCGCCAGGGTCTCCGCCTGCGCCGGCGAGGGCCAGGCTGGGCGCGCTCATGCTCGCAGCTAGGGCGCCGCTGCCCATGAGGAAGGAGCGACGATCGAGGGGTTGGTGGTGGTGCTTCATGGCTCAACCCAGTTGGGCTTCGGGCAGCGAAAGGATGAGGTGGGCCAGGCGGCGCAGGATGCGCTCGCCGGCACGGGCTTTGTCCTGAAGCTGGCCCTCGTCAACACTGAGGGCAGCGCGCTCCTGGGCCAAGATGCCCACGAGCATGGTGATCGTCTCGGAGGGAGCGTCGATGGCCAGCAAGCGATCGCACAGGGCGCTGACTACTTCTTTGTCGGTGCCGGCGGCCACATCGCCGAGGCCCTTCAACAGGCGCATACGCGGCTTATAGCCACGGCGCTCCAGCGTCACGAGCAACTTGCCCATGGAGGTGCTCTTCGTGCCTGTGGACTCCAACTCGGCGGCCATCTCTTCGATGTTGGCCATGGCCATCATCTCGCCCTCTTCCATTTCCATCTCCGGCGGCATGGACATGTCGTCGAGGGCTTCCATGGCCGCCTCGTCCGTGAGCACGTCGTCGGTATCGATCACACCCAAGAGCGCGCCCGCCAAGTTGCCGCGCTGCATAAGCGTGGCGGTGGAGAGCCAGCTCATGCCGCCCTCCCAACCCTTCACATTGGGCGGCTGCAGCAAGCTCTGCCCGAGGATGCCCGTGGCCACGCCCAGAACCTTCGGATGCACTTCGATGCCGAGGCGCCGCGCCGTACCGACCACGAAATCCACGGGGGAGAGCACTTTGGCTCCCACCACTTCGGCCCGGTAGAAGTCCGGGTCCATAAAGAGCGCGCGCAGGAGCGGCCGCACTTCGTACTCCGCATCCCGCAGGATGGTGCCGTACTTGGCAGCGCGCTCGGGCGTAGGGTCGAGGCCTTCCAAGTAGCGCACGATGCGGCGTGCTACCCAATCCGCACAGGCCGGCTGGGCCAACAGGATCTCCGCTAGATCCTCCGCGTCGTGCCTGCCCTTGATCCCAAGGATGCTCTTGCGACCGTAGTCGTGCATCTTCATGCGGAAGCGGAACTCACCCTCGCTGGTGGCGTAACCGGTGAGTGCGCGCGCGGCCTCGACCACGTCCTGCTCGGAGTAGTTGCCCTCGCCCAGGGTGAAGAGCTCCATCACCTCGCGGGCCAGGTTTTCGTTGGGCTTGCCCTTCTCGTTCTCGTCATTATCGAGATAGACGAGCATGGCCGGGTCGCGCAGCATCTCGCGCAAGAGGCTCCCGAAGTTTCCGAGCGCATGCATGCGCTGGATCTCGTTCTGCTGCAGCATCGCTCCACCGCGTTTCACGGTGCGAATCGAGCTGGTGAAGTGCCCGTGCCAGAACAGGCTCATGCGCTCCACCAAGGGATCCTTCCCATCCACCATGCGCGTCAGCCACCAACCCACGAACTCCTGCAGCTGGTCGCGATCATCCGAGCGCACCTGGCCCGTGGCCTTGCGACGCTCCTCAGGGGTCGCATCCACCAGCGCGCGCCGATCGATCTTGATCATCTCCCAGTCGAAGAGCACTGGATTCTTGACACCCAATAGGTGGTCCACCAATGCCTCCTGGCCCTTCTCCGCCCAGCGCTCAGCTTGGCGCGGGAGCGCACCGAACCCGGCGCGATTGAGCAGGTGCTCGGCCTGCCAAGCTCCCCAGGAAGTGTCTTGATCT
>JBLIOL010000246.1:0-8479 GCA_047639615.1 Planctomycetota bacterium | reverse complement strand
CAATCTCGCAGTCGTCCGGGATACCGTCACCGTCGCAGTCGGGCTCGCACTCGTCGGGGATGCCGTTGTTGTTGCAGTCCGTGAATGTCTCGCAGTCGTCGGGTGTTCCGTTGGCGTTGCAGTCGATCTCGCAATCGTCCGGGATGCCATCGCCGTCGCAGTCAGGCTCGCATTCGTCGGGGATGCCGTTGTTGTTGCAGTCTGTGAATGTCTCGCAGTCGTCGGGAATGCCGTTGGCGTTGCAGTCGACTTCGCAGTCATCCGGGAGGCCATCGGAGTCGCAGTCGGGCTCGCACTCGTCGGGGATTCCGTTGTTGTTGCAGTCCGTGAATGTCTCGCAATCGTCGGGCGTTCCGTTGGCGTTGCAGTCGACTTCACAGTCGTCCGGGATGCCGTCGCCGTCGCAGTCAGGCTCGCACTCGTCGGGGATGCCGTTGTTGTTGCAGTCCGTGAACGTCTCGCAGTCGTCGGGTGTTCCGTTGGCGTTGCAGTCGACTTCGCAATCGTCCGGTATGCCGTCGCCGTCGCAGTCGGGCTCACACTCGTCGGGAATGCCGTTGTTGTTGCAGTCCGTGAACGTCTCGCAGTCGTCGGGTGTTCCGTTGGCGTTGCAGTCGACTTCGCAGTCGTCCGGGATGCCGTCAGCGTCGCAGTCGGGCTCGCACTCATCCGGGATGCCGTTACTGTTGCAGTCCAGGCTGGTGCCGTTCGCGATGTCGTCCGCGTCTTCGACGCCGTTGCCATTGCAGTCGGTGATGCCGGCGGGATAGGCGAGCTCGGCCATCCAGGTGCCCCAGCGGTTGCTGGGCTGGGCGTACTCCTGGACTGTCCAGAAGGTGAGGTCGTCAACAGGGTCGATGCTGGTCAGGCTGTAGTCGCCCCAACGGTTGCGGCCGAAGCTGTCCAGGTTCTGGTACGAGCCTTCGCCTGCCTTGTAGAGGATGGGCGTGGCCACCTCTCCGAGGGGGTCAGTGGCTAGGCGGCCGGTGAAGTAGGCGGCGGCGAATTGACTGGAGCTCGAGCCGCTGAAGGCGATGACCGCATCGCCGAGGCTGTTAACCGAAACCGAGGGCATCACGAAGCCCAGCACCGGGTCATCGATGGTGCCAACCTGGACGGTGCTAGCTGTGAGCGGATCGATCTCGTACCAGCGCACGGCGGCGCGACCGGATACGCCCACGGCATGGGCGGTCCAGATTGAGCCGTTGCGGAAGACCGAGTTCATCGGTCGGTGGTCGACGGAGTCGAGGGGCACGCCACTGCCCATGGAGTCAACGTCCGGCGGGAAGCTGTGGGAGGGGATCGAGACCGTGCCGAGATCGGTAAGGGTCGGGGAGGTCAGGGGCGGAGTGATCTCGCGCAGGCGCAGGCTGCTGGAATTGTTGCGCGAGATGAAGTATTGCCTACCCGGATTGCCGAAAGTGACCGCCGGCTGAATGGCGCCTTCGAAACCGAAGCCGCGGAAGGCAGTCAGGGTGCCAAAGCTCGGAGCGGCGGCGACCAGCGGTGCCTTGTCGATGGCGAAGATCGTCATCGTTACCGGGCTGCCACCGAACTGGCCGATGCAGGTGTAGATGCCGTTCTCGTCGAAGCCCAGGGTCGGATAGTCGGGCCAGCGCCCGGCGTCGGAGCCTCCGTCGGTGGCGAAGGAGGTTGTGAAGTAGGTGCCGCTCGGATCGTCCGTGAGGGATACGGCCAGGTAGATGCGACTGCTGAAGTCGGTGGCGAGGATGTAGCAGCGGTCCGATATGTGGTCCCAGACCACGCGCGGGTCGCCGACGCCAGCGCCGAAGAAGGAGCTCAGAGCGACGTTGACCACACGGTTCTGGGTGGTTCGGTCGTAGACGGACAGGTTGGCGTTGACCACCTCTACGAAGTGGTTGGGCGCGATCGTGCCGCAGGTGTCCGGGGGGATGAAGCCGGCGCCTGTGTCGAAGAGCTGGGCGCCCTTGAAGTCCTGGATGAGGTTGGGTGCCGTGCCGCCGCCGCCAGCGTTGTGGGTGCTATTGCCCGGGGGCTGGTTTAGGTCCAGGCCTGCTCCGGGGAAAAGCGGTTGTTCGACCACGCGCGCCTTCTGTTCGAAGGTGCCGGTGCCGAGTTCCCAGCTCAGGCCGGCGTAGCTGGTGCCGCTTAGGGTCGCGCGGGGAAGCAGGTCTTCGAAGTCCAATACCTGCTCGGACTGGCTTCCATTAGTCGAATAGGTGAGATCGTCGAGTCCGTACCAGCCGGCACCTTCGACCGCGACACTCGCCTCGAAGACCACGCGATCGACCCCTACCAGGCCCATGGCGAACCATGCGGGGCTGCTACCGATGCTGGTGAAGGCCGGGCTGCGGCCAACTTCGACGCCGTTGCGATAGCCGACGACAACCAAGGAGGGGGTCCAGGCCTCGGGTGCGGATTGGCCCAGGATCCAGGCGCCTTTCACATCCACCAGCTCGGGGAAACGTATCCCCATGCTCGTATCACCCCACTTGTTGGTGATGTAACGAGCGCCGGAGTGAGCCGGAGCGCTGCCACCCTCGGAGGGCACGACCCAGGCGCCGTGGGCCTCGCCGCGGGTACGGCGGATGGTCGTCTCGGCGGGCTTCAGCTTCTCCAGTTCGTGCAGCTCGCGCAGATCTACGTAGCGCAGTGGACTCCACGCGTCGGCGCTGAGGGTCTCGCCCTCTTGGCGGGTCGCGTCGGGTGCGCTGGATTGGGCCTGAAGAGCGCCACCGAAGAAGACGAGTGAGAGTGCCGCGCAGTTTGCACGCAACATCGCGGAGAGAGAGTTGTTCATGGCAGTTGAACAGACCGCGGAATCACTGGGAGTGGAGATGCTCTAGCGACGCCGGCAGGCGGGGGGAGGAGAGTTGGAGCCCCAATAGAATTGATGAATCCCAGCTTACGGGAGTTTCGCTCGCTCGCGGGTGCCTAGGTGCCGATGCCGAGTAGCAGCCCACCCTGATACACGACGAAGCTGCAGATCCAAGCGAGGGCCGTCATGTAGCCCAGTAGGAAGAGCGGCCAGCGCCAGGTAGCTGTCTCTCGTTTGACCACGGCCACGGTCGCCATGCACTGACAGGCTAGGGCAAAGAAGACCAGTAGGGAAAAGCCCGCTAGGGGGGTGTATACGGCTTTTCCGTCCGGTCGTGACTCTGCGCGCATGCGTTCGCGCAGGGGCATGGAGGTCTCGTCGACGTCGGCGCTGACCCCATATACGAGGCCCATTGTGGACACGAAAACCTCCCGTGCTGCGAAGGAGCCGATCAGGCCGATGCCGATCTTCCAATCGAATCCAAGTGGCTCGATTAGAGGCTCGATGGCTCGCCCCAAGCGGCCGCCGTAGCTGGCGCGCAGGTGGGCAGTATCTTCTTCGCGATTCAGGCTCTCGAGTTGGCTCGCTCGGCCAGCATCGTCGAGGGATGCTTCGGCCTGTACTTGGGCACGTTGGGCTTCGTAGCTGAGGCTGAGCTCAGCACTGCGTGGGAAGGAGAGCAGCAACCAGAGCGCCACCGTGCAGCCCAGGATGACGGTGCCCGCTTCGGTCAGGAAGACCTTGCCCTTGGACCACATCTCCTGGATCACGCGACGCGCGTCGGGCATGCGGTAGGGCGGCAGCTCGAGGATCAGCGGGACCGTCGGGCCCTTGAAGATCGTGCGCGAGAGCACCGCCGCCACCAGCAGGGCGGTGATGGTGCTGAAGAGGTACATGCCCACCATCAGGAGCGCTTGCACGGGCATGCCGAAGACGCGGCTGGGCGGGAAGAGGGTGGCGATGATGAGCGTGTAGACCGGCAGGCGCGCGGAGCAGGTCATCAGTGGCACCACCATCATGGTCAGCATGCGGTCGCGCTTACGCTCCATGGTGCGCGTGGCCATGATCGCGGGAATCGCGCAGGCGAAGCCCGAGAGCATGGGCACGAAGGCGCGGCCGTGCAGGCCTAGCATCTTCATCAGGCGGTCCATCAGGAAGGCCACGCGCGCCATGTAGCCGGTGGCTTCCATGACGGAGATGAAGAGGAAGAGCAGCAGGATCTGCGGCAGGAAGACCACCACTGAGCCCACGCCGGCGATCAGGCCTTCTGTGATGAAGTCGCGCAGGATGCTCGCGGGGAGCAGGCTCATGATCTGGTCGGAGAGCCAGCCGAAGAGCTGCTCGACCATGCCGATCAGGGGATCAGCGCCGGTGAAGAGCGTCTGGAAGAGGGCGCCCATCACCGTCAGGAAGATGGGGAAGCCGTAGAGCGGGTTGAGCAGGACCGAGTCGATGCTCTGGGTCCAGGAGCGCTTGGGCGTGCCCTCACTAACGAGGAAGTCGGCTGCGTGCTGGTCGATCCAGGTGTAGCGCTGGCTGACTAGCTCGGTGTCGAGGTCGCGCCCGGCTGCGATGGAGGCGTTGCGGCGTTCGGTGACGATTTGGCGTAGGGCAGGCGGTATGCCGCGCAGTTCGTCCTCTTCGTCGATGGAGAGCAGCGCCCACTGGGCGATGGCACGGCGGCGTTTGGGGTTGCCGTGGCTCCAGGACTCGGGCACTTCCTTACCGACCGCAACCGCGTCAGAGAGAGCTTCGCCCTCCAGGGGCCAGCGGCTGCCAGGCCGCGCGCAGTCAGGGTCAGCGAGCACGCGATCCATGCATTCGCGCAGTTGGTCGAGCCCCTTGTTCTTGAGTGCGCAGACCGGCACCACCGGCACGCCGAGGTCGGAGGCCAGGCGCTCCGCATCCACACGCTCCTTGCGGCCCGGCAACATGTCGACCATGTTCAAGGCGATGACCACAGGCGCGTCCATCTCGATCAGCTGCAGGGCTAGATAGAGGTTGCGCGTGAGTTGGGTGGCGTCCACCACCACGATCACCAGACTCGGAAGCGGGTAGGGATCCGCTCCACAGGCGGCCAAGAGGGCGATCTGCTCCTCCTCGCTTCGGGCGGAGAGGGAGTAGGTGCCGGGCACATCCGTGAGGGTCACGCTGCCGCTTTGCGGGAGGTCGAGATCCCCCGTGTGACGGTCGATGGTGATGCCCGGGTAGTTACCCACCTTGAGCTGCAGGCCCGTCAGGTGGTTGAAGAGGGTCGTCTTGCCCGTGTTGGGATTGCCGGCGATGACGATCACCGGGTTGTTGCTCGGCTCCTTAACCATCCTGTTGTTCCACCAGAATGAGGCCGGCTTCCGAGTGGCGCAGGGATAGGTGGCAACCACGCACGACAATCTCCACCAGGTTGTGCACATCCGAGCGGCGCAGCAGGCGCACGCTAGTGCCGGGCAACAATCCGAGCTCGAGCAGGCGGCGTCGGAAGGCGCGCTCGCCCTTGATCTCGTGGAGCGTCGCAAATCGCCCCGGAGGGAGCGAACGGAGGGGGATGGTGGTCATAGTGCTGAGAACCAGTCTCAATAAGGTGGGTCTTGTAGCACGTACCACGGCTCAGGGAAAGCGCAACTCCGGGCATGCCTCGCTTCGGGGACCATGTGAGGCGTAGGATCCTTGGGAGCCCCTACCCCAGCCCAAAGCATGAGCTCCCAACACGACCCCAAGCGCGTGGCCGGCCGGCGCGCGGCCGAGATGATCGAGACCGGAATGACCCTCGGCCTCGGAACCGGCTCCACCGTCTATCACACCCTGGTGAGGCTAGCGGAGCGCATTAAGGAGGAGGGGCTCGAGGTGCGTTGCGTGCCCACATCCACGGATACGGAGGGCAAGGCGCGCGAGATGGGCATCCCCCTGGTGACCCTCGACGATGTGGAAGGGCTGGACCTGACTATCGATGGCGCGGATGAGGCGGATGCGGCTTTCTGCCTGACCAAGGGCGGCGGCGGCGCTCTGTTGCGCGAAAAGGTGGTGGCTTTCGCGTCTGAGCGCGTGGTGATCATCCTGACCGCGAACAAGCGCGTGGCGCGTCTCGGCGACAGCTTTGCCCTACCGGTGGAGGTGTTGCCCTTCGCCCTATCTATGGTCGCGCATCGATTGCCCGCACTGGGCGCGGATGCGGTCGAGCGGCGCGCGCAGGATGGATCGAGCTATCGCACGGATAACGGCTGCGCGATCCTCGACTGCCGCTTCCCGGGCGGCATCGCGGACCCGGCTGCCATGGAGTTGGCCCTCGATCGCATCCCCGGTGTGGTTGAGACCGGGCTGTTCGTCGGTCTGGCCCATGTGCTGGTGGTCGGGTCGGAAGACGGCACGGCGGAAGTCATCGAGCGAGCCTGAAGTTCTTTCCCGATCGGGAAGAAAGAGCACGCAAGACTGACCCTGTGCCTAGCGGGCGGTTGGCCGGCTGATTCGGGTTTGCTCGTCTAAGTCCCGCCCAGGGCTCGACTTGTGATTTGGCTGCAGGTTGGCATCAGGGTTGCTCTAGGCTCATCGATGGAGAACCTGACTTCACAGCTCAGCCTCCGTTCCTTGGATGAATCGGGACGGCCGCCCACTGCGGGGCGGTCGTCCTCCCTCAACCGAACTAGAGCCGCCGAATTCGGTGGGCACCTAGAACGCGCGAGGACTGAGGAACGAGATGCTTCCGAAACCAAAGATGTGGAGGAGATTTCCGAGAGGGAATCCCTCGATGAGCGCGGTGTGGAGGAGAGCCGTAGTGATCGTGCCGAGTCCGGTGAGCGCGCTGAAGAGACGCGTGAGGATGGTTCGAACACTGAGGCAGACTCCGACGCGGAAACCGAAACGCCGCCGGACAGCGATCAGGCTCCTGAGGGAGAGGCGGACAGCCTCGAAGACCAAGCGGCGGAGGCGGGCCTCTTGCCCATCCCTGTTGCCGCGCCCGTAGCCATCCCCACAGGGGGGCCTGCGAAGAGTAGTGGTGGTGATGCCAAGGCAGCCCCCAATGCACTCGTTGAAGGCGCCGCGCCTAAGGAGGTTGCGCCGGCCACAGCGCCGGCCACAGCGCCGGCCACAGCGCCAGCCACAGCGGCAGCCACAGCGGCAGCCAACGCAGCCGCGCAGGCTCCAGTCGAGGAAGCCGCTCCGCGCCAAGCTGCGCCCGTGACCGCTCAGGCGGAGGCTCCGGCCGCACCCCAAACCGAATCACAGCGGCCCAGCACTCAGCGCACAAGCGCACCGGCTGCGCCACAACCCACGGGCCCGGATCCCGAGCTTGTCGCTCGCGCGGAGTCGGTCCTGAGCCAAGTCAAGCTGCGCTTCACGTCCGGCATGCGCAGCGCGACCATGAACTTGAACCCGGCCGAATTGGGCAAGGTTCGCATCGAGATCAAGGTCGAAGCAGGCAGCGTACGCGCCGAAATGCGGGTGGAAACGCCCGAAGCTCTGGCGGCTCTAGAACGTCAACTTCCGGAGCTAAAGGCCATGTTCGCGCAGGATGGCGTGGATTTGACTGAGATCGATCTTGGTTTGGCATCGGAAGGTGCTTTCGATCAAGACGCGGCTGCGGCCGACAAGCAAGAGTCCGAGAGAACGGACAAATCGGGCTCGTCCGAGCCAGCTTCCGAACACACCGAACACCTGACACAAGCCTTGGCCGATGCGGCTGGGCTGGACCTAATCGCCTGACGAGGGCACTCCCATGATCGACTCCATATCCAACTTGTATTCCGGTGGCGGTGCTGCCAACGGCCCGACCTCCGCCGAGCTAAAGAGCAACGACTTCATGGCGCTCTTGGTGGCGCAGTTGCAGAACCAGGATCCCACCAGTCCCATGGAGGGCCAGGACTTCTCAGCTCAGCTGGCGCAGTTCTCGTCTCTTGAGGAGATGCAGAGCATGAACAAGAACCTGGAGCTGATGGCGAACCTCAATCAAGAGAACGCCCTGCTCAGCCAGCTCACCACGGCATCGGGGTTGATCGGCATGAATGTCGACTACATCGATCCCAACACGGGCGAAAGCCAGTCCGGTGAAGTCGGCAGCGTGCGACTCGAAGCGGGACTCACCATGGTGCGCGTCGGCGGCTTGGATGTGCCGCTAGCCAACGTGCTCGAAGTTCACGGCGCTACTCAAGATGACGGCGACGGCGATAGCGATTCAAGCGACGACGAGTAGCGAGCGGCGCGGCTCCCCTACGGCTCCCAATCCACCCCAATAAGTTCTCATGACTAGCTCATTCAACGCCGCCCTAAGTGGCATGCGCGCACACCAGCGATGGATCGATGTAATCGGTAACAACATCGCGAACTCCAATACCGTCGGCTACAAGGAGAACGGGGCGAGCTTCTCCACCGCACTCTCCCAGAACCTGTCCTTTGGTTCGGGTCCGAGCGGCACGCACGGTGGCGTGAACCCGACCCAGGTCGGCCAGGGCGTGGGCCTGATCCGTACCTTGAGCAACTTCAGCCAAGGCGCTCTGACTTCGACCGGTCGCGTGCTGGACTTGTCCTTGGAAGGCAACGGCTTCTTCACCCTGCAGAACGGATCCGATAGGACCTACAGCCGGGTTGGCTCCTTCGGGCTCGACTCACAGAACAACCTGGTGGACCTCGGTACGGGCGCCTACGTGCTCGACAACTCGAGCCAAGCGGTGAACCTGGACGTGGATGGGC
>JBLIOL010000245.1:0-8508 GCA_047639615.1 Planctomycetota bacterium | reverse complement strand
TTGGTCGAGCACTTCTAGGTCGTACACGTCGTGCGCGGCGATGTAGCTGCCGTTGGCGTTGTCGCAGATTCCTACGCTGAAGTTGGCCGCTGCCTTCTCCTTGCCGCTGGCCCGGCCGTACATGAGGCGGTAGCGGATGGTGGGGGCGTCGAAGGGAATAGGTAGGCGGAAGCACTTAGCGCCGCGTCCAGTGAACTGGCCGCCACGAATGCTGAAGCCCTCTTTCTTGGCCTCGTCGCTGATCTTGCCACGCGCCGAGCGCCAGTTCTCCATGTAGTCATGGTCGGCCTTGAAGTCCTTGGCTTGCTCCGGCTTCTTGAAGTCGTAGGCGAGCTTGATGCGGCCCTCTTTCAGATTCGTGATCTTGCCATTCACCAGACCCAGCACACCCGTCTGGGCGAAGAGCGGTGCGAGGGCCTCCCCGGTGAGAGTTCGCAGCTCGGCCTTGACCTGAATCAGGGCCGGCGTCTCGCCGTACTTCTTGAGCAGGGCGTTGATCGCCTCGAGGGTTGCCTCGCCCTCGGCCACGTTCGTGGGGCGCGCCATGTAGGCCATATCGTCCAAGGCCAGGGTCGCATTGCCCGCATCGATCCAGGTCTTGATGCGACCGTCGATGTCGATGGCCAGGGCCTTGCCGCTGGAGGACTTGGTGTCGACGAAGCGCTTCCACTTGGAGTCGCCGCCGATGGCGAGCAGGTAACCGCGCAGCCAGCTGGGGCCATACTTATTCGCGTCGCGGCCCATGGCTAGGGCCAGCTCGTCCGGGCGAATGTCGTCCGCAGAGATCAGCACGGGGTCAGCGCCGCGCTTGGGCTCGAAGCTAAGCAGCCCGTCCTCGTAAGCCAGCAGCTTGACCTTGAGGTTATTGCCTTCGTGCTTGAAGGCCAGCTTCTTGCCGGACTTGAGCAGCGCATTCAGGAAACGATCCCGGCCGATGACGGCGATCTCCATGCGCTCGGACTCGGCCTGTACTTCGAACTTGAAGGACTCGATCAGGGTCGAGCGCGTGATCTCCTTCATCTCCTTGGCGGCCGCCGCGATGGCGCCGCGCGCGGCGCGGGCCATGGCTAGGTCCATGCGCGACTTGGGCTCCTCCGGATTGGCGGCCAGGCCGGGAGTAAACAGGGTGCGGCCGCTGCTGGCCACGGCGCGCCGCTCCGGGGGCGGACCGGCGCCGACGCCTTCGCCGCGGGCGAGGGCTTCCAGGTGCGCGCGGAAGGGGGCGTCCAGCTCGGCTACGCGGCCGATCTCGAGGGCTTCCTTGAAGACCACGGGGCCGCGCTTGCCCTTGAGCACACGACCCATGTAGTCGATGGTTTTGGTGCGCCACTTGCCGGAATCACCGCGCAGCAGGAAGTGCACCCAGAGCGTGGTCTGGTGATACCACATGGCAGTGGTCTGGAACTCGGAGACCGTTCCGCTGCCGGCCTTGCGGGCGCGCACTGCGAACTCCTCGTGACGCGACAGGGGCTCGCCCAAACTGATCAGCGTGTGCAGGTCCACGATCAGGTGCTCGAGTTGGCCGGGCTTGAGGCCCTTGTACCAGGCCAGGGCGGCAGCGTTGACCGGCGGGCTCGCCAGCTCGGCCGGATCCATGGTGCCGTCGCAGGAGTAGTAGCCGGCCAGGCCGTCCACCATCCACAGCTCTTCAGGTCCGGGATAGGAGCGCTCGCACCAGGCGTCGAAGAGGTGCCGGGTCAGGCCGAAGAGCACGGGCGAGATCAGGCTGCCGGGTGGACGGCGGGCGTCGGACGGATCGGTCAGGGTGACCAGGATGCCGGGGTCCTTGAACCAGGCGATGCGGCTCGCGAGGTGGCGCGGGCGCACGGCGTAGCGGTTCACGTTCTTGAAGGTAGCGTTACCGTTGGCGATGTAGAGCGGCACCAGGGGCAGGGTGGGCGGCTCGGAGACGCCGGCGGCCTTGATGATGTCCGCGTGGAAGGCGTCGCCCAGGGCGGTGAGCCAGGCCTCGTACTGGGTGGCGAAGGTGGTCTCGATGTCCGGATCAGCCTTCCTCGGCACCTGGTATAGCACCAGGAAAGAGCCCCACTGCTGCAGGATTTCGTGGCCCAGACGTCCGAGGAGAGCGTGGGAGTTCACCCCGGAGATGAGGCCATCGCGGTCGGACTGCGCAGCTGCGCTCGTGCTGGTGGCGCCGGCTAGGGACGTCCAGAGCCCGAAAGCCATGAGGACGGATGGGAGCAGGCGGCGAAACTTGGACATGGAGGCGGGGGCGATGGCGAGCAATGGATGAGGACTGGCGCTGGGAGTATCCAGGCTAGGCCGGCTGGTGACGAGTGCTATTCAGTCCAGACGCGCGGACAGTCGGGCTTTGGCTGTTATCTTCCTAGCCGTGCCTGACTTGAACGTAATCCTTGCGCCTGGCGTTCCCGACCTCGCGGCCGTTGGCGCAAAAACCCCTGAAGCTCTCCTGGGAACGGGAGAGCCCCTGGAACGTGAGGCGGGAGCCATGGATCTTCCGGCGACGGCAGGTTCCCAGCGGCTGCGCTTGCCCTTGCCGGGCACCCGGGTGGAGGGCCAAGCGACTCGCGGCAGGCCTCGGGGTGCGGGCACGGGCTGGCTGGAGCTGGTGCGTTTCGCCGACTCTGGGCTCGGGTCCCTGCTGCGAGCGCGCTTCACCCATCCGCGCAGTACGAGCCTCGCCGAGCGTGAGTGGAACCTGCTCTGCCATCTGCGCGGGGCTGGCATCTCGACCCAGGAACCCATGGCCGTGGCCTGGGCAGGTACGGCACCCCTGCGCCAACGCTCGGCCTTGGTGGTCCGCGCTCTGGACGGCTTCAAGCCGGCGCCGGAGGTGCTGCGTGCCTTGCCTGTTTCCGATGGTCGCAGGCAAGCCCTGCGGGCCATGGGCCTCTTCCTGGGCCGGCTCCTGCGCAGCGGCGTGGAGCTGCCAGCGCTGTGTGCCGAGCACCTGCAGATCTCCACCGCTGAATTGACCAAGGCCGAATCGAGCGCGGATGCCTGCGGCCTGGAACAGGTGCTCGGCGCGCGCGCTAAGTCGCCGCCGCCGCCGGTGCCCGGCATGGCCTGGCGCGAGTTGCCGGAGGTCGCCCTAACCGCCGTCGAAGGCGGCCGGCTGCACCCCGGCGGCTTGCCTCCCAAGCTCGTTGCCCGCTTACGCAGCAAGCTCAGTCAAGCCGCCGAAGCAGCCGGACTGAGCCCGCGTGAAATCCTCTACGTGATGGCCTTAGCTAGACGCTAGCGAGCCAGCGCTCGACCTATTGGAAGGTCAGTCGCAGTCCGTCGGTGAAGTTTGAGGTAGGGCCGGGGTTCGCGTCCCGGTACCAGCATTGGAAGCTCCAGGTATCGCCGGCTAGGGCGGCGGTACCACCACCGATGGGCAGGTTGGTGAGGTCGACGATGATGGCGAAGGTGCCGAAGATCCCGGTGCCTTGTATCTGGCTGGTGAAGCGTCCGATCTGCCCCCCAAGGCAGAGAATTCCCTGACTGCCACCGGGGCTGAAAGTCAGGCCCTCGGTTTGGCTCACGAGGAAGTAGCCGAACTGATTCGTAGGCATCTGGGTGACGATCAGCTCGAGGTCGTTGAGGACGATGTCGAGGCTTCCCTGGCCCTGGATCGCCCCCGACAAGCCGGTGGAGTTGGGCACGTTGGGCGTGCAATAGGTCACGCCGAAGCCGCCGGAACCGCAGTTGCCGTTGAAGATGCAGTCGACCCACTCGGGGTGATCCACGAAGGGGTTGCGGTTGCCCTGGAAGCTGAACACCTCGTCGTTGCGGTTCTCTTCGAAGGCGTCCACCGGGTCGGCCAGGTGCCAGTCGAGAAGCACATCGAGCAGGCCCATGTAAGCCACGGACAGGTTCTGTCCGGTGTTCGAGTTGGCGATCAGGCTCGTGTTGTTGGTCAGGATCAGATCCGGCTCAAGGAAGCCCGTCGTGCCGTGGTTGCCGCCTTCGTAGCGCACGTCGGCGTAGAGCATGCCGCGTGCCACGTCGCCGCGACGGTTCATCTGAACTTCCCAGGTGCCGTTGGAGAAGGAGCCGGTGCTCCAGTTGGAGGTGCCCGGGTAGCTGCCTGACGTGCCGCCGTTGGTGGGGTACTCGGCACAGCTTGAGCTGCAGTAGCGGAAGGGCTTGTTGCTGCGCGAGGAGTTGTAGGAGGAGTCACACAGACGCAGCATGTGGCAGTCCGTGTAGGGCGAGTTCGCCGAGCCATCGTTGGGGAAGCCATAGGACTTCGGCCAGGTGTGCTCGCGGTTGTAGCTGTTTGAGTTCTTGGTGTACGAGGCGCCTTTGTACACATCCAAGATGTTGCTCGAGTTGCTCGGGTCCTGCTGGGCGCGTTCCAACACAAACCAAGTGTCTATGCCGCCCGATGTGTAGGACAGGCGCGTGTGGTCGTCGATAACCGCATGCAGGCTGCTGCGCAGGGTGGCCGGGTTGGAGTCGTCGACCGTGTTGTAGTAGCCGGCCGGGGGCCCTTGGGGCGCGGCTTGGACGGCCACAGCCAGGGAGAGACCGAGGGCGACACGAATGGCGGAGCAGGTGAGCTGCATGGGCGCGGTGAGCGTGATGGTGAAGACGCGAGACTGATGAGAGTCAATAAACAACAGCGGGCGGCGGCGCAATGCGCCTCCGCCCGCTGATAGCTAACTAACCGAGGGGATCACTGGAAGGTGATCGAGATGCCGTCGGTGAAGTTCGAGGTGGGACCGGACATCGCGATGAAGTCGCGGTGCCAGCACTGGAAGTTCCAGGTGTCGCCGGCCATGATCGCCACGGTGGGCGTGAGCGGGATGTTCTGGGTGTCCACAACGATGCTGAACTCGCCTGCGGCGGTGATAGCACCGATCTGAGAGTTGAAGCGAGCGATGGTGCCGATCACGCACAGGTTGCCGGAGCTGCCGCCGGGCATAGCGACGAAGCCCTGGGTGGTGCTGCCGATGAAGTAGGCGAACTGCGTCGGGGGCAGTTGGCTGCCGGTGATGGTCACGTCCATGTCGGCAGCAATCTCGCTGCCGTCAGCGGTCATCACGCCGGGCATGCCGGTGGTGTTGAGTTCGCCGGGACCACAGTAGTTGGTGCCGATGCCGCCCGTCATGCCGCCGCAGCCGCTAGAGCTGGGCATGCCGGTGCAAGCAGCGCTGGGGTTCATGGCGCCGGGGGTGTTCTTCGGGTCGAGGGTGTTACCGAAGACAAGGAAGTCGTCGGAGCACCAGTCGCCGGGGTAGTCGCCGGGACGATACACGCCAGCGGGGAAGAAGCTGCCGTCCGGGCCGAGGGTGGGCGCGCAGTCGTGCACGTTGTCTAGACCTTGGACCCAGTCGTCGTTCACCATGCCCACGGCTTCGTGGATGGTGTAGGAGGGATCCGTGTCCAGAATGGTGATCAGATCCAAGTCGGCGTCGATCGTGCCGTTGTAGTAGATCGTCTCGAGGTCCATGATCGCGAGAGCGCTAGAGGCTTCGATCAGGTAGACGGTACCGGTGCCGTTCTCCAGGTTGTTCTGACCCTGGGTGTAGAACATCGACAGGGTGTGGGGACCTTGGTCGAGGGTGTAGTCGAAGGTGATTTGCGAACCGATGTTCGCCATCGTGAAGTAGCCGGAGGGCGGAACGACCGAACCGGTCAAGTTCCACACGCGGTCAAGGATGCCTTGACCTCCGCCTTCACCTTCGAGGACCAACACAACGTAGTTGTCGAGGGAGGCGCCGGGGGTGCCGATCAGCTCGATGTACTCGTCGAAGTCAGTGCCCGTCATGGAGCAGTAGATTTCGTTGAGGTGGGCGTTCTGGGCTTGAGCCAGAGTTGCTGTGCCGAAGAGAAGAGCACAGGTAGCAAGGGTACGTTGGATGCGCATCGTGACGAGAGGAGGGATTGATTCGAGGCGGCTCCAGGAGAGGGGGAGCCACTTAACGGTAGGAAGCGGGCCGATGAAGGGACCGCTGGCACCCCGGAGAAACAGCTCTCGGGCGCCTGAACGCCAGTACGGTATTCGATGCTGGGAGCCCGGGGTGCGCAAATCTCCGCGACGCTCCGGAACTGATTGACTTCAACGCCTGCATCGCCTGGGATTCTACTCCCCGTAGTGCATCCGCTAACGCCAACGGTTTGTGCCTGGCGCCTCCCAGCTAGGTATTCTTCCGGCAACGATCATGAGCTCGAACGATACTCCTCCCTCCTTTGCCCGAACTGCCCTAGGTGGGGTCCTGATGGGCTTCGCTAACCTCGTACCAGGCATCAGTGGGGGCACCATGATTCTGGCCGTGGGGCTCTACGATCGCTTCATCGCTGCAATAGCAGAAGCCTCGCGCTTGCGGCCTACGGCTCAGACCCTGCGCTTCCTGGTGGTCTTCGGCCTAGGGGCCCTAGTTGCCGTTGCAAGCCTCTCAGGCCTGCTGGTTGGTCTCGTTTTGGAACACCGCTGGGCTATGTACAGCCTGTTTGTGGGCATGACTCTGGGCGGCGTGCCGGACCTCGTGCGTTCCGGCCGTCCCTGGAACGGCGTGGGGGCCACTGCATTGGTGCTCGGCGTGGCGTGCATGCTGCTGGTGGCGTTCGCTCTGACGGGTACGCGCTTGCCGCTGACTACGCCGGTGCTCTTCGCGGCCGGCGCCATCGCTGCCTCGAGCATGATCCTGCCGGGCATCAGCGGCTCCTACCTGCTCTTGCTCTTCGGCTTGTACGAGGCCGTTGTCGGTAGCCTCTCGGTCAGCGTCATCCTCGAAGATCCCATGGCCGCCGCCTGGACCGTCGGCCCGGTGCTCTTGGGCGCAGCGGTCGGCATAGCCGCCTTGTCGAATGTGCTCAACGCTGTCCTAGGCCGCTTTCCCGCCACAACCCACGCGGCCTTGCTCGGCTTGCTACTTGGTTCCATGGCAGGACTGTGGCCCTTTCAAGAACCCGTGCACCCCGAGATGTCTACGCGCGCCACACGCAAGGCGACCGTCTGGGTACTCGCGGGTAAACCCCATGACGAGATTCGCGCCAAGTACGGTGAGGAGTTCGATGAAGCGCGCCTGGCCGTGCTCGCGGAAACCTACGCGGGCAAGAGTGTTGGCGAGCTCAAGTCCATGGGCGATGAACTGCAGCGCTTTCAACCCAGTGGCAAGCGCGTCGCATCCGCTCTCGCTCTGTTGCTCTTGGGCTTCGGCTTGACGCGCCTTGTCGGTCGCGGCGGACCGGGGCGCGCAGCGTCATCAGAGTCCGCGTAAGCGGTGCACCACGGCTCCGGCGACGGCAGCCCCCGCAAGTGCCGCCGGCGGTCCGCTCGCGGGTGACCAAACGGTGGCGATCACGAGCAGCCAAAGGCCCAAGCCGGCCAGGCCGCCGATCCACGCCTGCGTACTCTGTAGTCCGCGACGGGTGCGGCGGGGCGTAAGGCAAGCACCCAGCAAGCCTGCCCAAACAGCGGCGTACCAGGGCAAATTGATGGCAGTGATATCGGGGTCCAGCGTCTGACCACCAAGGATCATCGGGGCGCTGAAGAGCACCGCCAGGGACCACATGTGGCGTTGCCAAAGCGCGCCCATCGCACAAGCTTCCACACGCTTGTCGGAGGCCACCCGCGCCCGCGTTTGCAGTACGCGCGCCAGCGCGCCTTGCACATCCGCGCTGCGCAGTTCCGCTGCGAGCAGCAGGCCCTCGGGTTCGCCTTGCGCGCGTAGCTCTTCCGCCAGTACCACAGCACGCAGGCTCTGTTCCTCACGCGAGGCCTGGGCCAAGTCGCGCACTTCGGCCGCGGCCAAGAGTGTGTGGGCCAACTCCTGCGCGGCCGCACCGGGCAGGTGCGTGGCTTCGCGCGCGGTGCCCAAGCAAGTAGCCCAACGAGAGTCGGAGTGCGGCAATCTGGGATCCTCAAATTGCGCCCGATCGGTAGCGATGCGGGCTTCGTGAACACTGGCCTCGGCGCACGCTCGGCGGCGCTCGCTTTGGCTCTGCAGCAGCAGGTTGGACCACTTGCTTGCGGACGCTAGTGCGCTTACAAGCGTGCGCTCCTCCGGGTAGTCGATCAGTTGCGCGGCGCTGTCCAGGGGGATCCAGCGCACACGCTCGCCGCCCTGGAATTCCAGCAGCGTCTTCGCCCCGCGACCGGTCCAGTAGTAGGTCAAGAGCTCATGCTCGCCCAGCTTGGCCAGGCGCGATCCGACGAAATCCGTGGGCCGCCAATCGCAGCCCAGCTGCTGGGCGCAAGCTTGGCGCGCCAGGCCGATGTGGCTGGCCTGCTCACCGAGCATGGCCCGCGGCAAGCCCCAGGCACCGGCGCGTTCTACCAAGCCCAGATGCGTGCGCGGACCGAATCCGCGCAGGACCAGCGCACCGCTGGCCAGCAGCGGTACCTGGGCCTTGGGTTGGGTGTGGGAAGCGCTCACGCACAGAGGCTACTGCTAACACACCATCGGTGTGTGGGTTCAAGGGCTCTAGTGATCCGTCCTGCGATCCAGCGCGGAGCAAAGGCGCGGAGGAGGGGCAGTGCGCTGTGAGCCGATGGCACCCTCCCATCGCCAGCCGCCAGCCGCCAGCCGCCAG
>JBLIOL010000244.1:0-8628 GCA_047639615.1 Planctomycetota bacterium | reverse complement strand
TTGGCCGGCGACGCCCTGCGTCTTTGTGTAGCGATCCGCTGCGATCCGCTGTACTGCGCTAGCTCAGTCCGAAGAGCCGGGCTGCGTTGTTCGACGTAAGCTCGGCGAACTGCTCGCTGTCCACGCCGCGTACCTCGGCCACATGGGCTAGAGTCTTGGCCACGTAGGCGGGTTCGTTGCGCTTACCACGATGGCCTTGGGGCGCGAGGAATGGACAGTCGGTCTCTACCAGGATGCGCTCTTCAGGTACGGCCGCAGCGGCCCGCCGGTTACCGTCGTTCTTCGGGTAGGTGACCACGCCCGAGAAGGAGATGTAGAAGCCGGCGTCGAGATAGGGCGCTAGTTCCACTTCGGTCAACGAGTAGCAGTGCATCACGCCGCGCACACCGGGCACGGCTTGGATGGCGCTGACCACATCCTCGTGGGCGTCGCGACAGTGGACGATGATGGGCTTGTCCAATTCGCGCGCGAGTTCCAGTTGCCAGCGGAAGTTCTCGCGCTGGGGTGCGGGATCTGAGTAGCCCTTGAAGTAGTCCAGTCCGGACTCGCCCACGGCCACGCACTCGGGCCGGCGGCAGAGTTCTTCGATGGCGGCACGGGTCGCCGCGTCAGCCGCTTCGGCGTCGTGCGGGTGTACACCGGCGGTGGGGTATAGGCCCGGCTCGTCCGCGCACAACTCGAAGGCCGCGCGTGAGGTCTCGAGATCCGTACCGACCACCAGCATGCGCTCGACGCCCGCTTCGCGGGCGCGGGCGATGACCGCGGCTCGGTCTTCGTCGAAGGACTTCCAGAAGATGTGGCAGTGGGTGTCCGTGATCACTTGGGGCTCTCGTCCGACTTGCCCACATCCTGTGCTCGGCCGAGCTCGTCCTGGTCATCTGCGCGGCAGTGCTTTTGAAGCATGTCGTCGATGAAGCGCGCGAAGTTCATGTCGGACTCGCGCCGGAGGATCTCGCTGAAGAGCGAGCAGGCGGTCTCGCGCGGTAGCAAGGACTGCAGGGACTGGGCCGCCATGCGGCGTAGGTAGTTGTCTCCTGTGGATTCCACCAGGCAGGCCTCGAGTGCGCGTTGGCCCACGGGCTCATTGGCGAAGTCGCGCAAGCGCTTGGCCGCGCGGTAGCGGGCGGTGGGTTGGATCAAGAGGTTCGTGGCCACGTCCGCGAGCATGGGCACGGGCGATTGGTCGGTACCTGCGCAGGCGGCGATCCAGCCTTCCACCAGGAACTCGTCGTCCGGCATGGTCTTGGTGGGGCGCGACCGGCGGCGCAGGTGGCCCGAGGCGGCGGAGAGGAACAGCTCCGGCGAGGTCTCAGCCAACACCAAGCTGGCCTCCGTGCGGTCGTCGATGGGGGCACCGTAGTCCACCATCAGGGCGTGCAGCAGGTTGCGGGCCGAATCGGGGGCCGCGTGTCCGCCGACCCAGAGCAGGGCCCGGCGTACCAGGTAGGGCTCGTCCGCGGCACCGGTGTAGGCGTGCAGGGCGGCGTTGCCGACCTCCTCGCCGCGCACCAGCATCTCTTGGAAGATGCGTCGCTGCTTAAAAAGATGGCGGTCGTGGTGGTCCGATGTGAGGGTCGCATCCAAGGGCCGCATGGCGTCCATTAGATTCCCTGCCATCCGTCGCGCATCGTCAGTGATCGGGGCGTCCACGGGGATGCCCCAAGCATCCCGCTCGACGTCTCCCGGAGCGGTTTCCGGTGTGTCTGAGCAGGCCGCGAAGCCGGCGATGAGCAGGACAAACCCCAGTAGGGCGCTCGTACGGGGCGGGGTGGTGAGCGCATGCGCTCGAGAGTTGTGCGAAATCACGCGCATGGGGGGAGGGCACGGGTAGCTGCGTGGGGGGATAGGGCCCTGGCCGCGACGCAGATCGGCGGCTTGGCCAGCTGCCAGGAGCAGGCCAGGCGAGGGGAATCTCGCTGGCTCTGCAGGGGCACAGCGGCGAACGTGGCATGTCCGAACGATTGGCCAGGGTACATTTGCCCCGGGGCTAGGGGCCCGAAATTCCTGGCCTGCTCGCCCGGTGGTGGGTAGCCTGGGTAAGGCGTGTGCTTGGTGTCGGCCCTTTCAGGGCGGATCTGGTGCGCGGTGGTGCTCACAACCGGTTGCCTAGCGACCTAGCGTGGGTACTCAGACTCGTCCCCCCCCCCTGACCCCATCCTCCTCCCGGGCTCCCCCCGTCCGGGTTCAGCGATTCGCAGCGGTATGAACGTGAACACCAATGTGACCCCTAGCCAGCGCACCGCGCTCGGCCGTTTCGTAACCCAGGCCAGCAGCGCTCTGGTCAAAGCTGGCAGCGCCTTGGGTGCTTTGGCCCTGGTGTTCGCAACACCCTCCTGCTCCGGCAGCACAGCCTCTGGCAAGTTCGATGGCGATCTCTATGTGCGCGCCTGCTCCCTTGGCTGCACGAACGGCCTCGGTGGCGAGCAGGTCTTCTGCACCATTGTCAACACGTTCTTGAACCAGGAGATTGCCATCCTGTTCTCGGAGCCTGTGGACATCAGCACCGTCAACAGCAGCTCCTTCCGGGTGCTCAACGTTGCCAACGGCACCACTCCGGTGGGGCAGTTCTTCAGCGACCCCCTGGACGCTAGGCGCCTTATTTTCCGTCCGGCCCTGACGTTCGACGAGAACGGCAACCCGTCCTTCGGCTTCGACCCCAACACGGCCTACGAGATCACCATCCCCGGTGTGGCCCAGGGTGACAACCCGCCTTTCATCCGTAGCACGTCCGGCCGCGAGAACCTCTCGCGCATGAAGTGCACGATCGAGACCTCCGACCAGCTGATCGACCCCGTACCCGGTCCCCCGATCGTCGAGATCTACATGGACCGCATCGTGGGTGGAGACCCGGACAACGTCGACCGCGTGACGGCTGGCTCCGGCAACTTCTTCTTCTTCGATGGCTTCGGCACGGACGGTTTGGCCAACAACCAGATCAACAGTGGTGGCCCCGAGCTGGTGGACGCATGGCGCAACAGCCAGGTCTGGTTCCGCTTCCGGGACATCATGAATCCGTCCACCTTGGCTAGCCCGAGCACCATGACGGCACCGTTCATCACGGTGTCCGTGGACGAGGACGGTAACCTGATCACCTCCCAGGATCGCAACACCCTGGCCGGTGAGTACGTGGCCAGCGTCGACTCGGAGAACCTGATCACTCTGCTTTCCTTCACCCCGGCCCAGCCCCTGGTGTCGGCCGGCGCAGCCAACCCGAGCAGTCCGCGCCGTATCGTGGTCAATGCTCCTGACTCGATCATCGACCTGGTGGGTAACCGCCTGGAAGTTGAAGGTGGCGGTGGCGCTTGGGGCGTAGTTCCCGAGGTTGTCGAATTCGACGCGATCACGCTCAACGAGGACTTCTCTACACCCGGCGGCACGGCTCCGATCTACACCGAGGATCGCGCTGAAAGCGGCGCGGTTTGGGGTTCCGGTCGTTTGGTCCGCGGCTTCGGTGGCGGCTCCGGTCGCCTGGGCGTCCTGTACGTCAAGCAGGGTGACCAGATCATTCTGAACACCGACAGCCAAGACTTCCCGCTGCTCACGCAGGGTGGCTCCGCGGTTCCCGACTTCATCGGCAACGCGGACATGATGGGAGACTTCCCTTCGGCGATCACCGTCACGGACGGCGTCTTCGAATTCAACTCGGTGGTCATCGAGGCTGGCGGTTTGCTGCGCTTCGAGGGTGACAACCCCGCGCGTCTCTACGTGCGTGGTCCGGTGGACATCATGCCCGGCGGTGTGATCGACCTGAACGGTGTCACGCCCGCTCCCCATGACTCTCGAATCCTGGCACCCAGCGTAGCTGGTGGCACGGCAACACTTCCCGCTGGCGCAGGCGCTGGTGGCTTCGGTGGTGATCGTTGGAGCGCAACCGCGGCTCTGATCGGCTTGGCCGATGCCGAGTCCGATGCCCAGGCTAACCCTGACTTCATGAGCTTCACTGGTTCTGTCGGTGAGGGCGTTGGCGGCGCAGCTGGACGAGGCCGAGGTGGCGCGGGCAACCCGCCTACCGAGGCCCAGTGGCCGGACAACTCCGCTAACATCAACAACTCCACAGATGTGGCGCGTTTGCCCAACGTCAACCTGTTCATCCCGCCCTCGGAGATCACCACCTGGTGTGTGGCCACCCGCGTGGCAGGTAGTGGTTCAGGTGGCGCCTATGCCATCAACGGTTTGGGTGGCGTGGGTCGTTCCCCGCAGTCCCTGGCCGACTTCCCCGCGGCTGCCAACAATGATGCTCCTGACACCACCGGTGGCCAGGCGTCTGAGATTGCCTTGGCCACGCCCAGCGAGGACAACACGGGCTACCTGAAGCGCACCCTGGATTGGTTCGTGAATACCAGCATCTCCTATCCCGGCTTCCTCAACGGTGGCTCCGGTGGGGGCGGTGGTGGTTCTCACTACTACCGCACCTTGGCGAGTTCTCAGCTCAACTGTGACTTCCTCGCGACCTCCTTGGGAGCCTACATCGAGTGGCACGACCACTCTGGCGCTCAAGGCGGCAGTGGTGGTGGAGCGCTGCTCCTGGTCTCCGGCAAGACAATCGACGTCTCCGGTCAGATCCAGGCTCGCGGTGGTAACGGTGGCAGCTCGCTGCAGAGCGGCGACACCCTCAACTTCGGTCGCTACGCCATGCCTGGCGGTGGTGGTTCCGGTGGTTCGGTCAAGCTCCAATCGGTTCAGGTCAGCCTGGGGACGGACCCGGGTCGTCTCGACGTTTCCGGTGGCGCTGGTGGTTCCAACGCATTCTTCGGTTCGAACGCATTGGGCGGCGGCGGTAGCCAAGGCTTGATCCGCATCGAGGACACGGTCGGCACCCAGACCCACGTGGACTACGTGCAATCGATCCTGCCCTTCGACTCCATGGGCGATCCCCTGTCTCTGGCACACCTGAGTGTTGACGAAGGTGGCTGGCAGCTGCCCCGTCAGCGTCCCGGTTCCATCACGGCATCGACCTCCTGCTGGATTCGCCCCGAGGGCAACTACTTCTCTCTCAACTTCACTGAAGACGGCGATCCGATGGCCGCTGATGTGGGTTGGGACATGGATGTGATCTGGCAGCCCGTCATGGCGAACCCCGAGGTCCTGGTTCCTTTCCGAAGCGCGAGCGCGGAGTTCCCCCAGGGCTTCGAATTCGAATACGGCAACTACTACGGCTTCGACAGCGTCATGTCCGGTACGGAGGCATCGCCCATCGTGGTTCGTTTCCAGGGCGCGCGGACTTCCGACGACCTGCTGGGTAACGAGCTCTGCGATGTGGCACTCTCCGGCCCCTCGGCACAGATCTTGGCCGGTAGCCTGACCCCCTGGGTGGATCACCCGGCCCTGCTGAACGACTTCAGCCCCAAGCCGAACATGGTCCGCTTCATGATCCTCTTTGACGGCACCGTGGCCGGCACCGATGATCCGGGCATCACCCTGTTCAGCTCCATCAAGGGCGTAACGAACCTGCGCGTCAGCGCCATGCCTGACTGATTCAGAAGGTTTGATTTGGGCCTGATCCGGATTGGATCAAGGCTTTGGAGCGGGCGCCCTTCTCGGAAGGGCGCCCGTTCTCGATGATAGGCAGCATGCGCAGGGATCAAGCAGAGTCGGAGCAGGAACCCAAGGTGCTATGGGCGCCGGGGGTGCTCGTGGATAGTGAGAATTTGCACCTGGGCGGGGCTGCCCTGGTGTTGCGAGCGGGCAGGGTGGTGGAGTGTGTGCCGGGATTGGCAGCGGCTCGGCGCTCGGCGAATCGGATGGGGGTGGCGCTCGAGGATCTTGGGCGCGGGATCTTGACTCCAGGCTTGGTCAACGCGCATTCGCACTTGGAGTTGCATGATCTCGCGGGCGAAGTCTCGGGCAGCGGAGGCTTTGGCGCCTGGATTGGCAAGTTGATGGCCCTGCGCGCAGGGCGCGAGCCGGAGGCGCTGGCGCGCGGCGTGCACGCGGGTGCGCGACGCTTGGCGCAGACAGGCACGACGGCCGTGGGCGACATCGATTCCTTGGGGCTGTCGGAGCAGGGCTTGCGGGCCTCTGGCTTGAGGGTAGTGCACTATCGCGAAGCTCTAGATGCGGGCGATGCGGCGCGCACGGCGGGAGTGCTGCAGACCATGGAGGCGCTACCGGATGGGTCGGACTTGCTGCACCCTGGGCTGGCTCCGCATGCGCCCTACACGGTTTCGCCGGGGCTTTGGCAGGGCCTTGGGGAGCTCGCGACGCGGCGCGAATTGCAGGTCACCGTGCACTGGGCCGAGACCGAAGCGGAGGTGGATTGGCTGGCGGGCCGCGGCGGTCCCCTGGCGGGCTTGCTGGGAACGCCACCGGGGCCCTCGGGCCTGGACCTGATCGAGGCTGCGGGGCTGCTCGGGCCGCATACATCCCTGGTGCATGGCAATTTGCCGGCGCCGGGGGAGGTGCAGCGCGTGGCCCAGGCGGGCAGCGTCGTGGTGCACTGTCCGGGGACGCACGCCTTCTTCGAGCGCGAGCGCTTCCCCTTGGAGCAATATCAGGCCGCGGGGGTCTGCTTGGCCCTTGGGACCGACTCCTCGGCCAGCAATGTGGACTTGGACATGCGCGCGGAGATGCGTGCCTTGCGCCGGTCCCATGCGGAGCTTGCTCCGGGGGAGGTCTGGCGTATGGCTACCAGCGCTGCATCGCGGGCCCTGGGGCTCGAAGCGGGATGCCTGGAGCCAGGGCATGCGGCGGATCTGGCCTGGTTCGCTGTGGAGGGCTCTGAAGCTGCGGAAGTGCTCGATTTCCTCACTGGGGAGTTGCCGGAGGTGCTGGGCACCTGGATATCCGGTGTTTCACGGGGAGCTTCAGGAAGCGCGCCGTAGTCAGGGCCGGGATTGGGTCGCTACCATGCGGGTGGACACATCTCACAGGTCCGCTAGCCCATCCTCTATTCTTGACCATGCTCAGCACGAATGCCCTGCCCGCCGACCAGCAGGCTGCTCTAGATCTCTTGACCGGAGCGGAGCGTGTGTTGCTTACTGGGCACCAGCGTCCGGACGGTGATTGCATCGGTGCTCAGGCAGCGCTGGCGCGTGTGCTCGAGGCCCGTGGGCAGCAGGTCCAGATCCTGAATACGGATGCGCCCGAGCCGCAGTTCGACTACCTGTCGGAGCATCTCGACTACGCCGTGGACGATGGCGGCCCGGTGCCCGAGCACGACCTCTTGGTGTTGCTCGATTGCTCGGAGATCAGCCGTACAGGAGTGCTCGAGCAGCGCTTCACGGCTGCGCCCTCCAAGAAGCTCGTGGTCGATCACCACGTGCTGCCGGATGTGGCCTGGTGGGACGCGGCCTTCATTGATACCTCTGCCGCGGCCACGGGGCTGTTGGTACGTCGCATCGCGAAGGCTCTGGATGTGGAGCTCGATCCGATCGCGCGGCTCGGCGTGTTCACCTCCATGGTGACGGACACGGGCTGGTTCAAATATTCCAACACCGACGCGGAGGTCTTCGAGGCCGCCGCCGAGATGGTGGCCGGTGGCGTCGAGCTTTCGACCCTCTACAGCTCGATCTACCAGCGCCGCCCGGCGACGCACCCGGGCCAAGTGGCCAAGGTGCTCAGCCGTCACAGCTACCATGCGGACGGCCGCATCGCAGCCGTGAGCATGCCCTTGGCTACGGACGGCGCCGCGCAGGACTTCGATAGCGAAGATGTGCTCGATCTCTTGCGCTCGGTGGAGCGCGTAGAGGTGGTGCTCTTCCTACGCCAGGTCAAGCCCGGCGTGTGCAAGCTCTCGGCCCGCAGCAAGACCGACTACAACGTCAATGCACTCGCGCGCAAGTTCGGCGGCGGGGGACATGTGAAGGCCTCGGGTGCCACCATCGAGGGTGAGCTCGAGCAGGTCATGGCGCGCTTGGTGTTAGCCGCCGAGGAGGGTTTTGCCAAGTGAGAGTCGCCGTCATCTCTGACCTACACTCCAACCGCGAAGCGTTGGAGGCCGTGTTTTCTCACATCGATGGGCAGGACGTGGAAGCGCTCTATTGCTTGGGCGATGTGGTCGGCTATGGCCCGGACCCGGAATTCTGCGTGGACCTGGTGCGCGGTCATGCGGAGCTTTGCCTGATGGGCAATCACGACGACGCGCTCTTCCAGGATGCCTCGGACTTCAATCCGCACGCACGCCAGGCGATCGAGTACACGGCTGAGCGCATGCGCCCGCGCTGGTATAGCTCTTCGGAGAAGAAGGCCCGCTGGAAGTGGCTGCGCAACTTGCCGCATGCCTTGGAGCGCGGACGCTTTAGCCTGGTGCATGGCTCACCCCGGGACCCCGTGCGCGAGTACGTGCTCTCCACGGACGGCATTCTCAACCCTGTCAAGCTGCGGGCAATCTTTGACTCCTTCGAGTCCGTGGCCGTGGCCGGTCACACGCACCACCCCGGCATGCACACCGAAGACCTGCGCTTCGCCACCCTGCATGGGGAGCAGACGGTCACTATGGACTTGCCCGAGGATGGCAAGGCCTTCATCAACGTGGGCTCCGTGGGGCAGCCGCGCGACGGTGACAGTCGGGCTTGCTACGCGATCCTCGAGGATCACCAGGTGACCTGGCATCGGGTTGCCTATGACTTCCGCATCACCCAGGACAAGATCCGCGCCACCGGCCGGCTGTCCGAACTCCTGGCGCGACGC
>JBLIOL010000243.1:0-8629 GCA_047639615.1 Planctomycetota bacterium | reverse complement strand
TGCCGGAACTTCACGCCCTCGCTAAAGAGCGCATGCGTTCCAAAAGCGACCGAGGCCTGACCGCTGGCCAGTAGCTCCTCCGACCTGCGCCGCTCGCCCTTGCTGCGCCCGCCGCTCAGCAGCACCGACTCGATGCCCACCGACTGCAGCAGCTTGGCCGAGCCATAAGCATGCTGCTCCGCCAGCACCTCTGTCGGTGCCATGATAGCCACCTGTCCGCCGGCTTCCACGACCATCATGGCCGCGTACAAGGCCAGCGCTGTCTTACCCGTGCCCACGTCACCTTGCAGCAAGCGCCGCATGGGCACCAAACGCTCCAAATCCCGCCGTAGCTCGCTAACCACGGTCTTCTGCCCCTGCGTCAACTCATAGGGAAAGCGCCCAAGGATCTCCTGATGCACAGACTCCGCGAGCCGCGCCGCCCGCGCCCGCCCGCGCCCCGCTTGCGCATCGCCCTCGCGCGCGTGCAAGTTGGCCTGCACGGCCAATAGCGGTTCCAAAGCCAGTCGCCGCCGCGCCGCCTCAAAGGCGGCTGCACTAGCCGGCACATGCGCCGCGCGCACCGCCGTGGCCAAGTCGGGCAAATCGTGCCGCGCCAGCACGTCGCTCGGAATCGGTTCCTTAATGTACTGTGCCCAACGCCCCGCCGCGTTCGCGCACAGCCTGGCCAGCGTGTCATCCGAGACACCCTTGGGTGCCGCATAGACCGGCTCCAAGGTTCCGGGCTCGGGCAGTGGCTTCTCCTCGCGCCCAATGCGCGGCGCCTCAATCGCAGCTCCCTGCAGATCCACCAAGCGCCCGAACAGTTCCACCTTCTGCCCGCGCTGCGCCGCATCGGCCATCCAAGGTTGGTTGTACCAAGCCGCCGTAATCGAGCCGCTCTCATCAGCCACCACCATGCGCAGCAAGGTCCGCTTGCCGGGCATACGCACCAGTCGCGTCCCGCGCACCTCGCCCACCACGCGCACCTCCTCGCCCAGCTTCCTGCAGGCGCGCCCCATAGGCTCCACCTCCGGCCAAATCCTCAGCCGCCGCGGCAGATGAAAGAGCAGATCGCGCACATTCGAAATCCCAGCCCGCTCCAAGCTCTTGGCCTTAGCCGGCCCAATCCCCGGCAAGGAGGTCAACTCACCGAGGGGGTCCTCCTTCATATCGGGCATGCTCACGGCCCCGAGAGTGCCCGCTCAGCCCCAAACCGGCAAGCAGGGCCCCCCCTCAACCTCCCCCACTTCCCCCTCACCCACAAACAGTCCTCGCAAGCCCCCCCCACTCTGCTATGCTCCCGCCGGACGGAGGTGTGGCAGAGCGGCTTAATGCACCGGTTTTGAAAACCGACGTGGGGCAACTCACCGGGGGTTCAAATCCCTCCACCTCCGCCACCTTGCACTAAGCAGTAACAAGCGGCGAGATCGCGCTTCCTGCCTAGCAGGCAGCCACTTTTGGCTGCTGGGGTATGACCACCAGGTCCCCCAAGACTGCCGAGTCCTAGTCGCACCAACTCGACCCGATTCGCCACCGTCTGCACGCTATCTGCATACACAGGCGGATACACACTTAGGTGATCGGTATTCGGACCTAGGACACGGCAGAGTCCTCGCCCGGCCCCTCAGATTCGACGCCAGGCAGGAGGTCGAGCCCGGCCTCCAACGAGTCCAAGCTCAGCGAAACGTAGTAGCGCATGGTCAGCTCGATCGTCCCGTGTCGCATGAGCTTCTGCATCTTCGCAGGCGGCACCCCACGCTCGGCCAAACGTGTGGCGAAGGTCCCTCGCAGAGCGTGCAAATCGGCGTGCCCTGCATCGGTCACACGCTCGATGCCAGCCCGCCTGAAGTCATCCATTCGGGTCTGATTGCAGACCGACCGGGGGAACACTGGTGCTGTAGGCAGTGCGTTCGGGGATTTCACCGCCAGGAATTCGCGCACCAGGTGCCTGCTCGCCTAGGTACAGCCAAGCCAAGGTTCCATCAGGGCAACGACGTCGCCATCGGCCAGCTTCTAAGTGCTGAACTGCTGAACTGCTGAACCAACTGAAGAGGGTAAAGACCGCACACGACACTCCCTCTGAAGCCGCAGACCCCTTCAGCACGTTCAGCACTTCAATGGTCCACGGCCGCTTGCTCTCGCTTACTGAAACGTAATCGACACCGCGTCCGTGAAGTTGCTCGTCGGGCCGGGGTTGTTGTCGCGGGACCAGCACTGGAAATTCCAGGTCTGGCCGGCCATCACGAAGACTACTCCGGTCGGCGTGTTCATGAGACCAGCGTTACCGAAGTGCTGCCGTTCCTACCGCTGTTGCGTACCAGGTACCCACCGCTGAATCGTAGTGCCCGATCGCTCCAGGGAGGCAGAGCGTCCCCTGGCTGCCGCCCGGGTTAGCTATTGAGCCTTGCGCGAGCGAGTTCAGGAAGAAACCGAACAGCGGACGAGGCTACATCACGCCGTCAAAGGCTCTCGCGACTTCCTTGAGCGGGTGGCGATTGATGGCGTGAACGGCGGAGAGTAGATCGCGCATGCCGGACCGATAGGCGCGTGTAGTGGAGGGTAGGTAGTCATAGGTCGAACGCGCGTAGCGGTAGTCCCAAGTCAGATTGACCATACCAGGGAATTTGGCAGGGTCCCGTTCGTACTCGGTTGTGAAGCGAGTTCCGACCAAGGCGTTGAAACGGTTGACGCGTACGCGGTCGAGCCACTGGCTGTTGATCCGAAGGTACTCCGCCGTTATTCGCAAGTCCTCGGGAGTCTCTCCCGGGTAACCCTGCATGACCGTGCAGCGAACACTGATGCCGGCATCGGAAGCTGCCCTCAGAAAATCCGTGTTGCGCTCTATCTGGGTGCCCTTGTCCATGCTGTCCAACAGCTTCTGGCTGGCCGATTCCATACCGAAGGTTACGCGTCGCAAGCCGGACGCGTAGGCATCTCGTAGTTGGGATGCAGACAATCCATTGTCCTCCTCTGGGCCCACATGCACGGAGGCAATCCAGCGCGCATTTGGCAGATGCTCCGGCAACTCGGTAGTCAACTTCCTCCAAAGGCTCGGGTCCGAGTTGAGCTTGATATCAAGGAAGGTAAAGTTCCGCGTCTTGTAGCGCTCAGACTGCTCCGTAAGCTCCTCTACAACCTTGGGCCAGGAGCGGGCACGATAGCCGCGGCCATTGGCGGTGACCACATCCCCGCAGAACGTACAACGTCCCCAGCCGCAACCCCGGCCAACCAAAATTGGAACGATCCGCTCAGGGTAAGCATCCCAGGGGAAGTCGCTGTAGTCGGGGTATGGCAGTCCATCCACATTTTGGAGTACACGCGCAGGCGGCCCACTCTCACCGTGTGGAAGCAAGACACCGGCGTGTACTGACAGGTCGTTGCCGGCGATGAGATCAGCGACGATAGCAGGTAGTGTTTCTTCTACCTCCGCGCCAACGATCCCCGCAATTCCAGGCAACTCCCTCCATTCCATGGCCACTTGTCTCTGGTTCAGAATCGGACCTCCGACGAGGGTCGGCGTGTGGTGCTCTTTCGTGATTTCGCAGAGTCTCTCTACCAGCTGGTAACTGTCCGTGTAGGTCGAAATCAATACAGCATCAGGAGCCTTGATTCGCATGGCCTGGAGCATGGCGGCGTCCACTAGTCTCTCCGGTCGCGCGCGCCACTTTGAACGCATCTGGCCTAGGGCTCGCCGGGGCAAGTCGATCCAACCACGCGTTGAGTATGAGAAGCGGCGCATCAAGTGATCGGCGTAACTCTCCTGACCCTCGCGTGCGGCACTAGGGACACCGTGGGCCAAAGGAGAGAGGATCTCGACCTCATATCCCGCCTTACGTAGGGCAGCGACCATGTAGCCAATGGCAATGGTCGGGTAGTAAGCGAAGTTGTTGAGATCGACGATGAGAATGCGGGAAGCGGGCATTATGGGGCAGGGCAGGGACAATGGTTGGTTGGAGTCTACGCTCGAAGGTCGGTCGAATAAGCAAGCGAACTATTCCGGTACAGTTGTGCGTAGCGAGCCTCCATGTCAGTTTGACTGAAGTGCACCCTTGCCTGCTCGACGTTTGACGCACCTAACGTCTGACGTAGAGACTCTGATGAGAGCAGCCGTCTAACACTCCGAGCGATGACGTCTGGGTTCGCATCGACCGCAACGAGGAACTCGTGCTGATCACTTGGCAGCATGATCCTCACGTCCCCCACTTCCGTGGAGACTATCGGCAATCCGGCGGCCATCGCCTCAAGCACGGACAATGGGTGCTGCTCGGAAAGTGAGGTACTTAGGACCACATCAGTGGCTGCACGGACGGGCCGCAAATCCGTCATCCAGCCAAGGAAATGCACCGTTGATCGGACGCCAAGCTCATCGGCTAGTGCCCGTAAGCGCGGCCCCTGATTTCCATCTCCAGCTACGAGTAGCGTGAAGCCCCCAATCGCGGCTGCTCGGATTGCGCGATCGACGGCCTTTACAGGCGCCAATCGCCCTGCGATCAACACCACGGGCTGAGCATCGCTCATGCCGAAACGCTTGCGAGCCAGACTCCGTTCCTCGTGGCCAATTGGATGGACCGGCGTGCCATTGGGGATGATATGGAGCTGATCGGATCGCAGGTGCCAATCCGTGCGAGCAAGCTCTCCCAAGCGCTGGGACGGCACGACGACCCCAGCGATGCGCGGCAAGACTAGGCGCCGCGCAAGCACGCGGCGCAGTGGAAGCCGGGGTAGCTCACTTGCTGTGAATCCGTCCTCGTGGTGAACGACGGGACAGTTGCTACTCCAACACAAGCCGAGGGGTACGTCGAAGGCTCCCCAGCCATACGACACGACCAAGTTGGGCCGTTCGTGATCGACAAGACGACGCAGTTCGAGCGCCAAGGGGCGAATACCGCGCCGCTGCCGGGGTGCATCCAGGAATCGCACCGTTCCCGGCCTTGCGAGCCACTCAGCAGCCGTCAGCTTTCCATCTAGCGCTATGACGGTATGTTCAAATCCATCGCCTAGGGCTTCCATTATGCGCACCGTTCGTAGCTCTACACCACCTGGTCGGAAGCTACCGAACACGTGCAAGATCCGGATTGGGGCACGCCGGGGAGGGCTGGCAGGCGATTGACCCGTGGAGCGTCCGAGGAGCCCGTCGTAGAGCGCCGTCATCTTGTCCATACGCTGCGAAAACGAGTATTGTTCCAGCACGCGCTTGCGGGCAGCCTGGGCAAAACGGATCTGTAGCTGCCGGTCCCGGATGAGGATTCGCAAGTTGTCGTGGAGTGCATCCACATCGCCCGCTTGGCTAAGCAGAGCATCAACGCCATGGGTAAGAGCGTCTGGCACGCCACCAACCGAGGTGGATACGATCGGAAGTCCGTACGCCATGGCTTCCAGCAGCGCATTGGGAAGGCCCTCGCGGTAGCTGCTCGACACGTAGATGTCTAGCTCATTGAAGATCGCGGCTTTATTCGCTTCGAACCCCGCCAAGCGAACCTGGCCTTGCAGCCCGTGCATGTGAATGAACTCTTCTAGTTCATGGCGCTGCTCACCTTCGCCGAAGATGGTTAGTTGGAGGCAAGCTCCCCCCTCGAACAGACGCCGGAACGCTTCGAGCAAGTCCAAGAACCCCTTCTCAGGGGACAATCGGCCAACCGCACCTAGGTGCAAGCACTCGGGCCTAGGAGCAAGGGTCGCCGGGCTCACATGCGAGGCATCGATAGCGTTCTCGATCACGGTCAAACGCGAGCTGGAGACTCCAGCGGCAAGGCACTCGATGCCCAGCGCGCGGCTGACTGCGATAACGCGCTGATAGCGGCGCAGGCACCAGCGATCGATGGCGAAGTAGAGCGGAGTCCGCACGGTACGGTGAACCCAGCCGTGTGCTGTAGATACCAAATGCACGCCTACCCGCCTGGCCACGAGCAATCCCAGCAGGTTGGATTTGTAATCGTGCCCGTGCCAAATCACGACCCCCTCCCGAAGACAGAGTTCTGACATGCGTGAGACCAGGGTGTAGTCAAGCGGTCCGTTGTCCGGTACCGGAATCAGCTCTGCCCCCTCTCGTCGGGACCACGCCTCTAGCTGTGCGTATTCGTTGTTTTGTGGGTCGTGCAGAATCGCGGCGAGTGCCCGATATCCAGCAGCCCCAAGGTATCCCGCTGAGCGCAGTATGGTTTTCTCCGGACCGCCTCCCGGGCCGTCCGTACAGCGCACATGCAGGACCGTCGCTGCCCGGCTTCTGGATGTAAGCAAGCCTAGGAAATCCTCTGCACGAGAGGTCCAACTCATAGTGGATAGCCTCTCTCGTTCCACCCGCTGCTTGGGCGACAAACCGGCCTGCGCGCATTGGAGGACTCGCTCAGCAAAGTCAGCCGGGGTCGCGGCAACGTCTAGAGCATCGGTCCAATCAATAACGGCTGGCAAGGGGCTCGCAACAACAGGAACTCCGCAAGCCAAGTACTCCAAGAGCTTGAGCGGCTGCATGGCTCGGGTGGCATCCGTGAGCCGGTAGGGCAGGACCAAAACGTCGGCCTGTCCTGCGCGCTGCGCCAATTCGGCCTGCCCAAGGGTTGGGCAGAGTAACAGGCCGGGAAGTTGGCGCAGGGCCTGCGGCGCGCGCTCACTTGGGCCAATGAGGCAAAGCTCACAGTGCTCCAAAATCGCACGGCATACTTCCACATCGATGCGCTCGTCAATATACCCGAAGAACACCACATCTGGCCGATCGCGGCTGGCCACCGGGGCCCCTGCACCAGGGCCGGCGCGCACATGCCAGGTATCAAGATCAACCCCATGAGGCACCAAGGCCGCTCGAAACCCCCAGGCCTCAAACCGCTCTACGAGCACCTGAGAGCTGGCCACAATTTGCTGAACCATGGGCAGCAACTCGACCTCCGTTACTCGCAAGGCGTCCTGATCTAGGCCCGGCCAACTCTCGAAGGCATCGACACAGTAGTAGACCCAGTTGAGGTGTTGGAATCGACGCACCAGGTCCGCGACGAGCGGGACAATCGTGACAATGGCCACGGGAGCGGATCCAGTACGAAGAATTTTTGCTAGTGAACGGCCGAGCAGCCAGCCGTTCAGGCGCCGCGTGATCCGACTCCCAAACGTCGGCCACATTATCGGGTTGTGAATGTGCAGGTTTGTGTGGCTGCCATCGGTGCCATGGCCATTGCATCGACGACCCGTTGGACGTAGCCAACTCCAAAGTTTGCCTAGCCCACGACAACCATCGGCAAGCGAAAAACTCGGACGCCGAGTTCCTATCGTCTGTATCCAGTCGACCCGAAGTCCTTGGAGAAACTCACTGGCCAGATATTGCGAACTGGACGGATGCCTACCCCAGTCCTCAGCAATGAAGATAATTCTTGGGGCGGTCGATGATTGTGATGCGCTCCCATTTGGATCAATACCGACATCTCGAGCTACATGCTCGCCTTGGGTCTTCTGCAAAATTGGATGGAGTGCCGCTTGTTAGCGAAGAGTTGGAGTTGAAAGCGAGGTGCAACTGACCACAGCCTGCTGGCTGGCGAACCGCCCGAGGGAGGCTCCCATGCACTCAGTCTGAACGAGACAGGGCTAGAGGCCCTATCTCTTAGCCAGAACGAACGGAAGCGGGGTTTTGCGCACCAAAGTGACGAATCATTACTGGGCATGGCCCAGTGGGCACGCGAGGCACTCCCTGAGTGGACAATGTTCCGTTCTCACCCTGAGGGCGAATTACAGATCGAACAGTCTCCTTTAGATGCCGGCCCAGGTGGCGAACGGTTCACGCGGAAGCGAGCCAGCACTTGCGAGTGGGGACAATGCGAGGTGTTGCTGTCATGTGTTAGTCGTTGATGGTCGAGGGCCATCAAGAACCCTAGGCGCGCCAATCGAATTCGTGCGCCGGAAGATCACTCGCCCCAGCAAACTCTCGCACCACGGATCCGGAAGGGTCTCTTCTACCACACACAGGGATATCGTGTCATGCGAGGCAGGGCATCCCTCAGCGTCACGACAACGACGACGCAATCGGCCAGCTTGCATCCCCTACCCGCTGACGCTGCCCGACTAGCCACTTGCGCTGATTGGATCTGGCAACTCGGTCACACAGCCTCTCGTTCTGCTCGAACTCGTACCACGCCGCCCGCTTCCCACAACCTGAGCGAATAGCGGCGTTGTACTCCTGCCTGCTCCTGTAGGTCAGCCCGCAACATATCCTGCACGACCATCGGTAAGACCTGGCGTGAAATAGCCTGGCCCTGCGGTGATCGCACATGGGACATTGGAACCACCAACGCTTGCTGCCGAAGTGCCGGGGAACACCGACTAGGAACAGCTGCCGATTCAGCGTTCCCTAGGACCAACGCCACCTGGATCGCCGCCTTGCTCTTCCCTCGGGGCCGCGCCGGGCCTAGAGCGGAGCTCTGTTCGCTCGCGACTCCTGTTTGGATTACCCTCTTTACTTGCCATGGTCTGCGGGATTCTCCGCGGGCCATGCTCGCTTCCAGGCAAGGACTTCCATTGACCACAGAGACCCGGTACTGCGCCCACTGCGCTGAATACGTCACGCCCTTTCCGAACGGCGCCTGCTCAGGCTGCTACGAAAAGTCGGGCATGTATGACAGCGAAGAGGATGTTCAAGCGACCCCGGACGAGGGACTCGCGGCGGACTGGG
>JBLIOL010000242.1:0-8665 GCA_047639615.1 Planctomycetota bacterium | reverse complement strand
GTCGACGCACGTGACCATTGAAACCCGCCAGCCCGGCAACGAGGAGCCCTTGCGGGGCATCGATGTGTGGCTCTTGGATCGCGATACGCGACCCGCTGCGGAATGGCAGGTGGCCTTCGATGCGGAGGGCACGCGCTTGGATTACATCCGCCAGCACGGCACCAGTTTCCAGACGAACGACGAAGGCCTCGCCGTTTTGCCGCGAGTCGATAGTGGCGCCGTGCTAGCCGAGGGGTCCGGCCATCGCGGTGAGCTGACTTGGATCGGCCCGGTCGCGGATGAGGTCAAGATCCCCATGCGCGCGGTGGTGGAGTTGCAGGTGCTGGTGCTCGATGCTGAAGGCAGATTTGTTTCGAGCGTGCCCGTGGCCATCTTGCTGGACGATGGTGATTCGCCGCGTTCGCTGATGGTGCGCCCTTCGAACACCATGGGGGTCGCCGCCTTCACTCACGTGCGCAATGTGCTTCAGCCGCGTACGGACGGCCGGCCCTACGCCGTAACCCTGGGCTTCCCCCAGAAGAACCCCGTGCGCATTCGATTGGATCCGGAGAACCTGCCCACCGAAGTGATCGAGCTGCGCATGCCCCCGGCGGCCGCGCTCAACATCGTCGTGCACGACGGCGAGGGCCAGCCTCGAGTGCAGCGCATGGGTATCGCCATGGGCGAGACCAGCGTGCAGCCCTCCACGGGTCATGAGCTGTTCAAGGCCATCACCATGCAGCGCACGCAGAACGGCCGTACGCGTTTCGCGTGGGTCGAGGTGGGGCTTGAGGTGAAGGTCCAGCTAAGCGGTCTACCCGACCTTTCCGACAAGACCTTCGAGGTGACCGGTCCGCCGGTTGCGGGCGAGGAACACACACAGGTCCTGGTTTGGGACAGCTTGCGTCCGACCCTGACCGGTCGCGCGGTGGGGCCCGATGGAAAGCCCCTGAGTGGCCGGCGCGGACGCTTGCAGTTGATCGTTGACGGTAGCATCCGCTCGGGCCCTTCGATGGCCTGCAACGAAGCCGGCGAATTCAGGATCAGCATGGGCACGCCCTGGGTCCTGGGAAGTGAGCGCATCGGGCGCATGGTCATGGGGCCTGTGGATGGGATGAACCCCGCGGAGGCTGAGCTGGACCTTTCCTTCGACGTGCCCGCCGGGGACACGGACCTGGGCGACGTGTTCTTCTCAGGCGTGCCGCTGCTGGCTTCTGGCCGGATCATCGACACCCTCGGGCAACCCGTGGGGGGTGCTCGCGTGACGGCTCAGTCCGCCCTGAACGAGGGTCCCATGGGCGGCTGGCAGGCCATTCGCGGCGGCCAGGTCAGTACGGAGCCCGATGGCACGTTCCAGATCTTCGGCCTGACCGAGGCGAACACCCTGCGCATCATGGCTCAACGCCGGAGCTACGCCATGGCGGAGATCAAGTCCGTGAAGGTCGGCTCCATGGGCCTCGAGCTGCGCCTGCTGCCGGGCGAGGACAAGGGCGACGATGGCTCGGAAGACGGCGACCGGAGCAAGTCCAAGTAGGGCTCGGGCCGGGGTCTGAGCGAGCTACTGCTCGGGCTACTGCTCGATCACGTTGAAGCCGGAGACCTTCCACTCGTAGCCGCCCTTGATGTGGGCCAAGCGTCCGATTCCGTCGGCGGGGGTGGGCACGTAGATGAAGGTCCGCGTCTCGTCGGCCCCGAGGCCTCCCGGCGTGGCGCCCTCAAGTTTCGGCACTGAGCGGTCAGCCAAGCGCACGGGGTCTTGGGTGGCGTCTTCGTCCTCGGCGTAGATCTCCCAGAAGCCCTCGCGCACCAGGTAGACCTCCAGCAGTCTGCCCGCGACGAGTGCCTGGGCCTTGGCCTTGTGCCCGTCCGGAGCGCGCACGATGCTGACCTGGCTGGGGTCCTTGGTGGCCTGGTAGAGGGCCCACCGGAGCAGGGGCTCTTCCTGAATGAGACCGTCCCAGGCCTCTTTGAACCCGTTCCTGGATAGCCCGGCGCCGGTTTCGAAGCTCTTGAAGCTGTTCGAGAGAGAATCGTAAAGCGGGTCCAACAGCTCCCCCTGGACCGCCGTAGCAAAGGACCGGAACGCCTGCCCAGGGCTCCCGAAGCCGTAGCTCAGCAGCTGCTCGGGCTTCGGAGAGGGAACTCGGCAACCTTGCGTCCCTCCGCACAGTCCCAAGATGACCAGGGCCCCGGCCAAGCGCCAGGATCCGGCACCACCGCCGCTCGAGGCGGGTCGTCTGCAATCTTTCATCGTCGTCGCATCCTATCTCCGAGCCCCCAATTCCGCGCTCCGCCCTTTGACTCGGGTAGGATAAAGGCAAGCTCCAAACAGCCGTAACCATGACTCAGATTCGACCCACCAGCTTCCTGCTGGCCACATCTCTCATCCTCCTCAGCTCCTGCACCCAGGAGGCCGTTCGAGAAGAGGCCACCTCGCAAGAGGCTGCTTCCAGCGCCCCGGCCTCCGGCGACGCAATGGCCACCAACTCCGTAGCGAATCAGGACGAAGGGACTGAATTCGACGCTGATGTACCCAAGCTGGACGCTGAACAGGCCCAGGACGGAGGCCGTAGGAAGAAATTCGTGCCGCCCCCGGCCAAGAAGGTCCCCAGCGCCCTGCCGCGCGGTGCCAGCCCGGATCTAGCCAAGCAACAGGCTGACCTGGCGCGTAAGAACCGCCAAGCCGATGGCAAGGTGGGCGAGGGGGTCGAGGGGGTCGACAAGAACGACGAGCTCCGCAAGGAACTCCTGGCCGCTGGCGCCAGCGAGGCGGATGTGGAAATCAAGATGGCCGCACTGGCCGGACAGAGCAAGGGCAACCCTGCGCTCACGACCCAGGTCGATCCCAACGCCAAGCTGACTGTGGACTTTGGCAAGGAGAAGTTCGACTTCGGTCTGGCTCGCCAGGGTGACATCCTCGAGCACACCTTCGAGATGATCGCCGCCGGAACTTCTCCCCTGCGCATTCGCCAGGCCAGCCCCACCTGTGGCTGCACCGTGGGCGAGGTCTTCGTGGAAGGCGAGGGCGGCGTCCAGGAGAGCTACAAGCTGGGCGACCCGATCGAGCCCGGCAAGAAGGTGACCATCACCGCCAAGCTCAACACCACGACCAAGCGCAACCGCACCCAGGTGCGCATCAACGTCTACCACAACGATCCGGTGGGTATGACCCAGCTGGCGCTGACGGCTGACATCGAGCCCTTCATCACCGCCACGCCGCCGTTCCTGAACTTCGGCGACGTCAAGCGCGGCGAGGCCCGCAAGCAGACCATCGACATCCGCACCGCCCGTGGCGAAGTGGTCATGCTGACCCCGAACAACACGCGCAACATCCCGATGCCGGCCGGCCTGAGTATCGATCTGGTGCCCACGAACCCCGACGCCGACGGCCGCTCCGGCCACTGGAAGGCAGAGGTCACCATCGGTATGGACGCCAAGGAAGGCTCCTTGGGCTACCAGCTGGCCCTAGTCACCGATGTGGAATTCGGCCCCGAGCTTGAGGATGGTCACAGCGCAGACGACGGTCACGACCACGGCGTCGGCTCAACCCCGAAGTTCCAGGCGGTTTCCGCCAGTGTCAGCGCGCGCATCCTAGGCGCTCTTTCCCATACCCCGCAGTTCGTTTCCATGGGCCTTGTGCGCCCCGGCCAGGTGGTTCCCCGCACGGTCAAGGTGCTTTCCCACGATACCGACTTCGATCTGTCGGGAGTCACGGCGATCGTTCGCGGCGACAAGGGCAAGGAATTGGCCTTCGCTGAGCACTTCAGCACCAGCGTCAAGCCCTCCTCCAACGGCAACGGCATGGACGTGGAGCTGCGCCTGAATGGCCTTCCTGAGGGCGCCGACGGCTCCTTCCGGGGCGAGCTGGTGATCAGCACTGGCCACGAGGCCAAGCCCGAGATCATCGTGCACTTCAGTGGCGTCTGCCGCGCCGGTGTGCGCGGCGGTCGCTGATCCAGAGCGATCTGACCCCAAAAGCCACCCCCTGGAGCCTCGGCCCCAGGGGGTGGTTGGCGTTCTAGCGGGATTCGGGAGCAGTTCGCCGGTATCATCGCGGCCTCCAGCGGGTAGGAGCCCTGCCCGGCCCCTCTGGAGCCAGCCTTCCTCCCTGCCTCAGCCCTGCCGACCCGTACCACGTGACCGCCGACCTCGCCGAGATTCTCCGTTCGTCTGGTGCCCTGTCCGACGAGGACCTACGCCAAGCCCAGGCCCGCCAACGCGGTGGGGGACTATCGCTCTCCGAAGCGATCATGGATCTGGGCCTGGCCGATGAGGCCACGGTCTGGCGCGCGCTTGCCAAGGAGAACGGCATGCCCTTCGTCGATCTCGACAAGGGCAGCCCGGGCGCCGACGTGATCGATCGCGTGCCCGCGGAGCTCGCCATCGAGCAGGGCATCGTGCCCCTGATGGAGAAGGGCGGCAAGCTGGTGGTGGCCATCGATGACCCCTTCAAGCGCATCGTCGCCGACCAGCTGGAGTTTGTGCTGGGTAGCGCCGTGGCTTGTGCCCTGGCCACGCCCACGGCCCTGGCGCGCGCTCTGGTGCGCCACTACGGCGAGGCGAGTAGCGAGGAAGATGTGGCGGTCCAGATGGGCGCCCAGGGCGGCGACGAGGGCGACGACGCGCCCATCGTGCGTCTGGTGACACAGACCTTTGCGCGCGCCATCGAGGAGCGCGCCAGTGACATCCACGTGGAGCCCGGCCACGGCCGCGTGCGCATCCGCTTCCGAGTGGACGGCATGTTGCGCGACATCGCGGATCATCCGGAGCACTTGGCCGCGCCGTTGATCAGCCGCCTGAAGATCATGGCGCGCATGGACATCGCCGAGAAGCGCAAGTCCCAGGACGGTCGCATCAGCCTCAAGATCGCCGGGCGCGAGCTCGACGTGCGTGCTTCGATCCTGCCCGCCAGCCACGGCGAGACCATGGTCATGCGTATCTTGGATCGCGGTGCGAACCTGCTCTCCTTGCGCGACTTGGGCTTCGACGACGAGCCGTTGGCTTGGTTCCGGCGCGTGATCACCAAGCCCAACGGGATCGTGCTCGTGACTGGCCCCACGGGCTCGGGCAAGACCACGACCCTGTACGCGGCTCTGCAGGAGCTCAACCGCTCCGACACCAAGATCATCACCGCCGAGGATCCGGTCGAGTACCACCTCTCCGGCATCAACCAGGTGCAGGTGCACGAACGTGTGGGGCTGACCTTCAGCCGTATCCTGCGCGCCATGTTGCGCTGTGCTCCCAACGTCATCCTGGTGGGCGAGATCCGCGACCTGGAGACGGCCGAGATCGCCATTCAGGCGGCGCTCACCGGACACCTTGTCTTCAGCACCTTGCACACCAACGATGCGCCTTCGGCGCTCACGCGCCTGGTGGACCTGGGGGTTAAGCCCTTCCTGGTCTCCGCTTCCGTGCAAGCCGTGATCGGCCAGCGCCTGGTGCGCCGGCTGTGCTCGGAATGCGCGAGTCCGGCGGACCCCCAGCCGGGCGAGGCTGAAGCCATCGGCATGGATCCGGGCTTGGCCAAAGGTCGCAAGTTCATGATCCCGCGTGGCTGCCGCGCCTGCGAGGGCACGGGCTATCGCGGGCGAGTGGCGCTCTACGAGCGTTTCGAAGTGGACGCCGCCGTGCGCCAACAGACCTTCCGGGGCGCGCCCCTGGATGAGGTGCGGCGTGGCGCGATCCAGAGTGGTGTGCTCTTGCCCCTCGCTCAGGACGGAGCCCAGAAGGTGCTAGCCGGACTGACCAGCGTGGCCGAAATCCTGCGCGTGACCCGCATTCAAGGCGCGGCTGTCGCCGACGCCTAGTTCCAAAGACCTGCGCAATTCCATGGCTCCCACCGCCGACGAACTCATGACCGCCGCGATCGCCGCTGGCGCGTCTGACCTACACCTGAATCCCGGCCGCCCACCAGTGGGCCGCATCAACGGGGCGCTCTTGCCGCTGAACGAGCAGGTACTCGATGACGCCAGCAGCGAGGTGCTGGTGCGCGAGCTATGTGACGAGAAGCACTGGGAAGAGCTGCAGCGCATGGGCACCACCGACATCGGTCTTGCGCACGCCTCCGGCACGCGCTTCCGGGTCAGCTGCATGCGTCAGCGCGGGCGCCTCTCGGCGGTGCTGCGCTTGATCCCTTCGACGCTGCTGACCTTCGAGCAGATCGGCTTGCCGACCCAGGTGCAGGAGCTCCTGCGCCGGCCGCGCGGTCTGATTCTGGTGACGGGCCCTACGGGCTCCGGTAAGTCGACCACCTTGGCCACGATGATCGATTGGATCAACGCTGAGATGGATCATCACATCGTCACCATCGAAGATCCGATCGAGTTCTATCACACCCACAAGAAGGGCCTGATCACCCAGCGCGAGGTGGGCTCGGATGTGCCCGACTTCACCGAGGCCATGCGGCGCGTGTTACGTCAGGACCCGGACGTGATTCTGCTGGGCGAGATGCGCGACCTGGAGACCATCTCCGCGGCGATCACCGCGGCGGAGACGGGGCACCTGGTCTTCGGCACCCTGCACACCACGGGTTCCGCTCGCACGGTCAACCGCCTAGTGGATGCCTACCCCGCTAATCAGCAGGAACAGATCCGCGCGCAGCTGGCGGTTTCGCTGGTGGCGGTGGTCTCCCAGGTGCTGATGCCGCGTGCCAGTGGCACCGGACGCGTGGCGGGCTTCGAGGTCATGATCAATAACGCTGCGATCACCAACCTGATCCGCAAGAACGAGACAAACAAGATTCAGTCCACCCTGCAGACCAACAAGCGCCAGGGCATGGTCACCCTGGATGACTACCTCTTCGAACTCGTGCGCGAGGATGTCATCACCGGTCGGGTGGCCTTGGACTATGCTCAGAGTCCGCGCGACCTGGAGGCTCGCCTGTGAGCTCCGGACGTCAGCTACTCGGCCAGATTCTGAAGGCCCGCGGCACGGTCCGCGAAGGGGATGTGCAGCGCGCTCTCGGCGATCAGCGCAAGCACGGTGGTTTGATCGGCCAGTGCTTGGTGGCCTTGAATGCCTGCACCGAGGGGGATGTGGCCTTGGCCCTAGCTGAACAGGCTGGGCTTGAAACCATCGACCTGCACGCGGTTGCGCCTACGCAGGAAGCCCTCGACACCTTGGACGGCAGCACTTGCCACACCTTTGGCGTGCTGCCCATGCGGGTGGAGAGCGGCAATCTGGTGGTGGTACTCGGCGATCCCTTGAACCAGAGCGTGTTGGAGGATTTGTCCTTCACCACGGGCATGCCCGTGCGGGCCGCGGTGGGGGATGCTGCGCGCTTGATCGAGCTCGTGACCGAGCACTACGGCGCTGAGGAATCCTTGGCGGACGCCATCGCCGTAGCCGCAGGCGCCGCCCTTGGCAACGACGCGGAGAGCGCTTCGCAGGCCAAGCCCGTGGTGCGCTTGCTCAATTCAATCCTGCAGCGCGCCGTGCGCGACCGGGCTTCCGACGTGCACTTCGAGGTGTACGAGGATGCGTTCCGCATTCGCTATCGCGTGGATGGAACCCTATACGAAGTGGAAGGCCCGCCCGTGCACTTGGCCCTGCCGCTGGTGTCGCGTATCAAAGTCATGGCCGACTTGGACATCACCGAGACGCGCCTTCCCCAAGACGGCCGCATCGAGCTGGCCATCGACGGCCGTCCGGTGGACCTGCGCGTGGCGACATTGCCCAGCCAATCCGGCGAGGGCTGCGTCATGCGTGTGCTCGACCGCTCCGCCGTGAGCTTGGACCTGCAGGCCTTGGGCCTGCGCGAACAGGACGAAACGGACCTGCGCGCCTTGACCAAATTGCCCCACGGCATCGTGCTCGTGACCGGGCCTACGGGTTCGGGCAAGACCACCACGCTCTACGCCATGCTCTCCGAGGCCAACTCCCCGGAGGTCAAGATCATCACCGTGGAGGATCCCGTGGAGTACGACATCCAGGGCATCGTGCAGGTGCCGATTCATCCGGATATCGGCGTGACCTATAGCTCCGTGTTGCGCTCGATCCTGCGTCAAGACCCGGACAAAATCCTGGTGGGTGAGATCCGCGACCGCGAGACGGCCACAACCGCGGTGGAGGCCAGCCTCACGGGTCACGCCGTATTCGCCACGATCCACACCAACGACGCACCCAGCACGGTCACGCGCTTGGTGGACATGGGCATCGAGCCCTTCCTGATCACGGCTACCTTGGAGGCGGTCGTGGCCCAGCGTCTAGTGCGCACTATCTGCCCCGACTGCCGCGAGTCCTACGAGCCGGATGAGGATCTGCTCGAGCAACTCGGCGCGGAAGCGGGCGACTTGCGCGGCACGACCCTGTTCTTTGGGAAGGGCTGCGAAGGCTGTCACCACACCGGTTACCGCGGTCGCATGGGCGTGTTCGAGATCCTGACTATGGACGAGACCATCAAGAACCTCGTCCAGACCGGCGTGTCCATGGAGGAGCTGCGCGAAGCAGCCATCCGCCAGGGCATGCGCACCCTGCGTTCCGCAGGTTTGCAGGCTGCCCTCGAGGGGCGTACCACCCTCGAAGAAGTTTTGCGCGAGACAGCCGCCTAGCCATTCTTGGCAACCCACCCACGAATCTGACGCCCCATGGCTAAGCGAATCCAACGCTCCTCCTCCCGTCCCACTCAGGCTGCGCCCGCATCCGGCGGCGCCGCACCTGCTCCGGCCAAGAAATTGCGCGGGCGCGT
>JBLIOL010000241.1:0-8672 GCA_047639615.1 Planctomycetota bacterium | reverse complement strand
GGCCACGGCCATGTCGTAGTCACCGCAGTCCGCAGCCGTATTCACCCACAGGTTGACCTTCGCGATGATGGTCTGCGTGACGCCAGTGTTGTTGGTCCAGCTGACGGACTCGTTGTCGCTGACGCTGAATCCACAGTCTAGGGTGTCGGTGCAGCCGGTGTTACCTAGCGCAAAGGGCTTGCACAGAGCTTGTGCGTACAGGAACAAGTCCATGTCAGCATCGGCATCGGTGAAGAAGATGTCCACGAATAGCGTGTCGCCGTTGGCAACATCGAAGGAGTAGTAATCCCAGTCGGTGTGGCTGGCCGTCAGGCCCATGTACATGCCATTGGTCAGGGCGAGCTCAGAACCGCAGTCGTCGTTCTCTTCGAGGGCGTCGTCCGGGCACGAGGGGGCGGGATCTTGTCCACGCACCAGCATCGCCAAGTCATCATCAGCGAAGGTGTTCCAGACCGCGCTGGGGTGCTCGAGTGCAAAAGCAAGACCCATTGCGCCATTGACCGGGTCGGGCGTTGCTGCGACCCAGAGCCAATCGTCGGTCCCAAGGCCTGTGTAGGAGTAGATTTCGATCCAGTAGGTCGCACCGCCGGTGAGCAGCACCGGTGACGCAGGGACAATCGTGAATTCCACTTCATCAGCGCTGCCGATCGAGCCACCTGTCGGAGTTCCCGAGTAAGCGATCCCACTCTCGCTGTAGACCACAGCTCCGGGAATTCCTCCGGCATCCTCATGAATGAACAAGTCAAAGCTTCCGCCGGGGTTCACGTTGCCCGCAAAGAATGCGCCCCAGATCGTGATGTCGCAAAGCTCTTGATCGACTGCGAGAGCGAAGCTGTCGGCCAGAATCTGAGGGGTGCCGCCACAGAGGTCGCAGCCAACATCTGCAAAGTACCCATAGCTCAACCTCGCGGTCTGGTCGAGGAGAACGTTGCAGCCCGTGCCTCCCTGGAACGTGCCCTGCATGGCAACGTCCGACTTGAGAGTACCGGCTGAAATGGGACCTTGCTGGGCAGTACCCAAGCTGGAGAGTGCGAAGGCTACGAAGGCGCCCGTTGATAGGGCACGTACAGTTGAAGTGTACATAGAAGTAGATTTGGTTTCGGGCATTACGAGTCTTGCGTAACAGCAAGTGCCCAGGGCGAGAAGGCTGGAGCCATTGGGGAACACTACGAGCGTGCTATCCGTAAATGGATCCGGCGAAGATCAATCAAGCATAACCAGCTGATTGAAATACCCGCAAGGGTCTAACAGTGGCATCGCCATCCTCAATTCGGCAGACAGCACGGCGCAGCCATGAGCATGTTGCATCCGCCTGGAAGGCAGAGTGCTCAGCGCGCCTTCATTCGCTCACAATCTCCGAGACCTAAATCACGTAAACCATCCCCTATACTCCTTCAGGAGTAATGATCGCACTACTTCAAAACAACTAGTAGAAAGATGGCGGTTAGCACACGCGCCTGTCATTCTGATCATCGAATCAAGTGTCCGTTGCTACCGAATCCCACTTCGCGTCCTCGTGGCAAACCAGCCAATTGGCTGCGTAATGGCGCTCACGGGCTACCTCAATATCGTATCCGTGACGCTCTTCTTGGCCGAGGTTCTGGGCGGAGCGACACCAAGCATGCGCATCGAATAGATCCTCGGAGGCTTGATGGATCTCTCTGGCAGGCCTCAGGCCAGCACTCCGGATGAGCCCCTCGACCGATTCACCCGGGCAGGGCATCTGATCAGGGATTGTGCCTGTCGACTTCTGCTCCCTCGGTGGGTCGAGCTCTTCAGTCAGCCGCAACGCCCAACCCAGGAAGTAGAGTCCCTCGTTGCGCCATGAGAAATTGATCTCGTCCTGCTCGCTAGCAGCCGTAGCTTCGAGGAACGCTCTCTCCTTCGGGCTGACGGTTTGCCAAAGACCCTCAATCAGCAGCCACTCGGCGACATCCGGCCTAAGTGTTTCGTCGGCTGCAACAGCACAGACAGAGGCAAGCCCCAGGATGCGAGTGGCGGCCTCGGTTGCCGTGCGTAGGAATGCCTTGGAACTCATTGATCTGCGGGCAGACGATGCCGCGTGTGGTGACCTAGGTGCAGCGTGGTAATGCAGGAGCTAGGCGTGGGACACATTGAGCAGCCCGCTACGAGCAGGGTAGCAAACACTCTCATGCGCGCGTATGCAGCGCCCCGTGGCTTCCCCCGAGCCTAGTATCAGCCGAGTTCGGCACCTAAGCTCACATTGGAGACCAACGCACACCTCCCGCATCCAACCATGACCGTCCAGATCCGACCCGCGCTGCGCAGCGACCTCTCCACCCTACTGACGTTCCAGCAGGGGATCGTCGAATACGAGCGGCCCATGGACCCCACCATCAAGCCAGAGACCACTGGCTACTACGACATCGATGCTCTACTCGACGATCAGCACGCGCTGGTGCTCGTCGCTGAAGTGCATGGGCAAAGCGTCGGGTGTTGCTTGGGTCAGCTGCGAGAGGACCGCGCTTGGTCCATTCATGAACGGGTCGGATACATCGGCATGGTCTACGTCGATGACAGCGCCCGCGGACAAGGCATCTGCGCAAGCATGTTCTCCGAGCTAGAGGCTTGGTTTCGCCAGCAGGGAGTTCGGCGGACCAAACTCGAGGTTTACGCCGAGAACCCGAGTGCCATCAAGGCCTACGAACACGCCGGCATGCGGCCCACCTTGATCGAGATGTGCCGCGACCTCGACTGACCAGGGGCAGACCAAGCCCTGTGCCCTAAGAGCAGCCGCGCGCCTGCTTACGTATCCAAGTCCACGTCTTCCCAGCCGACCGTCGAGCACAACCACTCCAGTGCCCGGCGCCGCTCCATGACCACATCGAAGATCGGCCCCGTAGGCAGCTCGCCCTCAGGCCAGAGCTCCGGATGTCGCAACGAGGCGTACAGCGAATAGTAGAGATCGAGTGCCTCGAAGATTTGACTCCTAGGTCGCAGCTCGAAGCCAGCTTTGAATTCGGCGATGGAGAGGCAGCCGGGGCCGGGGATCGACGAGAGCACCTTGCTCAAGTCGCACTCCTCGCTTGGCCAAGGAAGCTCATCGATCAGGGATCCGGCCCAAGCGAGCGCGTAGAGCGACTCCGACTTCCAGGCCAAGTCCGATAGCAGCGGCTCCTCAGGCTTGCCCAGCTTCAGTAGTTTTAGCTCAAAGGGCTCAAGGCAATCGAGCCCCCCTTCAGCAACCAACCACTCCTGCAAAGACTCCTCAGAGGCGCCCCGTGGCATACCTGTGAGGCAGTATAGGGCCACACACTTGCTTGCGACGTCCAGCGCTGGACGCGGACTAGCCGCATCCAGAAGCGGCAAGTTTGGAGAGGTCGGGATGTCGTGCTCTAGCAGCAGGATGATGTTCTCCAATCGAGTGCACTCGTCAGGAAGGTCATCCCCAAGAACATCGTCGGCCGCCTCTAGAAGTGACCCAAGCGACGCGGCCCCCTGCACCTTCAGCTTGCACGACAGTGCTAGTCCTAGGAGGGAGACAGCGAACACGAGTTGCTTCACCACGAACCACCCGCTCACATCCTCCGGCGTCAACACGCGCATCAGGACCACCCCCACGACCTTCGCGATAGCCAGTGTGAGAAAGACCACCCCGAGCACCACCGGGGCCGCCCGCGTGAGTCGGTCCCTCAGGGTCGGCGCCGGAACAGCTGCTACGTAATCGGGCCGGTGCTGCTCCATAAGGAGTTCATACATTCTCGAGCATGCTTTCTCCTCCGAAAAAACCGACTCGATCAAGTACTGTTCGCCTCGCTCAAAGTGATTGATATGCCACCCACACAGAGCCTTCCTCAGCACGATTCCCTCATACTTCGGAAGGGCATCGTAGCCGATGCAGTAGCTCTCTATCGGGATCCCCTCCCGATTGAGCCTCGATCTAAGCTGCATTGATCTCAAGCTGTAGTCATTAGGCGAGACGGACAAAGCGGTGTCCCTGGAATGAGCACGCGGCAGCCGAGCCTCCGATTCCTTTGCCATACCCGCCATCGCGCTACGTGATGCGCAGCAGGAAAAGCACTCACGCCCGCTGTCCCTTTATCCTGAACGCGACGGTGGTCACGAATACGAACACTAAAGCGAAGGTGCCACCTGGATCATCAAACAAGAGCGAGCTGACAGCCCAGTCCTCAACGATGCCCAGCACTGCAGCAATCCACATGAACGCGCGCGGTGCTCCAACGATGCCAGCAGCAAAACCAAACAGCAGCCTCGTGCTCAGCGGTGTACGTGCGTCTCTTTCTTCGAGTCATGTCAGACATCCTGGCGCATTTCGCGCTAGTTGGGGTGTCCGATGTACCCAGGCAAGGTCAGGCATCGACTTCATGCTGCTCCACCGCGATGGCAAGGCCTGGAAAATCCGCCATGTGATCTGGCAGTCTCACCCTCCCACCGAAAGCAAGTAGGGCCCTCCGCTGGCGGGCCAGTCCCGCCCAAAGCCTAGTCCTGCCCTGCACCCGCTTGCAGCGCATGGCTATGATGAACCGGCCCATGAAGAACCACACCCAACACCTGCTGTGCCTCGCGGCTTCGCTCCTCGCCCTGACCGCCTGCCAGCGCGAGGCACCGCGCTCGACCTCCACCGTGGAGACGGAGGCCAAGGTTACCGAGGAAGTTGTCGAGGAGCAGGGCCTGGCCCGGGCCTACTTCGCCAGCGGCTGCTTCTGGTGTGTGGAAGCGGTCTACGAGAGCGTCAAGGGTGTGGACGAGTCCATCTCCGGCTACGCCGGCGGCCACACGGAGAACCCCGACTACGACTCCAGCAACACCGGGAAGACGGGCCACGCCGAGGCCGTGGAAATCCTCTACGACCCGAGCGTGGTGAGCTTCGCGACCTTGGTCGATGTGTACTTCGGCTCCCAGAACGTAACCCAAGTAAATGGTCAGGGCCCCGACAAGGGCTCCCAATACCGCTCGATCCTCTTCTACCAGAACCCGGATCAGAAGCAGATCATCGAGGACAAGATCGCAGCCCTCGAACGAACCCTCGACGGCGGCAAGGTAGCGGCCGAGGTCATGCCCTTCGAGAAGTTCTGGATCGGTGAGGACTACCACCAGAACTACGAGCGCCTGCACCCCAAAAACGGCTACATCCGGAACATCTCCATCCCGCGCCTCAAGCGCTTCCAGGCGAAGTTCCAGCACCTACTCAAAGAGTCTGCGCACTAGCCACTCACTCCCACGAGCAGGCCCCATCCCGGCGCCGGCCAGTAGGTGTAGCGGGGCAACCTCTAGCAGCCCGCTTAAAAAACAGCGACTTGTCGCTCGGCTCCCACGAAGCGCCTGGCTGCGTTGCCAGGACCCCCAAGTATCCACCACTATGGGGGGAACCTGTCGCCTTGCCAGACGATCCGTGGAAACCAATCGCTGGGCCGCTGTTTTTTAAGCGGCCTGCTAGGCCGAATTAGCGAACGAATGCAGAGCGGAGCGATCCTCCTCGGCAGCTCAACGGCCCTCGCCAGCTTCCTCTTGGGAATCCTGACGGGCACGGCCCACAGCATCATCCTCATGCCCATCCTGGCAGCCTTCTTCGGTGCTGCCGCCGGGACCACACGCGACATCATCCTGCGGCCCGGCTTCCAGGACACCACCTGTGCTAGGTGATTGCCATCCAGCCGGCCGATGAGATTGACGAGCGGTCAGCGGATCCAATTCGTCGCCCTCGATCTCGGAAGTCTGCTCCGATCCTGAGCGCAGGCTGATCGAACGCGAATCTGGAAGCGCGCTCGACATTGAGGCCATGCACTCGATGCGTTTTGTTGTGCGTACACAAGGCACACTTCACCGCTTGGCAACACGTCATATACACGCTCGGTGACCCTCCCGGTGCAGCGTGTCTCACGATGAGGCCACGCAAAGTGTCAGCTAGCAACAGAACCCCACTCTGAGATTGGTAATGAGTGCTCTAGGGGCCGCCCCGTGCGCGTTATAGCAGCAAATGAGGCAAATAACTCCTCACGTGAGACTCGCTTCCGACTCGCACGCTTTGAATTCGATCAGTCGCCTACACTCTGTCGTCAAGTCTGGGCAACGCCCGCGGCTTGCCCCGAATTCCCGACCGGCTTCTCGGCCAATCACCTCCTGCCTACAGGTATCGCAATGCGCTCCTTCTCACTGTTCGTCGCCGCTCTTAGCTGCGTCGGCATCGCCAATGCTCAGCAGACCGCTGAGTTCCTCCCCACAGACGGAATGGTCCGTCACTCCGGCACCTTCTACCTGGAGACCGGCGAGTACGTGTCCAACGGCTCCACCGCAGAGGCCAACTCCTGCGGCGAAGGCATCGTCTACAACAACTCTGCAGACTCCGGCTTCTTCTTCAACGGCCAGGGCGCTTCCCTCGTCGACACCGGCCAAATCCCGTCTACCGGTCCCGACACTAGCTACAACATCCGTGGCTTCGAGATCTCCTACGTGTCGAACCAACCCACCACGGACTGCACCGTCAATTTCTGGGACCTCGGCGCCCAGTGCGCTGGCTTCACTGCCCTCGGCGCACCCACCGCAGGCTTCAACATCACGGGTCTCCCGGGCAGCGGCGACGGTACCGCTCAAATCTACACCGTCTTCCTCGACCTCGGCAACTTCGGTTTGGAGTTCGAAATGCAGGGTGACTCCAACGGCGTCGCAGGCGACGGCGACGGCGACCTCTTCGGCTGGAGCTGCCGTTACCCCCAAGGCCTCGACGGCGTCTCCGTCGTCGGCCCGCTGCTTGCCAAGGACCCGCTCGCCTGCGCTGAAGGCGCTGGCATCTTCGCCGACTTCCTCGGCTGCGACGGCGCTGGCACCGGCTCCGGTCTCGGTAGCACGGACGCCTTCGTGAGAGAGGCTGACGGCCTCGCATCCCTCGGCTGCCTGTTCTTCGGTGGTTACCCGAACAACCCCTACGCCAGCTTCCACCTCAAGCTCTCCTCGAGCTCCGACGGTGACTCCTGCTCCCAGGTCATCGACCTCGGTAGCGCCATCGGCACCGATATCGTCAGCTTCGACACCACCTGCAACTCCACCTCCGGCTTCGACGGCGGCGGCTCCTGCAGCTTCGGTTCCACCACCATCGGTGCTGACGTCTTCTACCTGTTCACCGTCCCCGCGGACGGCGACTACAGCTTCGACACCTTCGGCAGCAGCTTCGACACGAAGATGTCCGTGCACGCTGGCGGCGACTGCGCTGCTACCTGCACCGACTACAACGACGACGCTGGTGGACTTCAGTCCCAGGTCAGCGTGACGGGTGCCCTTGCTGGCGACTTGCTTCTCATCCAGATCGGCGGCTTCGGCAGCAGTGCTGGTATTGGCGATCTGACCATCGAGCAATTCGTTGATCCCTGCGCCGCCCTCATGGACGATGCATTCGAGGACAACGACGACCAAGCTAACGGAGCCGCTATCGGCGACGCAAGCCTGATCGGTCTCGCCATCTTTGATGGTGACGACGACTACTTCAGCACCGCGATCTGCGCTGGCGGCACCCTGACCGTTGATGCTCTGTTCATCGACGTCGATGGCGACATCGACCTGCGCATCCTGGACGCGGCCGGGTCGGAACTCGACCTCAGCTGGACCACCACTGACAATGAGCAAGTCACCTACACCAACGCGAGTGGCGCTGCCATTCCCGTTTCCATCCGCGTCACTCTGTACGCTGGTGACTGCACCACGTACGACCTGATCATCGGCGGTTCCTGCAACGTTGGTACTCAGACCTGCGTCCAGAACGCCAACTCCACCGGCAACGCGGCTCAGATCCTGATCGCTGGTTCGGCTGCTGCTGGCGCCAACGACCTCTCCCTGACCGCTTCCGGCATGCCGGCTGGCGAGCCGGGCTACTTCGTCTGGTCCACCGCCGACGGTCTCGTCGACCTGCCCGCCGCTGGTATCAGTGACGGCTTCCTCTGCCTCGGCAGCGGCAAAGGCCGCTTCAATGGCAACGTCTTCACCGTCGGCGCTGACGGTACTGGTGGTCTTGAAGGCATCGACATGACTGTCATGCCCCAGAGCTCCATGGGCACCATCAACATCATGGCGGGCGACACTGGCTACTTCCAGGGCTGGTTCCGCGACGGCATGAGCAACAACTTCACCGACGCCGCCAGCATCACCTGGCAGTAGGTTCTAAGGACACTAGGCGAGTCGGCCCTTCTGGGGCTGGCTCATCGAAGTGCTCCTAAGGTTCAGGGCCCGGTCGCGCGCAAGCGCGACCGGGCCCTACTTTGTTTCTGATAGGAAGCTTCGGAAGATACGAACCATCGATGGTCGCGCACATGGCGCTCGTAGCAATCGAGGAACAGCAGCCCGCGGCGAGCCTAGAAGCGCATGGAGTACTCGAGCTTAAAGGCGACTTCCTGGGTCGTCCCCTTTAAGTGCCCACTGAGGTCCTCGGCCCAATTGAGGCTCGTCACGAAGAACAACTCGCGGCCATCCCGGTGCAGCCAACGCATGCGCCCGATCCGAAGCTGACACCCAGCATTAGCTCAGGCGCTACCATGGCCCGCAGCCATGCGACTACTGAGTCATCCTGCCGGGTCCCGCGAGCGTCGCTTGTCTCGCCTCCTCCCCGGCCTCCTGATCTGTCTGAGCCTGCTCTTCGGCGCCACTCCCAGCTGGGCGAGGCCGCCCAAACCGAATCGGTCTCGCACGCCGCCTGCGACATGTGC
>JBLIOL010000240.1:0-8695 GCA_047639615.1 Planctomycetota bacterium | reverse complement strand
GCACCCTTAGCTTCGGCGGACTCACGAGCCTGGCATTCCTGCTGGTGCCCGTGTTCTTCGTTGGCACGGCGCTCTACGCAGCCCGCGGGCGCAGAGCGCGCACCAGCATCGCCCTCGGTGCGAGCCTGGCTCCCTTGGCTAGCTACTGGCTGCTGCAGCGTCAAGGCGTGGTCGACCTAACCCATGGCGGCCAGGGCAGCAGCGCTCTGATTCACGCCGGTGCTTGGGCCTGCGTCGCGGCCGGTGCGCTCGTGCTGCTACCTGGTAGCGGTGCACGCTTCGGCGGACGAATGTGGATCGCGATCACCGGGCTGGGAACCAGCGCAGCCCTAGTGTTCGCGGGCCTGCCTAGCATCCCCGTCATGCAGGCCTGGAGTCGCTTCCCGGTGTCGCCCCTCAGCTTCCACGAAGCGCCGGAAGGCCAATTCATCGTGTTGCCGGATGGCGCAGGTGCCTTGAAAGTAATCCTCGACCAACGGGATATCACAACCGGCAAGTTGGGCCTGGCCTCCGAGCGCGTGCAGGTCGAGAAGAGCATGGAGCTGCTGCCTACCGATGTGCGCGAGCGCGGAGCGCGCGTGCTCTTGGTCGGCCAATTGGATTTACAACGGGCCGAGCTACTACGCGATGCGGGCGCAGTTCTGCTCGATCGCAGCGCCGCCTGGTGGCAGGCCATGCCGATTATCGAACGCCAGCTCTACGGAGCTCCGATCGAGCTCGTACCGGGCGAAATCCGTTCACCAAAGGATGCTCGTGAACGCTGGGAATCAGGCGATTACGACCTGATTTTGGCCTTTGCGCGCCCCGGCATGAGCCCCGCGATCGAGACCCCCGAGCGTATCGCCGACACGGCGGTGGTGCTCTGGTTGGACAGCGCCGCCCCGCTCGTGGACCGGCACCTAGGAGAGCACGTGCTGTTGGCCGCATCCGGCCTACGCCAGCTGGTCCTAGCCGTCATGGATCCTGTCACGGCGGAGCGTGCAAACGCCTTCGCGAGCGGCTACGCGCGCGGCTGCGTGCTGCCCATCGATCGGCTCACGCGACGCGAATGGGAGCGCCCCGATCCGGAGCGCACCCTGCTGCTCGGCCGGCTCGCCATCTGGAATTCCGAGCATGGCGAGTTCCTCGAGGCCCTAGCCCAGCTGTGCGCGGTGCAATCCCACAGCTCACCCTTCGCGACCTTGGCCCAAGCCATCGAACTTGACGGCGCACTGGTGACCAAACTGTGCACAAGTGCCACCGAACACGCCGGAGATCCGTTGGTGCACAACGTGCTCGTGGGCCTGGCACGCGTGCTGATGGAGCGCCGGGATATCGCGCTCTTGCTGGAGTTCATCGAACCTCTTTCGGAAGCCTGGGGTCGCCCCTTGGACCTGGAAGTGACCCTGGCCCAGGCGGACCTCGAATCCCTGGACCCCACCTCTAGCGAAGCACGCTTGTCACCGTTCATGGGACGCAGCCGCGTGCACCCCGAGGTTTGGCGACTGCGCGGTGACGCACTCTTCCAGCTCGGGCGCTACGAAGAGGCAGCGGGGCTCTGGCGAGATTTGAAGGCCGCCACAGGCCTGAGCGAGGCCTACGAACGGCGCTTTGCCCTAGCCCTCCTGCGCAGCGGATCCCCCGAGGGCATCGTCCTCGCCAAGGCGATCCTCTTGGTGCACCCGGAAGATGAGGAATTATCTGCTGCCCTCGAAGCAGGCCCAGCCGCCCCTCCAGAGCCTGGTTTCACCCCCCCAGGCAACCACGAAGACCACTAGGACCCCCCTAGTAGGCTCAAAATGGGCCTAGATGATTGGCCCACCCAATTGCCCCGGCCGTCCCTGTGAAACGGGGGTAATCTTTGTGGCTCGGGACCCGGGATCCCCGGGAACTTCGTGGCCCATGGGGCCGTCCTACCGCCTGCTGCCTGTTCTCTCTGCGAGACGGGTCCATCTCTCTTTTGCACCCAGCTCTTCAATGAAGCCCTTCCTACCTACAAGCTTGCTGCTCCTAGCCGCGGCCATGATCAACGTGGGGACTTCTGGACACTCCCAGATCCTGCGCGTCGACCTTCCGGAAATGGTTCAGCAGACCGACGGCGCCGTGGTTGGCACCATCGTCTCCTCTGAGACCATCCGCATCGATCACCCGATCGACGGCCCCGAGCTCTACTACACCACGCTCTTCGTCGAGGGACGTTCGGTTGTGGACGGCCAGGCTACCACCATCGGTGTGAGCTTCCCCGGCGGCTTCGTTGACGCTGAGAACGGCGTCTACAACTCCGAAGCTCCGGCCGACAACGAGATCGCCATCGGCAATCAGGTCGTCGTCTTCCACAAGTGGAGCGACAACATGGGTGGCGACTTCGCCTCCAACGGCCTGTTCACTTCCCACGGCGGTATCTACACCACCTTCGAGAACCGCGCTGGTCAGACCATCGTGCAGGGTCGTGGCGAAGGCTACGCAGTCCAGTCCAACACGTCCCTCGAGAAGCTCGAAGGCCGTATCCGCAAGATCGCTGCGCAAGCACGCTGAGCCACATAGGCAAATACCATGAAGCTCACACGTCTAGCACCCCCGGTTGCCGCCCTGGCCGCAGCCGCTCTGTTCACCGTCTCCCAATCCGGAGCCGCGTTCAACCTACTCGGTCACAAGCTCGGCCCCGGCCAGCGTGACTTCCGCGTGTTCAACAACTTCGTTGACTTCGCATCCAACAACAACCAGACCCCCGATCCGAACTTCCCCGGTGGCTTCGGCGCCGTGCAAGCTATCTGGAAAGGCGCCATCGAGTGGGGTTCCACTCTGCACGGCGACGGCGGCGGCGACCCTCACCAGCCCTTGGGCCTCGGTTCCGGTCTGGCCAACTTCGACCCCTCCTTCCAAGGCGAGGCAAACGTCGTCGGCAGCGTCGGTGACAACATCGAGTCCCCGCTAAGCGGCAGCAGCGGCGGCGTGCTCGCCTTCGCTGAGATCCAAAGCAACGGTAACTGGCGTATCCGCTACTACGAGAGTTGGACCTGGAACGACGGCCCCAACACCAACATCAACGGCGGCCACTTCGACCTGCAGAGCGTCGCGTGCCACGAGTACGGTCACTGCCTCGGCATGGGCCACAGTCAGTTCGGCAGCGCCACTATGGCACCGTCGGTTGCTAGCGGTACCGTCACCCAGCGTTCGATCTCTAATGACGATCGCAACGGTATCCAGGCCAAGTACGGCGTTGTCGACCCGGGCAAGCCCCTGATCACGGGCGTCGTCTTCAACGGCACTAGCGTTCAGATCACCGGCTCGAACTTCGACGCCAGCGGCAACGACGTTTGGTTCACGCGAGTCAACTTCCAGGGCAACGGCGACGTGCTGACCGTCAGCAATGTGGCTTCCACAGGCGGAGGCACCTCCATGACGGTTACGGTTCCGAACGACGCTCAGAGCGGCGACATCCTGGTCCGCAACGGCCTCACGGGTGCCGCCGGCATCTCGAACGCCATGCCCCTCGACATCTCCGGTCCGATGTGCCCGGCTCCGAGCACCGTCTGCGTCGGTAACCCCAACTCGGTTAGCGGCGGTGGTGCAGTCCTGTCCGTCTCCGGTAGCCAGAACGTGGCCGCCAACGACACGGTCTTGACCACCCTGTTCGTTCCCCCGAACCAGTTCGGCATCTACATCTACGGCCTAGGTACAACCAGCATCTCGGTGGGCGACGGCACCCTCTGCGTGGCTGCTCCCTTCATCCGCTTCCCTGCCCAGCAGATCGATGCGTTTGGCGCGGCAATCCTGCCCCTGGACTTCAACAACATGCCCGCCGGTGGTGACATCCTCCAGGGCGACACCTGGAACTTCCAGCTCTGGTTCCGTGACCCCACCGGTGGTCCCAGCGGCAACAACCTGTCCAGCACCGTCGAAGTACAGTTCTGCAACTAACTAATTGAGCGCATCCTGTGCCTCTGGCACGGGATTCGTATTACAGGAGGCCGGAAGAGCGCTTACGCTCTTCCGGCCTCCTGGTCTATCCATGCGAGCGCTACTGCACACTGGGATCCCCCATCCCGCCCGCACCCACTCCCATGCCTGACCGCTCGACCCTCGATAGCCCGCTCCGTTTGGGGCTCGCCCTACTCCTCGTGTTGGTCACCGTGCTGGCTTACGCGGGCGGACTCAGCGGCGAGTTCCTCTACGACGATCTACGCCTGATCGCGGTCAACCCGCGGACCCAATCCCTGGGGGCAGCCCTGGGCGCATTCTGGGAGCCGCTCTGGTCCTTCGAGAACCCGGGCCAGGAGCAACAGGCTGGCTACTGGCGCCCGTTGACCGTGCTCACCCTGGCCATCGGTCGCGGCCTGGCTGGCAGCGAACCCTGGGGTCTGCACGCGCTCTCGCTCGGGCTGCACATCCTCGCCTCCCTGGCGGCACTAGGAGTCGCGCGGCGCCTGCTACGCCACGACCTCGGCGCCTGGATGGTGGCACTGCTCTTCGCCATGCACCCGGTCCACGTGCAGAGCGTGGCCTGGGCTTCGGCTATCAATGACCCGCTCTACGGGCTGCTGAGTCTGCTAAGCCTGAGCGCCTTCCTGCGCTGGCGCGAGGGCGAGGCAACGCGTCCGCCCCTAGCCGCCGGGGCTTGGCTCGCACTCGCACTGCTCGCCAAAGAGCAAGCCATAGTGGTCGTGCCCATGGCCCTGGCTCTCGACTTTCTGCTGCCGAAGCCCAACGCAGCGCGCCAACGGGGCGAGTTGGTCGTGCGCAGCGCCGTGGCCCTCGGTGCGGTCCTAGCTGTCTGGTTGCTGGCGCGCATGTTCGTCTTCGGCGGGGTCAAGGCCGGCTTCTCCGGCTCGATCGTCGAGTTCGGCTTCGGTGCCATGCGCCAGTTCGGTCTGGGCATCGAGATCCTTGGCAGCCTGATCGGCCTGGTGCTCGCACCTGGTGAGCTGCCCTTCTTCCGCGGTGTGCAGCCCAACCTCGGCGCCACCGACGCTGGCATTCTGATTCCGCTCGCATGGATCGGCGCCGTTCTCGCGCTCAGCCTCTGGGCCTGGCGCCGCCAGCGCTCGGTGGTTCTGGTGGGACTCGCGCTACTGGTCCTGCCGATCCTTCCCAACGCGCTGCTGCCCGAATCCGCGGGCGCCTATCCCGTGGCGGATCGCTTCGCGTACCTGGCTGTCTTCGGCGGCAGCCTGGCGGCCGTGGCGCTCGCCCTGCACCTACCCTATCGCGGCCTACTAAGCGCTGTCCTGCTCTTGGCTGCGACTGGCCTCGGAGTGCGCACGGTCGAGCGCACCGCCATCTACGCGGACGAGGTCACCTTCTTCCGGGCCGCGGCCGAAGAGAGCCCGCTCGTGCCCGCCTCGCACTGGAGTCTCGGGCGCGTGATGCTTGAGCGCTACCAACGGGACAAGGAGCACGCGGACCTGAACGAGGCGCTCTATGCCTACCTGCGCTGCCTGATGCTCGGCCACGACTACGGCAAGTTCTCGCCCAGGCTCGGGCTGGAGGCACCGCTAAAGGAACGCCTCAACGAACTGCAGGCCATCGTGCACGGCCTCAACATCCACCCCAAGCCGGACGAGAGTGTCATGGTCTCCGTGGACGATCGCCTGCAGGCGAACCTGGGCCAGGGCTGGTGCCTACTCTTCGCCGGGCAGCTGCCGCCGGAACGCGATCTGGATGCGCCCAAGGTGATCTTCGAGGAGATCTGCAAGGCCTTCCCCGGCAGCTCGGAGGCAGCCTCCGGTTTGGGTACGACGCACATGGTGCGTGGCGAGCTGGAGCTGGCCAAGAGCGAGCTCAGCCGCGCCATCCAACTCAACCGCGCCAACGCGGTGGCATGGTCCAACCTGGGCGAGACCCTGGTGCGCATGGGCGACTTGGACGGAGCGCGCGGCGCCTTCAAGGAAGCTCTCCAGCGCCGCCCCCGCCACGTGGCTGACCACACGCGCCTGGTGCGCGCGGCCATCGACGGTCAGCGCTATGGCCAAGCCGAGCAAGCTATCGCCGCTCTGCAAGCGGTGGTCGGCGACGACCCCGAGGTGTACTTCCTGCTGGGCATGTTGGCCGCGAGTCAGCGTCAATTCCAGGAGGCCCTGGCCTACTTCGATCGTGCCGCCGCGGCAGAACCGGAGAACGGCGACACCCAGCTCCAACGCGGCAAGGTGCTAGCGCAAATCGACCGCATTCCCGAAGCGGTGGAAGCCCTGGGCAAGGCCTGCGAGCAGCTGCCCGAGAGCTTCGACGCGCACTACAACTTAGGCGCATTACTAGCCTCGAACCCCGGTACGGCCGAGGCCTCCCAGGGGTACTTGGAGCGCGCCTATCAGCTCGGCGGGCCCGGCAAGCAACGCATGCTGCTGCAGGATGAACTCGCCGCGCGCATGCCAAGGAATGCCGACGCCATCTGGCCCTACCTGGTCTTCGACCAACGTCGCGGGGACCACATCGCGATCCTCGGCTGGGTCGAGCGCACGCTACAACTCGAGGATGCCTGGTCCACCAAACCGGACCGCGACGCGCGTCTGGCTGCAGTTCATCTGGCGGGTGCCAACGCCCTCGACGGCCTAGGCCATGGAGAGCGCGCGGTCAGCGCCTTCAAGAACGCGCTCAACCTCGACCAAAGTCAGTTCTGGGCCTGGCACAACCTAGCCCTTCTACTCGATCGTCTCGAGGCCGCCTCCGAAGCCATCTCCGCTGCCGAACGCGGCCTGCTGTTGATCGCTCAGGTGCAGGAAGACCTGCGCTCGCAGGTGACCCAAGTCCTAGAGGCCGTGCGCCTGCGCAACCAACGGCGCCTCGAGGAGTTCGTGGGTCCGACCCTACCCCTCGAGGATCGCAAGGACATCCCCGGCGGCGGGCGCTAGTGCAGCACGACTAGTGCAGCACGACGTCCCGTGCGTTGAACACGGGGCCGTCCACACAGCACTTGGCCACCGGCCAGTCGCCGAAGGCGCCGCCCGGAACGGTCTCCACTGCGCAGCCGTTACAGATACCGACGCCGCAGCCCATCAGGGTCTCGAGGGAGAGCCAGCAGTCTAGGTCGCGCTCTTTCGCCAGGCGCGCCACGGCCTCCATCATGGGCTCGGGCCCGCAGGCCATCAGGCGCACTTTTTCGGGCAGCTCGCCGCTCTTGAAGCGCGCTTCGAGCAGCTGCACCACATTGCCTTGGAAGCCTGCCGTGCCGTCGTCCGTGGCAGCCCAGCAGCGCGCGCCGAGAGCCTCGAAGCGATCCAAGTCGTAGAGGAAGCCAGCCGTGCGGCCGCCGTAGACAAAGGTCATGTCTGCGGCAGTCACTGCTGCGCCCCCGTCCATGCCGAGCAGCGCCTGCTCGATCCCCATGTAGAAGGGCACCGAGCCGATGCCACCGCCCACCAGAACCCAGGGGGCTCCCTCCGCATCCAGCGCCGGCAGGCCGTGTCCCAGGGGGCCGATGCAGACCAGTTCCGTACCCGGGACCGAAGCCTCCAAAGCACGCGTGCCGTCTCCCATGACCTTGATCAGGAACTCCAGCTCGCCCGAGGGTAGCTGGCGATAGATCGAGAAGGGCCGCGGAATCGCCGGGGAGAGGCGGTCTTCACGGCGCAGCATGAAGAAGCGCCCAGCTCGAATCGGCCCCAGGGGCTCCTTCGGAGCAACACGCAGCACGATTGCATCGTCACCCGTGCGCCGTTGATCGGTCACGGTCACACGCAGAACACGGGTATCGTCGGGCGGGGCGGCCATAGCGCGAGCATGGTACTCGACCTGGCACCCCGGCCCAACCACCTAGGCCATCACTGGAAGAGCACTTCCAAGGCGTCGGTGAAGTTGGAGGTGGCTCCCTGACCCTGGATGAAGTCGCGGTGCCAGCATTGGAAGTTCCAAGTGTCGCCGGCCAGGACGCTGATGCCGAAGGCCGGGGGCTCCGGGAAGTCGCCTAGGGGCAGCTGGATGCTGAAGGAGCCGCCAGCGACGGCGCCCACTTCGCCGGCGCGGTTGAAGCGCGCGATGTTGCCGCCCAAGCACAGGTCCCCCATGCTGCCGCCGGGACCGACCACAAAGCCCTGGGTGCGGCTGGCGATGATGTAAGCGAATTCGCCCTCCGGGAGCTGGCTGCCGGTGACGGTGAAGTTGTTGTCGGTGGCGACGATGCTACCGGAGGCGCTCATCACTCCGGAGTTGCCGGTGGTGTTGGGCACGGCCGGGCCGCAGTAGTTGGTGCCGATGGTGACGCCCACCTGCAGGGAGAGCACGGAGGCACCATCGCTGAGGATGTTCGGGAAATTCGGATCGGAGCTGCAGTCCACCTTGAACCCGATGTGGGTCGCGCCGCCGTTGAGCAAAACCTGCACCGCAGCCGTCACGTCGATGGAGTAATTGAAACTCGTGTCCATGGGCGGGTGGTAGGAGCCCGAGCCAACCACCGTGGCCGGAATTTCAAAGTCGCTCAGGTCTGCCACGCCATTGCCCGAGTAGAGCAGGAAGTCGAAAGTGCGCGGGCCGTTGTCAAAGGCGTTATTGACGCTGATGGTGCCACTGAGCGTCGCACCCGAGAGGCTGGCGCCACCGAAAGCACTCACGTCGAACTCTTGGATCGAGCGATCCTCGCGGCTGGACTGCTCGCGTAAGAGGCCCGTGAAAGGCGAACCGTTGAAACTATCGCCGATGCCGTCGCGCGGCTCATCGTGAATGGAAGCCGAGACCACCGGCGTCAGATTCTGCGGCGCCGCGATGGCAGCATTGGCACCGAGAA
>JBLIOL010000239.1:0-8744 GCA_047639615.1 Planctomycetota bacterium | reverse complement strand
AACGCAGATAATCCCGCGGCCCTTTCGGGCGCCATGGAAGAAGCTCACTACGTGGCGGCGATCCTGCGCAACCTCTCGACGGTGGCGCGCCTCGAAGCGGGCGAGCAAGCACTGGAGCGCGGTGATGTGGACCTCGGTGCGGTTGTCGAGCGTTCCGTCGCGCGCCACTTGGCGATTGCGCGTCAGCTGAACGTCTCCCTGGAGAGCAGCGTTCCGGCCGAGACCTTGACCGTGGTTGGCAATGTGACCTTGCTCGAGGAGGCGGTCAGCAATCTGGTGCACAACGCCCTGCGTTACAACCACGCGGGCGGCCATGTGGCTGTGGTGCTCGGCACTTCCGAGGCTGCCCGCGAGGGCGACTACTGGCTGCGCGTAGTCGATGATGGGCCGGGCATCGCTCCTAATGATTTGGCCCAGCTGACGGCTCGCGCAGGTCGCAGTGACAGCGCTCGCGAGCGACATCCTGATGGTCGCGGACTGGGCTTGCACATCGTGCTCGATGTGGCCGCCCGCCACGATCTAGAGGTCAGCTTCGATAAGGGGCCCGAAGGCGGCCTCGAAGTTACCCTGCGACCGAAGGCCTAAATAAACATCGGGAGGGCTGCCACTGGCAACCCTCCCGACGCTTCCAACCGGATTCTAGAGAGAGCTAGAACAGGGTTATCTCAGCCAGCTCGCTCCTTGCGATGCGGCCTGATGCGGCCGAGTCGCGCACGTACCATTGGGCGCGCAGCACGAGCCCGATCAGGGCCGGGCTTTGGATGAAGGCGCGCTCGAGCGTACCGACGCCATTGCCTGGACCGATTCCGCTCAGTGTCAGTATGCCGGTGTCGAAGGCGATGGCGTTTTGGATCGGACCGGCCGAGCTTGCACCAGCGGTGGACCAACCGAGGGCGGCGAATGCGCCGCCGAGGCCCTGGCTAATGCCCAAGCGGAAGCCGGGGTCGCCCGCGGCTGCTTGGGTGGGGGCCATCATGATCGGAACGAAGCCACCACTGCCGAAGTTGGCTCCGCCTACCAAGACAGGTGTCGATACGGCGCGCTCTGAGTTCAGGCGCGGTCGGTCGAAGGGCGGGAGGGCGTTGGCTACGCGCGCATCGGTGAGGCCGTTGGTGAGGAAGTCGACGATGGCAGGGCGCACCTGGGGCGGCACATTGAGTCCATTGAGCAACGGGTCCTTGTTGTTCAGAAAGGGACCACCGTCATTGTTGTAGAAGCCCAGGATTGCGTTCAGGCTGGTGAACTGACCGTTATGAAAGAAGCGCTCGCGCAGGCCGACGTTGCGCAGGCTCGGTACTTTGAAGCGGCCGCGGTCGCCGGGGTTGCCGGTGACGGCTTGCCGGCCGTTGTCTTCTTGAATCGGGCGCAGGCCTAGGTTGCGGAAGGAACGGTCCGAGAAGAGCGCTCCGGAGTGGCACTGATTGCAGCGGGATCCCGGAGAGTTGAAGGCGTTGCGGCCCTGTTGCTGACCCTGGGTCAGGGCATTGTTCTGCCCGTTCATGAAGCGATCGAAGGGTGTGTCGTCCGGGTTGAGCGTGCGTTCGTAGGTGGCGATGGCGTAGGCGATGCGCTCGGCGGTGATTGCCGGGTCGCCGAAGGCTGCTTGGAACAGGTCCGGGTAGCTGGGATTGCCGGCGGTTGCGGCCTGCAGGTCGGGCGTCAGATTCCAGGCTAGGGCCAGGGGACGCACGGACTCTAGTTTGCTGCGCACATCGTCCCAGGTGCGGCCGGTGTCGCCCATCTCGACGCTGGAGAGGATCGGGCCCAGGGCTTGGGATTCGAGGCCGCCGCCGCTTTGAATGCTGACTAGACCGGTCTCGGGGTCGATAAATTCGCTGCGCGCGCGGCCGTCCCAGAAGATGTCCTGGAAGTGCGCGGCGCCGATCGGGCTATTGGCCAGGCGCTCGGTGACTTGGGGCTCGAAGCCGAAAATGCTGTTGGCTTGGAACTCACCTTGGTCGTAGTCGCGGATGCCGAGGGAGCCGAACTTGTCGTCGGGCGTTCCAAAGCTGCCGTCGGGTCCGGGGTGCACGGCGCCGGGGCCGACGCGCGGGTCGGCACCGCCGAATCCAGGAATGTGGCAGGTGCCGCAGGCGATGGTGGAGTCGCTGGAAAGTTGCTCATCCCAGAACAGTGCCTTGCCGAGAATGGTCTTCTCGGGCGTGATCGGGTTCTGGGGCGGAACCGGGGGCGGGCCCAACTGGGCCAGGGCCGGGCCGCTGAGGGCCAAAAGCAGAATCGCTCGCGTTGCGCGGGTGGATAGCGGTTGCATGGATGTCCTGGTGAGGCTTGATAGACCGGAGGCGCATCCTCCGATTTCCTAACTCTCGCCCACACCTCTTACGCTAATCTGAAGTCCGGGCAGGAACTTCAAGATACCCGTCCTTGGGCCTCTCGGATGGCTAGGGTGGGTCTCGAAAACTGCCCGAACCGCAACCACGACTCTCTCCATGTTTGCCGCGCTCCTCGTACTCTTCGCCCAAGCACCCCAGCCCGCTGCACCCACAGATTTTTCCTGTGGGCCGTTCCTGCTGCAACCAAGCGCGCGCACGATGACGGTGGTCATCGATCACGAGACGCCCTTGGCCGCGAATCTGCAGTACTGGGCGGGCGAAGGAGTGAGTGCTGTCGAGCATGTGGAGGCCGCGCGGCACCATGTGTTCGCGCTCGAGAACTTGACGCCCAATACGCTCTACTCCTACGAGATCACGGGGCCGGGTCACAGCAGTGGTACACGCCAGTTCCGCACCTTGCCGCTGCAGCCGGAGAGCTATCGTTTGCTAGTGGTCGGCGATGTGCGCACCCAACCGAAGGTCTGGGGTCAGGTCTCGGAGCGCATGTTTGAACATGAGAGTGAGGCGCTCTTTGCGATCGGAACCGGCGATTACCCGAGCGATGGGCGCCAGTACAAGCGTTGGATCAATGAGTTCTTCTCGCCTGCGCGCAACTTTCTGGGGCGCATGCCCATGTGGCCGGCCATCGGTAATCATGAGGCCACCCGTCGTCACGATGATGTGACCAACATCGAGGCGTCGCACTACTTCTCGCTGTACGAGTTGCCGGGGAACGAGCGCTGGTATCGGGTCGACTACGAGTTGATCACCCTGCTCGTGCTGGACACCAACTCGCGCATGATGCCGGGCATGCCCCAGTACGATTGGCTGCGCGAGCAACTGCGTTCGGCTCGCAATCGCTACACGTTGGTTGCCTTACACCACCAGCCGCTGACCTCGGGGCCGCACGGTAAGCTGCACGAGGATGGAACGCCCAAGGAGTGGCCCCTGGACGAGGGACGCCGTTTCCTGGTGCCGCTTTTCGAGATGTACGACGTGGACCTCGTGCTTGGCGGCCACGATCACCTGTACGAACGCTCTACTAAAGATGGCATCACCTATCTAGTGACGGGCGGCGGAGGTGCTCCCCTCTACAAGGTCGACAGCGCGCCGAATCCATATCAAGAGCTGGCGATTTCAACCCATCACTACGTGGCCCTGGACATCGATGCGCAGGCGATTGGCCTGTCGGCTATCGATAGGGATGGCGCGCTTATCGATAGTCTGCGCATCGAGAGCACAGATGAGCACGTGGCGCGGCGCATTGCGTCCGTGACGGCAGAGCTGCAGAGCTCGCTTCAGTTCGGGCCACTCGATGTTTCGGAGCGGACCAGCGCAGCTACGTTTTTCAATCCGCTGGACAAGGCCATGGACCTGCGCGTCGGTCCGTCCCAGGCGGATAGCGCGCACCCGACCCTGGAGTTGCACCTGGAGCCGCAGGAGCGTCGCACGGTGGATTACCGCTTGGGGGAGCTAGCCTTCGATCCCGCTACCGAGCCTTGGCGTGCGCCGATCGAGCTGGACTTGCTGGTGGCTATCAAGGGCAAGGACCAAGCTCTCGCCGTGGACGTCCAGTGGGAGCAAAAGGTGACCGTCTACCGTCCTCATTACAGTGCCGGCGCGCTCGCGCTGGTGGACCTCGATGGGCAGCTGGCGGAGTGGAGCGCCGTGCCCAAGATGCATGTGGATGACCGCACTCCATTGATCAAGAACGTGACGGCCTACAAGGGCCCGACCGATCTTGGGGCGGATATCCAAGTGGGCTGGAGTGCTGGCTGGCTGCACTTGGCCGTCACCGTTCGTGATGACCAGGTCATGGATGACGCAGCGACGAGTCTCGATCAGAGCGATTGTGTGAGGCTGCTATTTCGCGTGCCTGGGGTGACCGGCACAAGCGTCGGCGTTTTTACTTTTGGCGCCCTTGGACGTCTAGAGAGCAAGACCGGTAGCGACGTGATTCGGCATCAGGCGCGCCAGGTGGAAGGTGGTTGGGTGCTCGAAGCGAGCCTGCCCCTAAGCCTCTTGGGAGTGGCCGGCGACGGTCAGGGCGCGGAGCTCTCTTGGGACCTGTTGGTGGCTGACCGTGACGGCGAAGGCGAGCAGGCCACCGTCTCCTATCACCGGCTGTGGTCCACCGGTAAGAGCCTGACTCGTATTGAGGGCTTCGGTGCGCTGCGTCTGGTGGACTGAATCGAGACCGGTGCGAAGCGTTCGGGTTTGATTTCAGATGGGTTCCTGGCTCGGCCGAAAGGCGACCTTGATGAACCCGATTTCAGGAAACTCAGAGCCCTCCATGAAGGGCGTCACGGCGAGTCCAGGTCAATACCGTGTGGTCTCTGTGCTCAAGATGGAGCAGGACCAGGCTAAGGCTGAGGGAAAAGCAGCCACGAAACTAATCGACGCAGCAGGCGAAGTAGCCGCCACCGGTACCGGTGGTCATGTCAACGTTATGGCCTAAGTTCGCGCACGCTGGGCCTATTGCTTGAGGCCCAGGCGACGAGCTAGATGATGGAGGTTGCCGCGGTCGAGGCCTAGTTCCCGCGCGGCTGCCGCCCAGTTGCCTGTGTTGCGCTCGAGGGCGCTCTTGATCAACGCGCGTTTGTAGTCCTCGACGGCTTCGCGCAGGGCTACGCCTTTTGCAGGAATGGGCGTTGAAGCCAGAGCTTGCTCCGTATGGCGCGGCTCTACGTCTAGGTCGTCATGACGGACCATGACCACATCGCCGGCTGGTGTGCGACCCGTGGCGCGCAGGATGCCGCGGGAGATGACGTTCTCTAGCTCGCGGACGTTGCCCGGCCAGGCGTTGCCTGAGAGCGCGGATTGGGCGTTGGGTCCGAAGCGGATTGGGCCCGTGCCTAGGCGCCGGCGTGCGCGGTCGGCGAAGTGGCCCGCGAGGGGCGGGATGTCCTCGGGGCGCTCGCGCAGGGGCGGAACCACGATGCGGCAGACATCGAGCCGGTGTAGGAGGTCGGCGCGGAAGCGTCCTGCGGCGACTTCTGCCGAGAGGTCGCGGTTGGTTGCGGCGAAGACACGTACGTCGACCTTGAAGGGCCTGTCCGATCCTACGCATTGGACCTCGCCTTCTTGAAGTACGCGCAGGAGCTTGGGCTGTACGTGCAGTGGCAGCTCACCGATTTCGTCCAGGAAGAGGCAGGCGCCATCGGCTGCGCGGAACTTGCCTAGGCGCTCGGAGTCTGCGCCGGTAAATGCGCCGCGCACGTGGCCGAAGAGCTCGCTCTCGAACACCGACTCAGGCACGGCGGCGCAGTTCACGTAGACCAGCGGCGTGGCCGCGCGCTGGGATTGCGTGTGCAGCATGCGCACGACCAGTTCCTTGCCCACGCCGGTTTCGCCGGTGACGAGCACAGGGAAGTCGGAGCGGCCGACCAGGGCAATCTCATCGCGCAGGGCGGCGGTGGCGTCGCTGGCGCCGAGCAGCATTGTGCCGCGTCGATCCATGACGTCCTGCACCAGGTCGCGGGCGACTTGGCCGCGGACTTCGGCGCGCTCCTCAAGTGCTTCGATCAGGTGCGCCGTGCGCAGGGCAGCGCCTGCTAGGGCGGCGAGGTGAGCTAGGAAGTCGTCGTCGATGTTCTCGAAGGCACCTGGTCTAAGCGCGTCGGCGGTCAGTACGCCGACCAGTTCGCCCTCGTCCATCAGCGCGCAGCCCAGGCAGGAGTGGACCTGTTCGCCCAGGTGCGGGGCGCCGTTCACGAGGCCGTCGTAGGGGTCGGGGAGCGGGCTGTTGTCGGGGAAGCGGGTGGGCTCGCTGCTGGCCGCAATGATGGCTAGGCGCGGATGCTCGGCTAGGGCGAAGCGTCGCCCGTAGACGTCGCTATCGAGGCCTAGGCAGGCCATGGGTACGAGCTGGTCGCCCTCCAAGCGCAGCAGGCCGACCGCGTCGCAGGGCAGGGCGCGGTGCACCGCTTGGACCAGGCGCTGGGCGCGATCCTCGGTGCTGAGGGAGGCCGTGATGTCGCGCGCGATGGCGAGCAGGGCCTCGTGGGAGGGTGTTGTCATATGAACAGCGTGCGTGTGTTAATGACAGCATAGCTGCGTGTTGAAATCATAACAACCCACTCCTAAGTCCTTTGTTTCCAACGAATCGAAGGCTGGCACGCTTCCTGCATTAGGCCTGGGAGAACCCCTACAGGAACCCCAATGCAAGACCTCATCAAGCCCGATTCAACCCTCGCCGAACTCGCCGTAAGCCATGCCGGAGCCAGTCGGGTGTTCCACAAGCATGGCTTGGACTTCTGCTGCAATGGCCGCATCTCCTTGGCTGATGCCTGTGTCAAGCAAGGGCTCGATGTGGCCCAGCTGGAGAGCGAGCTGCAGGCCGCGATCGCCGAGACTCCCCAGCAGGAGCTCGTGTCGGAGAAACCGCTACCGGACTTCGTTCAGTACATACTCGACAACTTTCACGCTGCGCACCGCGAGGAGCTGCCGCGGCTGACCGCCATGGCGCGCAAGGTCGAGCAGGTGCACGGAGAGAAGCCCGACTGCCCGCGCGGCCTCGGGGAGTTCCTCGAGCGCCTCACCGAGGAGCTCGAGATGCACATGCAGAAGGAGGAGCAGATGCTCTTCCCGATGATCCTCGCTGGCCGCGGCCGCATGGTGGCCATGCCGATCTCGGTCATGGAGGAGGAGCACCAGGACCACGGCAAGAACCTCGAGCGCATGCGCGAGTTGGCCGCGAACTTTGAGCCGCCGGAGGGCGCCTGCAACACCTGGCGCGCTCTGTACCTCGGTCTCGCCCAGTTGGAGCGCGACCTGATGGAACACATTCACTTGGAGAACAACGCTCTCTTCCCCCGTGCCCTGAAGGGCTGAATCTGATGAACCCCAAACGTATTCACTGGGTGGCCCTGGGCTCGATAGTCCTAGGCGCCTTTTTCCTCCTCGGCTTTTTTGGGCGCGAGGTCTATCGCCAAGCGCCACCGATTCCTGAGCGTGTCGTCACTACCTCCGGTGTGGAGTTGTTCACGGGTGAGCAGCTTCTCGACGGACAGCAGGCTTGGCAGAGCATGGGCGGCCAGCAGGTCGGTTCCATCTGGGGCCACGGCGCGTACCAAGCGCCGGACTGGTCGGCTGACTGGGTCCATCGTGAGTGCCTCGCACTGATGGAGACCTGGAGCCAGGCCGAGCACGGCCAGGCCTACGAGGAGCTCGGTCCTGTGCAGCAGGCCGCTCTGGAAGGCCGGCTTAAGTACGAGCTGCGCACCAATACCTTCGACGTGGCCAGTGGCACGCTCACCATCAGTGATGAGCGCGCGGCTGTTTGGCAGGGCGTAGGCGATCACTACCGCGGCCTCTTCAACAACGATCCCAGCAAGGCTCAGTTGCGCGAGGACTACGCGATTCCGGAGGGCACCCTGAGCGACCCCGAGCGCTTGCAGAGCATCGGCCAGTTCTTCGCTTGGACGGCTTGGGCCTGCGTCACGGAGCGCCCTGGCGAGAGCTACACCTACACCAACAACTGGCCGCACGAGCCGCTCATTGGCAACGTGCCTACGGCGGCGAACCTGTTCTGGTCCATCATCAGCATCATGCTGCTGCTGGGGGTTATCGCGGGCATCGTTTGGTATCGCGCATCCCGTGCTGGCCAAGAAGAGCCCCACGAAGCACCCAAGAGCGATCCCTTGCGTGGCCTGGTGTTGACGCCTTCCATGCGCGCAGTGGGCAAGTACGTGGTGGTGGTCATCGCGCTCTTCGTGCTGCAAGTGACCTTGGGAGCAGTCGTGGCGCACTACACGATTGAGGGCAACCACTTCTTTGGCTTGCCCCTGGCGAAGATCCTGCCCTACTCCCTGGCGCGTACCTGGCACATCCAAACGGCGATGTTCTGGATCGCTACGGCCTTCCTGGGCGCGGGCTTGTTCCTTGCACCGGTGATCGGAGGACGCGAGCCCAAGTTCCAACGCTTGGGAGTGAACGTGCTCTTCGGAGCCTTGTTGGTGGTCGTGGTAGGTTCGCTTACGGGCGAGTTCCTCTCCATCCACCAAAAGCTCGGTTTGGACATGGGCTTCTGGTTCGGACACCAGGGCTACGAGTACGTCGAACTTGGTCGCGTGTGGCAGATCGGTCTCTTCGTGGGCTTGATCCTGTGGCTCGTGCTGATGATGCGTGGCGTATTGCCGGCCTTGGCCAACAAGGAATCGCGCGGCATGGTGGGCCTACTCACCCTGGCGATCGTGGCTATCGGCCTGCTCTACGGCGCGGGCCTCATGTACGGCGCGCGGTCCCACCTATCGGTGGCCGAGTACTGGCGTTGGTGGGTGGTGCACCTGTGGGTGGAGGGCTTCTTCGAGGTCTTTGCCACGGGCGTCCTGGCCTTCCTCTTCAGTAGCCTTGGACTGGTGAAGCGCAGTCACGCTACGCGTGCCTTCTTGCTCTCCACGATGATCTTCC
>JBLIOL010000238.1:0-8803 GCA_047639615.1 Planctomycetota bacterium | reverse complement strand
AATCCGCGTCAATAGGAAGTCAATAGTCAGTCTAATTGTGTTTGACATAATTCGTGGACAAGGTTTAAGAGTCAGTTTCGCCCTATTTATTCAGAAATACGTATTGGTCAAGATTTCCGAACAGGAAGACCCCTTCGTCAGATCTGTCGAAGCTGAGGAGGATGGAGCCGTCTACTCCTGAGAGCACCTCTGTTCTGGCTCCCGTTTCATAGCCGACGAGGGCGTCATGGATGCCATCACCGTTCGAATCACCGGCAGCTCTCAAGGTCTCACCGAAGCCACGACGTCTGGGCTTTCCGCGCCAGGTCTGCAGGATCTCTCGGTTCGCTCCTGAGAGGATCAAGGCATGTCCACTGTATTGGTCCGGGCTCGACGCTGTAGGAGCTCCTACGGCGATCTCGGGGATCCCGTCCTTATCTATTCCGTGGATGGATGGCAGGGCTCTGCTAGAGCGATCGCCTGTGGGATCGGGGACGGCGACCTCTAGTGGAGTGGCTTGGGTAGCGAGTAATACAAGAATACATATCATCTGATCGGAGAGCTGGGGCCTTTGGGCCTCTTCGCCGTGGCTATTGAACAATACATGAGGGCCTTCGTTCCGCGCAAAGAAATGGGGCGCATCGTGCTCAATCTCTTATTGGTTGCTTAACGTAATTGTAGACGCTCCATTCCCGCGCGCACACGCCTTCCTGAGCAGCGTCAGGTCGAGCCTGGGCGTTGTTGCACATATCCGATCGGGTCGGCCCCCCCTCCGTTGGCGGATTCACCGAGCAATGGCCACGGAGCCAGGCCTGCCCAAGCCTAGCAGCCGGTTCAAGATCTTGCAGACAATGACGACCTCTGCTTTCTGCGCGGCTAGAGCTCTGGCGTGGAGCCGGTCGCCAAGCAGCGACTGATACCTGAAGAAGGCGTTCTCCACCGTCTCCTGCCGATGGTAGCGCGACTGCTTCTGCCATTTTCGGCGCCTACCTCGCCCACCCTCTGAATGGTCTTGTCCCGTTCAGCGGGCTTTAGCTTGCCGGCAGATTTGGATGCCGACCGCGTTGGAGGGACGACGACATTCGCACCTCTCGCCGCAGCCCGGTCGTAGATGGCCACCGTGTCGTATGCCGCGTCGCCCGTCACGCTGGACAGTTTGCCTTTAGTCCTCTTGATGACCTTGAGCCCAGTCTTCGCATCGTCGCCGGAGCTGTCCGTCAGGACCTGTGCAAGGATCATCCCCGCTCGATCAACCCCGATGTGCAACTTGCGCCAACCACGCTTTCCGCGCCCTCTATGCTTGGCTGCCGCCCATTCGCCTTCTCCTACGATCGAGAGCCCGGTGCTATCGATGATCAGGTGGATTGGCTTCTTCGAGGTGACCAGGCCAAGGTCAACTCGCAGGCCCTTGCTCCGTCGAGACAAGGTCGTGTAGTCCGGTGCTTCCAGGCTGACGTCCGTGAGATCGAGCGGCGAGCGCAAGAAGCCCTCGGCTTGCCGACGAGGCACCGGAAGACGAGCCAGAAAGTGAGCGCAGTTTCGATGGCAAGGTCCGTGTATTTTTGTGGAGCACCGCGACCACAGGGTGCCTTTGCAGTCCAGCCCTTGATCGGCTCGGGTGTGATCCAAATGGTGATGTCGCCGCGGTTGACGAGGGCCCGCCGCATCCGCCGCATCCGCCGCATCCGCCGCATCCGCCGCATCCGCCGCATCCGCCGCATCCGCCGCATCCGCCGCATCCGGGCCTACAGGCCGATCCCCCACCGCTCTCGCCAACCGATCCACGCCCCGAGCTGACATTCGACTTCGGGGCCTGAGCTGAAGCCGCGCACACTCTTCGCAGAGAGTGGCGTCAGGCCCATCCTGTGAAGGGCAAGGACTAGCTCGCCTCCCCTAGCGCGCAAGGCCGCGCTCTCAAGGGGGCAATCACTGGTCATGAACCCAGATTACTGCCTTTCAGCCGGGGTGGACTGCGGCCCGAGCAGGCACAGCCCCATTCACCCTCCTAGGTCCAGGATTCGCACACCTTGTACTTCCTATCCGCCTAGCTCCACAGACAATGGATCAGGAAGGCTACTATGCTCTGGGCAGACCCCATTTAGCGATTCGTCGCTCCGCGTCTCTTCTAGGCCAATATGAAATTCGACTCTCTATTACTCGCCTTCGCTCTGATCATTCCCATCGCGGGCGCACAGTCTCGCTACCTGGTGGACGACGACGCTGCGCCGGGTGGCGATGGGCTCACTTGGGCTACTGCCTTCGACAACCTAGACGACGCCTTTGGTGTGAGCCTTGTTGGGGATCGAGTCTGGGTTGCAGAAGGGACTTATTACCCGAGCGTCAGGACCGACCCGGCAGAGCCCCGCTCCGCCACCTTCTTCATTCCCCAGGGCATTCGGGTTCTGGGCGGCTTCGATGGAACAGAGACTCAATTCTCTCAACGCGCGCAACACTTCTTCCAGACGCACCTGTGTGGCGACTTGGGAGTCGCGGGCGATGCAGTCGACAATTCTTATCACGTTGTCTCCATTGTTAATCCCTTCGGCCCTCCCCCCGGAGCCACCCGCCTGGATGGATTCCGCATCACCGACGGCAATGCGGACAGTACGTTGATGGACAGATTTGGAGGTGGGGTGTACGTCTTCAATTCAGCCGCCAACATCACAAACTGCATCATCGAGCGGAACTCCGCATTCAGGGGCGGCGCCGTTGGCGTTCAGCCTGGGATTCTGACCATGCGCTGGTGCACAGTGCGCAACAACCGCGCCCATCTGCGCGGCGGAGGTCTGTGGAGTCAGGCGGCCAGCCTGTTCATTTTCAACTCGACCTTCAGCGAGAACATCACGGCCGGTGATGGTGGAGCAATCGCGCTACCCTCGAACTTCAACGACCCTGCTTTGACGGTAGTCGCCAATGTTGCCTTCCGCAAAAACCAGGCCAATCGTGGCGGCGCGGTCTACCTCGGCGGCAACTCCTTCACCTCAGGTAACGCTACCTTCAACAACTGCACCTTTGCCTTCAACCGAGCGCTGACTGCCGGCGGAGGTCTACGTGTGGTTTCGGGATCCCTCATCCCGGCCCACGGCAGGCTGCACAACTGCATCGTCTGGGGCAACGACGCTCCCCTAGGTGCTGGAATCTTAGGCCGGGTGGATGCCACCTACTGCGACCTTCAAGACGGCACGAATGGACTCTTCGGAAACTTCACCGCCGACCCCCTTTTCGTCAGCTCTGTGAACCTGCGTCTGCGGCCCGGATCGCCGTGCATCGATGCCGCAGCCAACAACGGAGTAGCCCTTGACAGGGCCGACGTGGACTTCGACACAGACAAGAACGAGCCGGTGCCCCTGGACCTCGGTGGGCATCGCAGGCTCCAAGACAACCCGAACACTATGGATACCGGTGTCGGCACCGGATCGATCGTCGACGTAGGTGCCTACGAGGACTAGCGCGAAGGCAATTGCTGGGTCGCCTCTCTCCACGGCGCTGGTGCACTATTCCCCCACTCAGGTCCTAGCCTCGCCCAGCCGATGGCCGCAGGCATGAACTCTCGCGTGCACCCGAAGTACAAGACAAAATAGCGGGTCACGAACTGGGCCGAGTACGACCGTGCCCTCGTTCAGCGCGGCAACACGTTCTCCACAGCCTGTAGCAAGCTAGCTGTCGAGCTTATTGATCCTGGCCATGATCGCCATCATCAAGGGGAAGATGCCAAGGTGCGCCCAGAGTGGAAGAGGCAGGTCGGGGTCGGAGAGCTCGTCGATGATCTCGACCAAACCGGCGGACTCCAGGGTCAGGAAGAGGGCTGTTGTTGCGATGGCGCCCGCGAGTAGCAGGAGCTGGAAGGCCGTGTGGGGGGCGAGTGTGGCGCGACGGCGCCATAAGGCGCAACCGGCGGCGTTGGCCGCGATGAAAATAGCGAAGACCACGCCTGCGCTCTGCATGCTCGAAAAGGTGAGTGCCCCGGCGGCCAGCAGCATCCAGAGTGTGATGCCGAGCTGGGAGCCAAACCAACCACCGACGCTCCACTGCACCTTGCCGGCGCCAAGGCAGGCACCGGACGCGAGGTAGGTAGGGCGCTTGCCCGCAGTTGCGAGCTGGGGCTGGGGCTGGTCGCAGGGCTGGGTGCCTGGCTTATTCATCGTTCTACGTATAGGGGCTCGTCGCGCTACGCGGCAGGGAGTGTTCCTACCAGGCTCGCACTCCGTTCTTCAAGGTCACACGATATTCTCTGTAACGCCAGGCCTGCCGATCCCGTGGGGTTCTTACGCGCCCCGACGGCTCTCCTACCCACATGTAAGACCCGAGCTGCTGCACAAGCACGGGCTCTACGAAGACCACGCGGACTGCGTACGGCGGCTCGTGGACTTCGCCGCCAAACCCCGCTCCCCCACGCGATTCGGCCGCTCGTGCACGTCTGGCGGACTCTCTCGCCGGACACAACAATGCCGTAACCGCCAAGAATCTCGATCGAGCCGTGCTAGCCATGTCGCATTTGACCTCGTAGCGGGAAGCGGGCGCCGAAAGCTCTGAGACGGGGCTCGACTTGCCAGCGGCTCTGCTAGCTTGAATGGCATGAAGCTGCGTTGGTCAATCCTGTTGCTCACGCTCCCCGCCTGCATCGCCCCGCAATCGCGGTTGGGTCGGAGCTCATTCAATCGTGCGGACGAAGTGAAGGGCGAGCGTGCCTATGCGCGCGCCATGGATGGCGCGCCTGAGGAGGCGGTCTTCAGGGCGGATACGGAGTCCGCCTATTGGCTGCGCGAGGCGGCTGATCAAGGACACCTGCAGGCCCAGTCCCAGCTGGGCTATGCCTACGCCAACGGGAACGGAGTGCCGCGCAATCCCGAGGAGGCGGTGCACTGGTTCCAGAGCGCGGCTGAGCAAGGGGATGCGACCGCCGCGTTCAATCTGGCGTCCATGCTCGAAGAGGGCCTCGGCGTGCGCCAAGACTTCGGCCTGGCGGCCAAGTGGTATCGAGTCTCCGCCGAGGGAGGCTCCGAGGAAGCCAAGGTGCGCCTTGGCAGCTTGCTGATCGAGGGCACCGGCGTGCGGCAGAACCCGGCCCAGGCATTGAGCTGGCTGGAGGGTCCCGCCGAGGCGGGCAACCCTGTCGCCCAGCGCGAGATGGGTCGCTGCGCCCTGTGGGGTTTGGGCATGGATATGAATCCGGCCCTGGCTGCTAGCTGGCTCGAGAGCGCCGCTACATCCGGCGACGCGGAGGCTCAATTCCTCTTAGGCTGGATGCACGCTGAGGCCGTGGGCCTACCGCGGGACGAGCTGCGTGCCGTGGGTTGGTACGCCCAAGCTGCTGAACGCGAACACCCCGAGGCTATTCACAACCTGGGCGTGCATGCCCTGGAAGGCCGCGGCATGGCGCGCGATCTTGGCCAGGGCTTCGAGTACATCGAGCGGGCGGCGCGCTTGGGATTCCCCATGGCCCAAGAGGTGCTCGCCGAGCTCTACCTCGAGGGCAAGGGCGTGCGCAGAGATGAGTACGCCGCCGCGCAATGGTCCTATGAAGCTGGCTGCAGCTACGCCGATGAAGGCGGGCAGCAGGACCTGGCCCGGCATTGCCTGGACCAAGCCCTGATGCACTTTCCGGGCACTAGCGCCCAGCGAGCGGCCTCCATGCCAAGGCTCAAGGCCTTGCTGGAGCAGTTACCGCGCTAGCCCGGACGGGTCCGGGCTAGGCACTCAGACAGCTGCGCCGGAGGTCCGCAGGGCCGCCGCGACCATGTCCCCCACTTCCGCGGTGGGGTGTGCGCCGGTCTTCACGTCCTTGATTTGACCGGAGCAGATCAGCTCGCGGATCGTGTCCTCGATGGCTTTGGCAGCCACCGGCTCGCCGATGTAGTCGAGCATCATGCCCGCGGCCAGGATCGCAGCCACGGGGCTAGCGACGCCTTTGCCGGCGTGCTTGGGTGCCGAACCGTGGATGGGCTCGAAGAGGCTGACTTTGCCGGGGTGCAGGTTGCCGGAGGCAGCGATGCCCATGCCGCCCTGAATCATGGCGCCCAGGTCGGTGATGATGTCGCCGAGCAAGTTCGGGGTCACGGCCACGTCGAACCACTCCGGGTTCTTGACCATCCACATGCAAGCGGCGTCGATGTAGGCGTGGTCGGTCTTGACGTCCGGGTACTCGAGAGCGACTTCAGCGAAGACGCGCGTCCACAGGTCCTGGGCGCGCACGGCGTTGGCCTTGTCGATCAAGGTCAGCTGCTTGCGCTCGCGGGTCATGGCCAGCTCGAAGGAGTAGCGGATCACGCGCTCCACGCCCTCGCGGGTGTAGACCATGGTCTGGGTGGCAACCTCGAGGGGTTGACCCTTGTGCGCGAAGCCGTGCATGCCTGTGTAGGCATCCTCGGTGTTCTCGCGGATGATGATCATGTCCACATCCTTAGGGCCCTTGTCCTTGAGCGGGCAGAGGCGCTCGTCGTAGAGCACGATCGGGCGGCGGTTCACGTAAAGGTCGAGCTCGAAGCGCGCCTTCGCAATGATGCCGTACTCGATCTTGCCGACCTCAACCCGCGGGTCGCCGATGGCGCCCAGGTAGAGCGCGTTCATTTGCTTGGTCTCTTCGAAATCGGCCTCGGGCCAGATCACGTCGTTGTCCAAGTAGTGCTGGCTACCGAAGGGGTACTCGGTCTTCTTCATAGAGAAGCCGAATACCTCAGCGGCGGCGTCGGCCACTTTAAAGGCCTCGTTCGTTACTTCGGGACCGATGCCGTCTCCGCCAATGATGGCGATGTCGTAGGTGCTCATGATGCTGGTTGGATTTAGGCTCCGGCTGTTGCGGAGGTTTCGGCAAACATTCCTGAATGGAATGCGACGATGCGGCCTTCCACGGCGCTTGCGGCCACGGTTAGAGGAGAGGCCAAGTAAAGGCTTCCCGGACCGGAGCGGCCGGGGAAGTTGCGATTGATGGCGCTGACCGTCACCTGTTCGCTGGTTTCGGAAACACCCGGGCCACAGCCGATGCAAGCACCGCAGCCGGGATTGATGATCTGCACGCCGGCAGCCTCGAAGATCTTGTGATAGCCCTTTGCATGGGCGTAGTCACGGACCGTCTCGGAGCCGTATTGCACGAACATCTTCACGCCGTCAGCCACCTTGCGGCCGGCGTCCAGGGCCTCTTGGAGGACCTGAGCGTAGAAGTCGAAGTCGTGCTCCTTACCGGCGGTGCAGGAACCGGCGTAGGCGATGTCGATGGGCACGGAGCCCAAGTCCTCAATGCACTTACCGTAGGTCGGGTCGCCAGGTTCGGCTACGCGCGGCTTGATGCTACTGAGGTCGATAGTGTGAACGCCGCCGGTGTACTCGGCACCGGCGTCGGGGGAGACGAATTTGGCGCTGATGCTGGCTACGTCCTGGCCGTCGCGGCGAGCGGCGAGCCACTCGGCGGCGATCTCGTCGCCTTCGCAGATGCCGGACTTGGCCGAGCACTCGGTAGCCATGTTGCAGAGGGTCGCGCGCTCATCCATGGAGAGCGTGGCGAGACCCGAGCCGCCGAATTCCATGACCCGGTCCAGAGTCTCCTCGCGCTTGGCGTGGCCCTCGAGGATGTAGAGGATCACGTCCTTGGCGGTGCAGCCCTCGTTTAGGCTACCCACTAGCTCGAAGCGGATCGACTCCGCCACGGAGACGAAGGTGAAGCCCGAGTGAATCAGGCCGGCATACTCGGTAGCACCCACGCCGTAGGTGAGCGCGTTGCTGCCGCCGCCCATGCAGGTGTGACTGTCGGTGGCTTGGATGAAGTCGCCGGGGTCGACGAACTCCTCGCGAGCGATCTGGTGACAGATGCCGGGGGAGACGCCGTCCTTAGCCGAGTAGTCGCGCACGCCCGTGTGGGCCTGGAACTCGTTCTGCAAGCGGCGCAGGGTCTCGATCTCGGCCGTGAAGGGCTTCATGCGCGCCACGTCCGTGGCGTACAGCAGGTGGTCTTCGAAGACGCCAAACTTGCTCGGGTTCTGGACCTTGTAGTCGGCGCCGAACTCGCGGATCAGGAACTCGTGCACCTGGGCCGTGGTGAATTCGTGGCTGTAGCCGCCGTCGACTTGCACCAGGCAGACGTCGCCGGGAGCCAGGTAGGCTTGCTCGCCGTCCCCTAGACCCATTAGCTTGGAGGCCAGGATCTTCTCCCCCATGGTCATGGGGCGCTCGCTGGTGGTCGGGCGCGGGACACTGACTTCACCGGCCGCAGCGCGACGGTTGAAGGGGAACAGGCCGCCGGACTCGAGCATCACCTTGGTGACCGGGTCGAAGGGCGCAGTGATCTCGTCCAAGGGCACATCCTCGCCGTCCTGCAGGCGCTGCAGGATGGCGTAGCCGCCCATGAGCTGGCCGAGGTTCAGGTTGTTGCGCTCGTGGATGGGCGCGAAGGAGTGCGCGATGACGAGGCCGATGCCGGACCACTTCTCGGCCTGCGGGGCGGTCTCGCGGCTGGAGCCGGTGCCCTTGCGCTGACCGGAGACGATCACTTCAAAGCCACCGTCAAGCAGGTCACGCGCCTCGAAGACGCGTTTGCCGTCCGCGTCGAGCAGCCCGGCGTAGGCGTCGAGAGCGATGTCCTCGGGACGGTGACGGAAGCAGACCCACGCGGGGGTCATGGTGTCCGTGTTGATGTCACTGAGCAGGTCCGCGGGGTCGACGTCCGCCATGCGGAAGTCGGCCTCGCCGCGCAGCTGCTTGCGGATCAGCTCCAGATCGCGGAAGAGGAAAAGCACACGCTTGCCCTCGGTCAAACGCACAACGCGCCGGCCATCGCCGGCTTCATGGATCAAGTTATTCATGACGTACTCCTGTATGCCTGATGCTTAGGAAG